>NZ_CAJMZF010000284.1:0-100 GCF_905220245.1 Paraburkholderia sp. J63 | reverse complement strand
CTCACCGCGTCCGTGTCCGCCACGCCTGCCGTCACGTTCTTCAGCGTGCGGGTGTTGCCGTCCTGGTCCGCGAAGTCCACTGCCGTACCATCCGTGCCCT
>NZ_CAJMZF010000283.1:0-103 GCF_905220245.1 Paraburkholderia sp. J63 | reverse complement strand
TGTGAGATCGCGTTCGAGCACGAGCGCGATCTCCGCTTCCACCTTCGGCTGGATCAGTTGCGAAAGCGGAATCGGCTCGTTGTCGCCATAGGCCATCGAGGCG
>NZ_CAJMZF010000282.1:0-108 GCF_905220245.1 Paraburkholderia sp. J63 | reverse complement strand
CACGGCCTCGACGGCGCACGCTTGCGCGCGCTGCGCCACCGCTGCGAGCAGCGCGACGGTCTGACGCTCGAACAACTGGCGCGGCGTGACCTTCCATCCCGCTTCACG
>NZ_CAJMZF010000281.1:0-110 GCF_905220245.1 Paraburkholderia sp. J63 | reverse complement strand
AAGACCTCCAGCTTCGAGCCGAAGTAGATGTAGATGTTCGCATTGGAAATGCCGGCGCGCCGCGCGATCTCGGCCATCGTCGTGTTGATGTAGCCGCGCTCGCGCACGAG
>NZ_CAJMZF010000280.1:0-111 GCF_905220245.1 Paraburkholderia sp. J63 | reverse complement strand
GAACATCATGAAGGCGAAGAAGAAGCCGCTGGAAACGGTCAAGCCCGAAGACCTCGGTGTGGACGTCACGCCGCGTCTGAAGACGCTGAAGGTTGCCGAGCCGCCCAAGCG
>NZ_CAJMZF010000279.1:0-111 GCF_905220245.1 Paraburkholderia sp. J63 | reverse complement strand
ACGCTGTTCGCGTCGATGGCCTATGGCGACAACGAGCCGATTCCGCTCTCGCAACTGATCCAGCCGAAGGTGGAAGCGGAAATCGCGCTCGTGCTCGAACGCGATCTCACG
>NZ_CAJMZF010000278.1:0-111 GCF_905220245.1 Paraburkholderia sp. J63 | reverse complement strand
CGGTGCCCAGTCGAACGCATTGGGTTACGGGGCCGTTGCTCAGGGCGACAATGCCACCGCGCTCGGTATGATTGCGAACGCGGCGGGGATGAACTCGATAGCGATCGGCAA
>NZ_CAJMZF010000277.1:0-114 GCF_905220245.1 Paraburkholderia sp. J63 | reverse complement strand
CGAGCCCACCGAGACGGTGTTGGCGCGCGTGGTTGCCGAGCCGGAGCCGAGCACGACCGAATTGTTCGCAGTGCTGGTGATGTTGTTGCCGAGCGCGAAGACGTCGGTCTGGCC
>NZ_CAJMZF010000276.1:0-115 GCF_905220245.1 Paraburkholderia sp. J63 | reverse complement strand
AGCCGCAGGCGCCGTGAGCGCGGGCAGCACGGACGCGGTGAATGGCGGCCAGCTCTACAGCGTGGCCAGCTCGACGGCCAGCGCGCTGGGCGGTGGTGCCACGGTCAACGAGGAT
>NZ_CAJMZF010000275.1:0-115 GCF_905220245.1 Paraburkholderia sp. J63 | reverse complement strand
GTCTTCGTTGACCGTCGAACCACCGCCCAGCGCGCTGGCCGTCGAGCTGGCCACGCTGTGAAGCTGGCCGCCGTTCACCGCGTCCGTGCTGCTCACGCTGACCGCGCCTGCGGCC
>NZ_CAJMZF010000274.1:0-117 GCF_905220245.1 Paraburkholderia sp. J63 | reverse complement strand
GCCGCTACCCATGTTCGGCATGGACATCGAACCACCGTCGTAGCCGAACGGGTTCAGGAACGGCATCGAGCTACTGAAGTAATTCCCCTGGCTCCACGAGCCCATCGAAACATTGGC
>NZ_CAJMZF010000273.1:0-119 GCF_905220245.1 Paraburkholderia sp. J63 | reverse complement strand
TCCTGGCCGCCCACCATGCGGCGCCTGCCCAGTTCGACGAGGATGTCCACGGTCTTCAGGCCGTACTTCTTCGCGGCCACTTCCGAGTGCCGCAGGAAGCTCGAATACACGCCCGCGTA
>NZ_CAJMZF010000272.1:0-120 GCF_905220245.1 Paraburkholderia sp. J63 | reverse complement strand
GCCAAAATCGGGCTGATCGACGCCCAGTTGCTTCTGCACCGCAAGCGACGTAAGGCCGATCTTGCGGCCCACGATGCGCTCGCCCTTCGCCACGCGCAGATCGACGTTGGCCTGCTGCAC
>NZ_CAJMZF010000271.1:0-122 GCF_905220245.1 Paraburkholderia sp. J63 | reverse complement strand
CGCCTGCAGATCAACGCGCAGAACTGCGTGCACTGCAAGACCTGCGACATCAAGGACCCGACGCAGAACATCGTCTGGGTGACGCCCGAAGGCGGCGGCGGCCCGAACTATCCGAACATGTA
>NZ_CAJMZF010000270.1:0-128 GCF_905220245.1 Paraburkholderia sp. J63 | reverse complement strand
TTCTGGCGGATCTTCTTGTCGAGCGCCGACATCGGCTCGTCGAGCAGCAGCAGCTTCGGGCGCTTGACGAGCGAGCGCGCGAGCGCGACGCGCTGCTGCTGGCCGCCCGAAAGCTGATGCGGCTTGCG
>NZ_CAJMZF010000269.1:0-129 GCF_905220245.1 Paraburkholderia sp. J63 | reverse complement strand
ATCGACCTGAGCCGCACCGTGGGCTGGTTCACGAGCCTGTATCCAGTGAAGCTGGAGGCATCGGGTGAGCCGGGCACAGCACTGAAGCGCGTGAAGGAAACACTACGCGCGGTGCCACAGCGCGGGCTG
>NZ_CAJMZF010000268.1:0-131 GCF_905220245.1 Paraburkholderia sp. J63 | reverse complement strand
TCGAGCTGGCGATCCAGCCTGGACTGCATCGCCTCAAGCACCGCTTCGTGTTCCCATCGTCGAATACGCCGGTAGTCGGTGGGCGTGCACCGGTTCTTTATCGGGCATTTCGGGCAAGCGCTGCTCCAGTA
>NZ_CAJMZF010000267.1:0-136 GCF_905220245.1 Paraburkholderia sp. J63 | reverse complement strand
CGTTTCCTTGTATTCACGTCGGTATGCCAGGGTTGCCCCTGTGCGGGGCGGCACCTACTTTCTTTGCGGCGGCAAAGAAAGTAGGCAAAGAAAGCCGCTCACACCGCTAGTGTGACGAAGTCCACAAACAGCCGTT
>NZ_CAJMZF010000266.1:0-141 GCF_905220245.1 Paraburkholderia sp. J63 | reverse complement strand
GGCGCGACGCGCCAGGACGTGGCGCTCGACCTGCTGTTCTATCCGACGCAGCAGATCACCGTGAAGGTCGAATACCGCCACGACTGGGCCACGCAGAAGGTGTTCCTGCGTGAGGACGGCTCGTACAGCAAGAGCAACGAC
>NZ_CAJMZF010000265.1:0-144 GCF_905220245.1 Paraburkholderia sp. J63 | reverse complement strand
GCCGCGGGAAACGGCGGGGGCGTTCAGCCAGCAGCTTTTAAACGGTGACGTTAAAAAAGATGTTGACGAAACGCGAAAGAGTCTGCATAATCTCGTTTCTCTGCTGCTGACGCAGCAACGCAGAAAGCGCCGGGTAGTCAAGCA
>NZ_CAJMZF010000264.1:0-144 GCF_905220245.1 Paraburkholderia sp. J63 | reverse complement strand
ACGTGCTGGCCAAGTCCGTACGCGCAGCATTCGACTGGAAATCCGCTATGAACCAGTTTGCTATCCTGTTCGGTGAACGATTCACTCAGGCGCGCGGGTAACGATTTGTTCAACCGCCTCGCCCACAAAAATGCGGACAGGTTC
>NZ_CAJMZF010000263.1:0-146 GCF_905220245.1 Paraburkholderia sp. J63 | reverse complement strand
GAGTTGTCGCGATCGGCAACCGAACCGGCACCCAGCGCGACCGAGTTGGTCGCACGCGCTGCCGAGTTCGCACCCAGCGCCGTCGAGTCCGTCGCCAGCGCGATGGCGTTCGCGCCTGCCGCGGTCGAATGCGTGCCGTTCGCGGC
>NZ_CAJMZF010000262.1:0-147 GCF_905220245.1 Paraburkholderia sp. J63 | reverse complement strand
TCAATAGATCGGGAAGCGTTCGCACAGCGCGAAGATCTCGCGGCGCACGCGCTGCTCGGTGGCGGCGTCGCCTTCCGGATGCGCGCGCAGCGAGTCGAACACTTCGAGGATCAGGCGGCCGATCTCGCGGAACTCCGTCACGCCAAA
>NZ_CAJMZF010000261.1:0-150 GCF_905220245.1 Paraburkholderia sp. J63 | reverse complement strand
AGCCAAACGGTGCGCGCAGCGGACACGCGGCGCGCCCGGTTGATCCTGATGCTTGACGACGGCGAAACACGTGAGGCGATCATGCAGCGGCTGCGCTGCGACTCCCGCTTCATTAGCCGTTGGTCGAGCCGGTTTCTGGCCGAGCGGCTG
>NZ_CAJMZF010000260.1:0-153 GCF_905220245.1 Paraburkholderia sp. J63 | reverse complement strand
ATTCGGCGAGCTGCGGCGGATGTCGACGGCCACGTCGAACACCTCTCCCTCCACCACGCGCACGAGCTTGCCCTGAGCATGCTGGATCTGATAATGCAGCCCGCGCAGGACGCCCTTCGCCGAGCGCGAATGATTGTCCTGCACGAACTCGAC
>NZ_CAJMZF010000259.1:0-158 GCF_905220245.1 Paraburkholderia sp. J63 | reverse complement strand
CCCTTGCCGACCGTCAGGTCCGCACCGGCTGCCGCCTGCTGCACCAGACCCACCGAGCCGCTGTTGAGCTCGTTGGTCAGGTCGCTCACGCGGCCGTCCACGTTCGTCAGCGATTCGCCGATGTTGCTGTACGTCTGGCCACCCACCACATACGACGG
>NZ_CAJMZF010000258.1:0-159 GCF_905220245.1 Paraburkholderia sp. J63 | reverse complement strand
CCAGCGCAGCGACCGCTGAAATCGAGGCCAGGAGCTTCGCCTTGCGCGACGAGCCCTTCTTGCGCCCCGTAGCCAGTTCCGAAGCGGCTACCCAGCTTCCTGTAGTTTCGTTCCAGACGACGCGATATGCCTTGTTCATGATTTGTCCACCAATGCTTC
>NZ_CAJMZF010000257.1:0-161 GCF_905220245.1 Paraburkholderia sp. J63 | reverse complement strand
CGTAACTTCTCGATCGCACTGGGCGGCAACGCGACGGCCAGCGGCCTGGGCGCGATCTCCACCGGTCGCGACACGCTCGCGAGCGGCAACTACGGCATCGCCAACGGCTTCCTCGCCACCGCCAGCGGCACCGGCGCCATCAGCATGGGCCAGTCGGCCAA
>NZ_CAJMZF010000256.1:0-162 GCF_905220245.1 Paraburkholderia sp. J63 | reverse complement strand
TGCCTCGATGGCCTGTGGCGACAACGAGCCGATTCCGCTCTCGCAACTGATCCAGCCGAAGGTGGAAGCGGAGATCGCGCTCGTGCTCGAACGCGATCTCACGCACGAGAAGCATACCTTCGTCGATATCCTGCGTGGGAGTGCGTATGCACTGGCGGCCAT
>NZ_CAJMZF010000255.1:0-163 GCF_905220245.1 Paraburkholderia sp. J63 | reverse complement strand
CGCCAACGTACGCAGGCTCGTGGCAATGCGTTCGGTGTGGTCGCCGATGTACTTCGAGACCTCCATCATCCAGGTCACCCAGTCCGGCTCCCCGGCCTGGCGCACGCCGCGATCCGCCGTTCGCCGCTCCAGTTCCTCCAGCAGGGCCGGCGCGCGGGCCGCC
>NZ_CAJMZF010000254.1:0-167 GCF_905220245.1 Paraburkholderia sp. J63 | reverse complement strand
GCCAACGGGCTGCTGAGCGCGTCGAGCACCGACGCGGTGAACGGTCAGCAACTGTTTGCGACGAACCAGGCCGTGACGAACCTCTCGGGCGATGTGACGAATCTCGCGGGCAACGTAACGACGCTGCAAGGCGACATCACGAACATCAACGGCAAGCTCGCTGATGC
>NZ_CAJMZF010000253.1:0-173 GCF_905220245.1 Paraburkholderia sp. J63 | reverse complement strand
CAGCAATTCGAGTTCAAGACCGACAAGAGCTACACGAAGTACGATTTAGCCGCCGACGGCTCTCAGACCGCCACGCTCTATGGCACGACCGGGCAAATCGTCGAAATCGCCCAATTCAATACTTCCGGCTTCAAGACCGTGGACACGTTCTTTGGCGCGAACGGCAAAGCCAC
>NZ_CAJMZF010000252.1:0-177 GCF_905220245.1 Paraburkholderia sp. J63 | reverse complement strand
TTGTGCAGCGCCACCGGCGTGCTGGAGCCCACGCCGCCCAGCGTCACCGAACCCTTCGACGTGTCGTCGTACGCCACGAACGCATTGGTTACGTTGCCCGACGTATCGACGGTCGCACCCATTGCTTCGAGCTGCGCCAGGTTTACGGCGTCGTTGCCCACCGTCGCGTTCGCCACG
>NZ_CAJMZF010000251.1:0-190 GCF_905220245.1 Paraburkholderia sp. J63 | reverse complement strand
GGCGCGGTCAGCGCACCGGTCTATGCGGTGCAGGGCGGCACGTACGGCAACGTCGGCGCAGCGCTGGGCAGCCTCGACACGGCCGTGACCAGCAACGCGAACTCGATCAGCGACATCACGAACCAGCTCAACGATGGTTCGGTGGGTCTGGTGCAGCAGGCGGCAGCCGGTGCGGACCTGACGGTCGGCA
>NZ_CAJMZF010000250.1:0-193 GCF_905220245.1 Paraburkholderia sp. J63 | reverse complement strand
CATATCCGCGAGCACAACAAGAATCCCAGGCCGATTAAATGGAAGTACGACGATCCATCGCGGCGAATTCGACCAGTGCCATTTCAATGACGCAGTCGACTAGTCCATTGCGTCATTGAACAAGCACCTGATTTGGTATTCAATGAAACACACGGAAAAGATGAACTTGACCACGCTTGGGCGCAAACAATTA
>NZ_CAJMZF010000249.1:0-196 GCF_905220245.1 Paraburkholderia sp. J63 | reverse complement strand
GATCGAGTTCGCCACGCCCAGCGAGAGATTATGGTGTGCGTGCATGCCCGTTTGCGTTTCAGGTTTTAGCACCTGTTTTACGGCACGGAATCGCGCGCGCACGTCGTTCATCGTGAGCGCACCGCCCGAATCCACCACATAAATACACGTCGCGCCGTAGCTTTCCATCTTCTTCGCTTCGACTGCGAGATTCTCG
>NZ_CAJMZF010000248.1:0-207 GCF_905220245.1 Paraburkholderia sp. J63 | reverse complement strand
CTTGGCCAATGGGCTGCTGAGTGCATCGAGCACGGACGCGGTGAACGGTCAGCAACTGTTTGCGACGAATCAGGCCGTGACGACGCTGCAGGGCGATATCACGAACATCAACGGCCAACTGGCCGATGCGGTGACGTACGACTCGTCGGCGCATGACTCGCTGACGCTGGGCGGCACGGACGCGACCACGCCGGTGGCGCTGCACAA
>NZ_CAJMZF010000247.1:0-207 GCF_905220245.1 Paraburkholderia sp. J63 | reverse complement strand
TGTGGCCAACGGGCTGCTGAGCGCATCGAGCACGGACGCGGTGAACGGTCAGCAACTGTTTGCGACGAATCAGGCCGTGACGACGCTGCAGGGCGATATCACGAACATCAACGGTCAACTGGCCGATGCGGTGACGTACGACTCGTCGGCGCACGATTCGCTGACGCTGGGCGGCACGGACGCGACCACGCCGGTGGCGCTGCACAA
>NZ_CAJMZF010000246.1:0-219 GCF_905220245.1 Paraburkholderia sp. J63 | reverse complement strand
GCCGAGCGCGAGCGTTTCGCGGTCCACGCGCACCGGGCGGTCCTGCAAAGGCCGCACGATGTCGTCGGCGGCATCCATCAGCGTGTAGAGATCGGTGCCGTGGTTCCAGCCCATGCGCTCGGCCGCGCCGATGAACACTTCGAGCGGCGCATTGCCCGCACCGGCGCCCATGCCCGCGAGCGATGCATCGATGCGGTCGCAACCTTCTTCCACGGCCAC
>NZ_CAJMZF010000245.1:0-219 GCF_905220245.1 Paraburkholderia sp. J63 | reverse complement strand
GGCGCGACGTACAACGGCACGACTGGCGCGGTCAGCGCACCGGTCTACGCGGTGCAGGGCGGCACGTACGGCAACGTCGGCGCAGCGCTGGGCAGCCTCGACACGGCCGTGACCAGCAACGCGAACTCGATCAGCGACATCACGAACCAGATCAACGATGGTTCGGTGGGTCTGGTGCAGCAGGCGGCAGCCGGTGCGGACCTGACGGTCGGCAAGGGC
>NZ_CAJMZF010000244.1:0-220 GCF_905220245.1 Paraburkholderia sp. J63 | reverse complement strand
TCGCGGCAACGGCATCACGCTGCTCGCCAACGAGCATGGCGACATCGGCAACAACATCCTGAACACGGCGGTCGTCACGGTGCCGGTCACGGCCACGGGCACCTTCGTGGCCGGTCTCATGTCGAGCTTCGGCGGCTACGAGGTGCAGCAGTCGAACCAGATGCTCACGCTCACGCACAACCTGCTCTACGACTTCTCGGATCCGGGCAGCTATGTGGGA
>NZ_CAJMZF010000243.1:0-220 GCF_905220245.1 Paraburkholderia sp. J63 | reverse complement strand
GCCCACGTAGCTGCCCGGATCCGAGAAGTCGTAGAGCAGGTTGTGGGTGAGCGTGAGCATCTGGTTCGACTGCTGCACCTCGTAGCCGCCGAAGCTCGACATGAGACCGGCCACGAACGTGCCCGTGGCCGTCACCGGCACCGTGACGACCGCCGTGTTCAGGATGTTGTTGCCGATGTCGCCATGCTCGTTGGCGAGCAGCGTGATGCCGTTGCCGCGG
>NZ_CAJMZF010000242.1:0-226 GCF_905220245.1 Paraburkholderia sp. J63 | reverse complement strand
GCCCGTGATCGAACCATCCTCGTTGACCGTCGAACCACCGCCCAGCGCGCTGGCCGTCGAGCTGGCCACGCTGTAGAGCTGGCCGCCGTTCACCGCGTCCGTGCTGCCCGCGCTCACGGCGCCTGCGGCCACGTTATGCAGCGCCACCGGCGTACCCACCGAGCCCAGCGTCACCGAGTCATGCGCCGACGAGTCGTACATCACCGCGTCGCCCAGCGAACCACCC
>NZ_CAJMZF010000241.1:0-226 GCF_905220245.1 Paraburkholderia sp. J63 | reverse complement strand
AGCTCCTCGCCGTCGCCTTCGCGCCGGTGTTCGACGCCGCAATCTCGCTCTTGAGCGATTTCACCTCTTTTTGCAGCGCATTCAGTTGCGCCTGCAGGGCCTTGATCTGATCGCTGGTCGAGTCCGCAAAGGCGAGCCCCGGCAGTGCCCCGGCCACCAGCAAACAGATTAGCTTCTTCTTCATCGAGATTCTCCTTATGGGTGTCGTTGTGGCAACGCGCCGGCG
>NZ_CAJMZF010000240.1:0-231 GCF_905220245.1 Paraburkholderia sp. J63 | reverse complement strand
GACGCGGCCCTGGCCTGCGTTGTTCACGAGCATGTCGGCGCGGCCAAAGCGCTTTTCGACTTCGCCCGCGAACGCGGCAACGTCGGCGGCATCGAGCACGTCGCAACGCGCGGCCAGCAGTTGCGCCTGCGGATGGCGCTCGCGCAATTCGCGCCCGGCGCGTGCGAGACGGTCGTTGTCGCGGCCGCAGATCGCGACCGAGGCGCCCGCGCGCAGAAAGAGTTCGGCGGT
>NZ_CAJMZF010000239.1:0-231 GCF_905220245.1 Paraburkholderia sp. J63 | reverse complement strand
GCCGCCGAACTCTTTCTGCGCGCGGGCGCCTCGGTCGCGATCTGCGGTCGCGACAACGACCGTCTCGCACGCGCCGGGCGCGAATTGCGCGAGCGCCATCCGCAGGCGCAACTGCTGGCCGCGCGCTGCGACGTGCTCGATGCCGCCGACGTTGCCGCGTTCGCGGGCGAAGTCGAAAAGCGCTTTGGCCGCGCCGACATGCTCGTGAACAACGCAGGCCAGGGCCGCGTT
>NZ_CAJMZF010000238.1:0-232 GCF_905220245.1 Paraburkholderia sp. J63 | reverse complement strand
CGTGGGCTTCCTGATGATGAGCCACATGACCACGCCGGAAAACCTCGCGGTCGAAGCGAAGAAAATGGAAAGCTACGGCGCGACCTGCATCTATGTGGTGGACTCAGGCGGCGCGCTCACGATGAACGACGTGCGCGCACGATTCCGTGCCGTAAAACAGGTGCTAAAACCTGAAACGCAAACGGGCATGCACGCACACCATAATCTCTCGCTGGGCGTGGCGAACTCGATG
>NZ_CAJMZF010000237.1:0-232 GCF_905220245.1 Paraburkholderia sp. J63 | reverse complement strand
GAATGGTATAGGCGCGTCCGCCATCTCGCACCATACCACCCAGTGACAAAGGACTCATTCATCCCGCTGCTCGCTACGCGCGCAGCGGTCGGGTCTGCAGGGGAAACCAGGGGGACTACCCGTACACGCGACCACGCATGCGCCCCCCTGGTTTTCGGTTATGCCCTACGGCGCGCGTAGCGCCGCCGGATGTGCGGGTGCCTTGTCACTTTGTTTGGTGGTGCGAAGTGAC
>NZ_CAJMZF010000236.1:0-238 GCF_905220245.1 Paraburkholderia sp. J63 | reverse complement strand
ACCACGGAAGCGGCCCATGCGCGCGAGCACGAAGCCGGCCCACGTGCCGATCACGACCGAGGCAAACGCGGTCATCAGACCGATCTTCAGCGAGAGCCACGCGGCGGTGAGCAGTTCGTCGTCCTGCAGCAGCGCGGCGTACCACTTGAGCGAGAAGCCCGACCAGACCGTCACGAGCTTCGACTCGTTGAACGAGTACACGACGAGGCTGATGATCGGGATATAAAGGAACAGGAAC
>NZ_CAJMZF010000235.1:0-238 GCF_905220245.1 Paraburkholderia sp. J63 | reverse complement strand
TTTCCTGTTCCTTTATATCCCGATCATCAGCCTCGTCGTGTACTCGTTCAACGAGTCGAAGCTCGTGACGGTCTGGTCCGGCTTCTCGCTCAAGTGGTACGCCGCGCTGCTGCAGGACGACGAGCTGCTCACCGCCGCGTGGCTCTCGCTGAAGATCGGTCTGATGACGGCGTTCGCCTCGGTCGTGATCGGCACGTGGGCCGGCTTCGTGCTCGCACGTATGGGCCGCTTCCGTGGC
>NZ_CAJMZF010000234.1:0-243 GCF_905220245.1 Paraburkholderia sp. J63 | reverse complement strand
CGCTCAGCTACCCGGCGTTTTCTGCGTTGCTGCGTCAGCAGCAGAGAAACGAGATTATGCAGACTCTTTCGCGTTTCGTCAACATCTTTTTTAACGTCACCGTTTAAAAACTGCTGGCTGAACGCCCCCGCCGTTTCCCGCGGCGGGCTTCGTTTCCGGTACAGCAGGAAGCGAAGGGGGCGAATCTTAGCGCGCCCGCGGCCGCCCCGCAAGGGGGGCGGCGAAAAAATTCCGTCCACCGCC
>NZ_CAJMZF010000233.1:0-244 GCF_905220245.1 Paraburkholderia sp. J63 | reverse complement strand
GCCATAGCCGCCGTTGGCCTGCGAATTCGTCAGGCACTCCGAACCAATGCCGAAGCCGTTGTACGGGTCCATGCCGTTGCCATTGAGCGCAATCCCGCCACCGCCGCCGCCGTTCTTGCCGTCGGCGAGCACGTCGTAGCGCGCGGTCACGCCCATGCGGCCCACGACCGGTGCGTTGAACTTGCGGTGCGCGAGCAGCGAGAGACCGTACCACTGTGCGTTGCCGCCGTTGAACGCGGCGCGT
>NZ_CAJMZF010000232.1:0-244 GCF_905220245.1 Paraburkholderia sp. J63 | reverse complement strand
TCCATAGCCGCCGTTGGCCTGCGAATTTGCAAGGCACTCCGAACCAATGCCGAAGCCGTTGTACGGGTCCATGCCGTTGCCATTGAGCGCAACGCCGCCACCGCCGCCGCCGTTCTTGCCGTCGGCGAGCACGTCGTAGCGCGCGGTCACGCCCATGCGGCCCACCACCGGTGCGTTGAACTTGCGGTGCGCGAGCAGCGAGAGACCGTACCACTGCGCATTGCCGCCGTTGAACGCCGCGCGC
>NZ_CAJMZF010000231.1:0-244 GCF_905220245.1 Paraburkholderia sp. J63 | reverse complement strand
GATGTGAAAGAGGTTTCGCGTAGGGTCGGGCAATCGTGGCGTCAGAACAGATGCACGATGCCGAGGCCGACGCTCGTCTGCGACGCGGGCGCGAGCGTGCCGTTGACGACGTTCGAAAAGCCGAGGCTTGCGTGGCTGGCGTGCACGACAAACGAATAGAGCCGCGTGCCCTTCGAGAGCGCGTAAGTGCCCTGCAAGGCGAACTGCTCGGCGTTGCCGGGCGTGGGCGCGCCCGTGCTCTCCC
>NZ_CAJMZF010000230.1:0-251 GCF_905220245.1 Paraburkholderia sp. J63 | reverse complement strand
CAAGCAACGTCGTACGTTTTCCCCTGAGTTCAAGCGCAGTGCTGCGTCTCTGGTCCTCGACCAGCGCTATAGCCACGTCGATGCCAGCCGGTCGGTCGGCGTCGCAGAGTCGGTTCTGCGTCGCTGGGTTCAACAACTGCACCAGGAACGCCACGGCATCACGCCTCAGAGTCCTGCAATGACGCCAGAGCAGCAGCGCATCCAGGAGCTGGAAGCGAGGGTTGAACGCCTCGAGAGGGAGAAGACCATTT
>NZ_CAJMZF010000229.1:0-252 GCF_905220245.1 Paraburkholderia sp. J63 | reverse complement strand
ACGATCAACAGCCAGGTCACGAACATGACGGGTTCGCTGGGCGATGCGGTGATGTACGACTCGTCGGCGCACGATTCGGTGACGCTGGGGACGGCAGGTTCGCCGGTGACGCTGCACAATGTGGCAGCGGGCGTGGCCGATACGGACACCGTGAACGTTGCCCAACTGAACACGGTGGGCGCGAAGGGCGACCAGACGGGGGCGACGGTGGCGTCGGCGCTGGGCGGTGGCGCGACGTATAACAGCACGACT
>NZ_CAJMZF010000228.1:0-253 GCF_905220245.1 Paraburkholderia sp. J63 | reverse complement strand
TGTGCCGCTTGATCCGGACTATCCGCAGGACCGTCTCGCCTACATGATCGGCGACAGCGGCATTGCCCTGCTGCTTACGCACGCGCACGTGCGTGATGCGCTGCCGGTGCCCGCTTCGCTGGAGGTGCTGGAACTCGACACGCTCGACCTGTCCGCCGGGCCGCACGACGCGCCGGCCGTGCACGTCGAGGGTGCGAATCTCGCGTATGTGATCTACACCTCGGGCTCGACGGGCCGCCCCAAGGGCGCACAA
>NZ_CAJMZF010000227.1:0-253 GCF_905220245.1 Paraburkholderia sp. J63 | reverse complement strand
CTGTGCGCCCTTGGGGCGGCCCGTCGAGCCCGAGGTATAGATCACGTATGCGAGATTCGCGCCATCGACGCGCACGGCCGGCGCGTCGTACGGGCCGGCCGACAGGTCGAGCGTGTCGAGTTCCAGCACCTCCAGCGAAGCGGGCACCGGCAGCGCATCACGCAAGTGAGCGTGCGTGAGCAGCAACGCGATGCCGCTGTCGCCGATCATGTAGGCGAGACGGTCCTGCGGATAGTCCGGATCAAGCGGCACG
>NZ_CAJMZF010000226.1:0-254 GCF_905220245.1 Paraburkholderia sp. J63 | reverse complement strand
CTTTGTCGGCCTCGCCACCGCCCGCACCCGGGCTTGCGTCGCCCATCAGCGCGAGTAGCGGCCCGAACGAGCGATCGAGCGGATTGACCACCGGCGCCTGCGTCGCATCGCCACCGCTGTCGCCAAACAGCCCCTGCGCCTTGCGCACCAGCGTATCGGTGAGCGCCTGCGAGGAACGGCCCGCCTCGCCCTGGTACTGCACCGCCTTCATGACCGCGAGCAGCGGCGAGGTCTGCGCATCGGTCAGACGCGTT
>NZ_CAJMZF010000225.1:0-254 GCF_905220245.1 Paraburkholderia sp. J63 | reverse complement strand
TTTTGTCGGCCTTGCCACCACCCGCACCCGGGCTCGCATCGCCCATCAGCGCGAGTAGCGGCCCGAACGAGCGATCGAGCGGATTGACCACCGGCGCCTGTGTCGCATCGCCACTGCTGTCGCCAAACAACCCCTGTGCCTTGCGCACCAGCGTATCGGTGAGCGCCTGCGAGGGACGGCCCGCCTCGCCCTGGTACTGCACCGCCTTCATGACCGCGAGCAGCGGCGAGGTCTGCGCATCGGTCAGACGCGTC
>NZ_CAJMZF010000224.1:0-254 GCF_905220245.1 Paraburkholderia sp. J63 | reverse complement strand
AGGAAAGCACCGCCGCGACCAGGCCCGGCAGCGCCGAGCAGTTCGCCTTGCAGGGCACGTACGCACTCTCGAAGCGCACGCAGCTTTATTCGTTCGTCGTGCATGCCAACCATGCGAGCCTCGGCTTCTCGAACGTCGTCAACGGCACGCTCGCGCCCGCGTCGCAGACGAGCGTCGGCCTCGGCATCATGCATCTGTTCTGATGCCGCGCTTGCCCACGATTGCCCGCCCCTACGCGAGACCTCTTTCACATT
>NZ_CAJMZF010000223.1:0-255 GCF_905220245.1 Paraburkholderia sp. J63 | reverse complement strand
AGGGAGTAACACACAGGTTGAGATCACGTGTTGTGCCAGAAACAACACAACCCCAATTCAGCAAGACCTCTTTACGCTTCTTCCCGATTGGCTGTGGCGCCAGGTTCACCAAAACCCGCGCGACGCAGCAACCCGTCATGCCTGATGACCATAGCGAGCTGGTCCCACCCCTTCCCATCCCGAACAGGACCGTGAAACAGCTCCACGCCGATGATAGTGCGGATTGCCCGTGTGAAAGTAGGTAATCGTCAGGCT
>NZ_CAJMZF010000222.1:0-256 GCF_905220245.1 Paraburkholderia sp. J63 | reverse complement strand
GCGAGTTCCGGTGCATCCGCCCGAAAAGCTGGAGGCGCGGGTTCTGAATCTCACACTCAAGCACCGGCCTCCGGACGGCTCGACGCATTGGAGCAGCTATAAGCTTGCCGCGGCTTTGGGCGATGTGGGCGCCTCGACGGTCCAGCGCATCTGGCGCAAGCACGGCGTGCGGCCCCATCGGCTCGATACGCACATGGTCTCAAATGATCCTGACTTCGAGACCAAGGCGGCAGACGTGATCGGTCTGTATCTGAAT
>NZ_CAJMZF010000221.1:0-256 GCF_905220245.1 Paraburkholderia sp. J63 | reverse complement strand
ACGAGCTCCGGTGCATCCGCCCGAAAAGCTGGAGGCGCGGGTTCTGAATCTCACACTCAAGCACCGGCCTCCGGACGGCTCAACGCATTGGAGCAGCTATAAGCTTGCCGCGGCTTTGGGCGATGTGGGCGCCTCGACGGTCCAGCGCATCTGGCGCAAGCACGGCGTGCGGCCCCATCGGATCGATACGCACATGGTCTCAAATGATCCTGACTTCGAGACCAAGGCGGCAGACGTGATCGGTCTGTATCTGAAC
>NZ_CAJMZF010000220.1:0-262 GCF_905220245.1 Paraburkholderia sp. J63 | reverse complement strand
ACCGCGCGTCGTGCCCGCCGGCGTGCCCAGGCGAACGCCCGAGGTGACCGTGGGCTTTTCCGTATCGAACGGGATGCCGTTCTTGTTGCAGGTGATGCCGGCGCGCTCGAGCGCCTGCTCGACCTGATTGCCCTTGAGGCCCTTGGGACGCAGGTCCACGAGCAGCAGATGGTTGTCGGTGCCGCCCGTGACCAGATCCACGCCGCCCGCCTTCAGCACGTCGCCCAGCGCCTGCGCATTGGCGAGCACGCTGTCGATATAG
>NZ_CAJMZF010000219.1:0-262 GCF_905220245.1 Paraburkholderia sp. J63 | reverse complement strand
TTATATCGACAGCGTGCTCGCCAATGCGCAGGCGCTGGGCGACGTGCTGAAGGCGGGCGGCGTCGATCTGGTCACGGGCGGCACCGACAACCATCTGCTGCTCGTCGATCTGCGTCCCAAGGGCCTCAAGGGCAATCAGGTCGAGCAGGCGCTCGAGCGCGCCGGCATCACCTGCAACAAGAACGGCATCCCGTTCGATACGGAAAAGCCCACGATCACCTCGGGCGTTCGCCTGGGCACGCCGGCGGGCACGACGCGCGGC
>NZ_CAJMZF010000218.1:0-262 GCF_905220245.1 Paraburkholderia sp. J63 | reverse complement strand
CGCGCTGGCCACGCTCTTTATCAGCGCGGTGACGATCGGCGTGATTGCCGTGAACCAGTTGATGTCGGCACGCGAGCGCAAACGCATGCGCGACATGCAGCAGGCCCTCGTGCAGCCCGATGCCTCGGAAGCGCTGCAAGGCGCCGTGCAGGGCGCACCGGCCGGTGCGGTCGGCACGCCGCTCGGCCGGCGCGCGGCCTGATCACAGTCCGCAGAAGCGGCGCGCGCCGCGAAGCAACGCCCGGCCGATCAGGGGAGCCCA
>NZ_CAJMZF010000217.1:0-276 GCF_905220245.1 Paraburkholderia sp. J63 | reverse complement strand
CAACAGTGCCAACCAGCAGCTTGCCGGCTACATCCAGAGCGCCTGGGGCGTGCGCGAAAAACTCAGGGGACTGGTGTGCCAGGCGCGCAGTGAATGGGATCCCTCCAACAACGACGACCGCTACAAGGATCTGAACGACCCAGACGGCTTCTTTGGCAAACAGAAAGATACCAACCCCGATGGGTACACCAACTTCATCGATTTCCTGAACAAGTTCCAGTTTCTGGACAAGACGCCGCTCGCCGGGCAGAAGCTCTGGTTTTTCCATCCACTGGC
>NZ_CAJMZF010000216.1:0-284 GCF_905220245.1 Paraburkholderia sp. J63 | reverse complement strand
GGGGGATAAGGCCCCGAAACGCTGCGGCGCCAGACATAGGGGCCGCGAAATTGCGGGGCATTCAAAAGTTACGTATGATCGTTATTTATAGGATTGGCCGGCTTCAGCGTCAATAGTGATTGACAATCATTTTTTCGGAGGTATCTATAACCGGTTTCACTGTTATAGGTTCCTCCTTACACAACGGGCGAGCCCGTTTACCGCCGGCAACGAACCATACGGAAGACATGGCACAGGTCAAAAAGGAAGACGTCAGGAACGCCATTCTCGATGCCACGCTCGCA
>NZ_CAJMZF010000215.1:0-287 GCF_905220245.1 Paraburkholderia sp. J63 | reverse complement strand
GTGGGCTGGAACTATACGCCCGACAGCAGCCAGTGGGCGTTCAAGTTCATGGTCGGCAACGAGCAGTACCGCACCTACGGCGCGGTCACGCAGACGGGCACGAACGCGCTGGGCGACCCCATCACGACGAGCAACAAGATCCCGACCTTCACGGCGCGCGCCGACTACACCTGGTCGAGCGCACTCGATATCGGCGGCTCGTTCAATATCGGCAGACAGACGCTGTCGAGCGCGATCGATCCGGCCACGGGCCAGGTCACGTATGGCCCCGGCGGCCAGGCGTCGAG
>NZ_CAJMZF010000214.1:0-291 GCF_905220245.1 Paraburkholderia sp. J63 | reverse complement strand
CTCACGCATCACAACGTCGCGCGCCTGCTCGACGCGACCTCGGCATGGTTCGACTTCGGCCCCACGGACGTGTGGACGATGTTCCACTCGTTCGCCTTCGACTTCTCGGTGTGGGAGATTTTTGGCGCGCTGTGCCACGGCGGACGTCTCGTCGTGGTGCCGTTCGCGGTGAGCCGCGCGCCCGAGGAATTCGCCGCGCTGCTGCGCCGCGAGCGCGTGACGGTGCTGAACCAGACGCCCTCGGCGTTCCGGCAGTTGCTGCAGGTGCCGGGGCTGTTCGATGGCGAACCG
>NZ_CAJMZF010000213.1:0-293 GCF_905220245.1 Paraburkholderia sp. J63 | reverse complement strand
CGGGCTCCCCTGATCGGCCGGGCGTTGCTTCGCGGCGCGCGCCGCGCGCCGCTTCTGCGGACTGCGATCAGGCCGCGCGCCGGCCGAGCGGCGTGCCGACCGCACCGGCCGGTGCGCCCTGCACGGCGCCCTGCAGCGCTTCCGAGGCATCGGGCTGCACGAGGGCCTGCTGCATGTCGCGCATGCGTTTGCGCTCGCGTGCCGACATCAACTGGTTCACGGCGATCACGCCGATCGTCACTGCGCTGATAAAGAGCGTGGCCAGCGCGTTCATCTCCGGATTCAGGCCGAGA
>NZ_CAJMZF010000212.1:0-293 GCF_905220245.1 Paraburkholderia sp. J63 | reverse complement strand
TGGGGATAAGGCCCCGAAACGCTGCGGCGCCAGACATAGGGGCCGCGAAATTGCGGGGCATTCAAAAGTGACTTATGATCGTTATTTATAGGTTTGACGCGTTTTGGCGTCAATAGTGATTCACGATCATTTTTTCGGCGGTATCTATAACCGGATTCATTGGTGTAGATTCCTCCTTACACGGCGGATGGGCTTCTGCATTGCCTCCACCGCCGGCAACGAACCACACGGAACCCATGGCACAGGTCAAAAAGGAAGACGTCAGGAACGCCATCCTCGATGCAACGCTCGCG
>NZ_CAJMZF010000211.1:0-308 GCF_905220245.1 Paraburkholderia sp. J63 | reverse complement strand
TACGCGCCGCCCGCCTTGAGGATCGCCAGCAGACCGACAATCATGTCCAGCGAGCGCTCCAGCGCGATGCCCACGCGCACCTCGGGCTTCACGCCCAGCGCGATCAGGTGGTGCGCGAGCGCATTCGCCCGCGCTTCGAGTTCGCCGTAGTTCAGCGATGCCTCACCGCAAACGACGGCGATGGCAGCAGGCATCGCCTCGGCTTGCATGCGGATGCGCTCATGCACCGGCAACGCGTTCGGCCATGCCGCGTCGTTGCGGCCCCACGTGAGCAGGTCGCGGCGCTCGTGCGCGTCGAGCAGTTCGAT
>NZ_CAJMZF010000210.1:0-311 GCF_905220245.1 Paraburkholderia sp. J63 | reverse complement strand
CCCTGCATGGCCACGCTGCTCCCGTTGATCGCGTCGACGACCTTGACGGGACCCGCCGCGCCGAGTTTCACGTCGCCCGCGGTGTCCACCCGCGCGACCTGAAGCGCGCCAGTTGCGCCAATGTTCACGCCGTTGCCGGCATAGGTGACGTAGCCCAGCTTCTGCGTGACGTTGTTGCCTGTGAGGCTGACCGAGCCCTTGTACGCCTTCACGTCCGCGTTCTGATTCAGGTTGCCCTTGCCGAGCGCATCGGCCTTGATGGACACGTCGCCCGTCGAGGCGGTGATCCACGAATTGATGTCGACGCCCGT
>NZ_CAJMZF010000209.1:0-316 GCF_905220245.1 Paraburkholderia sp. J63 | reverse complement strand
CACGGGCATCGACATCAATTCGTGGATCACCGCTTCGAAGGGCGACGTCTCGATCCAGGCCAATAACCCGCTTGCCAGGGGCAACCTGAATCAGAACGCGAACGTGACGGCGAACCAGGGCTCGGTCAAGCTCGCGGGCACCAACGTCACGCAGAAGAAGGGCTACGTCACCTATGCCGGCAACGGCGTGAATATCGGTGCGGACGAAACGCTTCAGGTCGCACGGGTGGATAGCGCGGGCGACGTGCAACTCGGCGCGGCGGGCAACGTGACGGTCGTCGACGCGATCAGCGGGCGCAGCGTGGCCATGCAGGGC
>NZ_CAJMZF010000208.1:0-331 GCF_905220245.1 Paraburkholderia sp. J63 | reverse complement strand
GTCGCTGCCGTCGTCGTTCTTCACGAATTCGTAGACCGCAGCCGGACAGAAACGCCCCTCGGGGCCCGCATAGGTGCGCAGATTCACGTTCACCGGCACGCTCGCATCCTTGAGCGTCAGGTGCGCGGGCTGGTTCTCCTCGTGATTCGTATTGGAAACGAACACCGAGGAGAGGCGATCGAACGTGAGCTTGCCGTCGGGCTTCGGGTACTCGATCGGCTTGCACTGCGAGGCGGGACGCAGCATCTCGTGGTCGCGATGCTGGTGATGGAGCGTCCACGGCACGTTGCCGCCCAGCAGCTTCTGCTCGATGCCGACCATCAGCGTGCCA
>NZ_CAJMZF010000207.1:0-331 GCF_905220245.1 Paraburkholderia sp. J63 | reverse complement strand
GGGCACGCTGATGGTCGGCATCGAGCAGAAGCTGCTGGGCGGCAACGTGCCGTGGACGCTCCATCACCAGCATCGCGACCACGAGATGCTCAAGCCCGCGTCGCAGTGCAAGCCGATCGAGTACCCGAAGCCCGACGGCAAGCTCACGTTCGATCGTCTCTCCTCGGTGTTCGTTTCCAATACGAATCACGAGGAGAACCAGCCCGTGCATTTGACGTTGAAGGATGCAAACGTACCGGTCGGCATCAACTTCAAAACCTACGCGGGCCCTGAATCGCGCTTCTGTCCCGCGGGCGTCTACGAATTCGTGAAAGACGATTCAGACGAAGAT
>NZ_CAJMZF010000206.1:0-336 GCF_905220245.1 Paraburkholderia sp. J63 | reverse complement strand
TGCAATGACGATGCGACGGAGCACGGTCGAGCACGTGTTCGGCACACTTAAGCACTGGATGGGGACGACGCACTTCCAGACTCGCGGACTTGGCCATGTCGCCGCTGAAATGAGTTTGCACGTGCTGGCATACAACCTCAAGCGAGTCATCAGGATCCTCGGATTCGCAAAGACGATGCGAGCGATGAAGCTGGCAGGCGCGTGAATGCGCGCGCCGACGCTGTTTGCCAGTAAAACACGATCACTTCATTTGCCTGCGTCACGTCCTAACGCAACTGTGCTCCCGCCGGGGAGGGATCGGCCGGTCGTTCTGCGCGTTTTTACACGGCCTCGGCC
>NZ_CAJMZF010000205.1:0-338 GCF_905220245.1 Paraburkholderia sp. J63 | reverse complement strand
GCCACGATCTGCAGGCTCAGGATCGAATCGCCGCCCAGTTCGAAGAAGTTGTCGTGACGGCCCACGCCTTCGATGCCCAGGACCTCGCACCAGATCTTTGCGATTGCCGCTTCCGTTGCGCCTTCAGGTGCTTCGTACTCCGCAGCAGATTCGAATTCCGGTTGCGGGAGTGCCTTGCGGTCGAGCTTGCCGTTCGAGGTCAGCGGCAGCGACTCCAGCACCACGATCGCCGCCGGCACCATATAGTCCGGCAACGTCTGCGCTAGCGCCGCGCGCAGCGTCGCGACATCGAGCGTAATACCCATACGCGCCGTCACATACGACACCAGACGCGCACC
>NZ_CAJMZF010000204.1:0-349 GCF_905220245.1 Paraburkholderia sp. J63 | reverse complement strand
CGAAGTGGTGGACAGCCGGATACGGAACTGGGATATCCGCTTCGTCGATACGGTCGCCGATAACGCGTCGAGCGCGCGTTTCGTGGTGGGCAGCCGCCCTGTGCCGCTTTCGCAGATCGATTTGAGTGCCTGCGCGATGGAGCTTTCGCGCGATGGCGAGGTGCTTTCGCGCGGCAACGGCGCGGCGTGCCTTGGCAATCCGCTCAACGCCGCCGTGTGGCTCGCCGACCGCATGGTTCAGCTTGGCACGCCATTGCGCGCCGGTGACGTGGTGCTTACGGGCGCACTCGGCCCGATGGTTGCCGTGAAGGAACCCGGCACCTATACCGCGCAGATCGACGGCCTCGGC
>NZ_CAJMZF010000203.1:0-349 GCF_905220245.1 Paraburkholderia sp. J63 | reverse complement strand
ACCGAGGCCGTCGATCTGCGCGGTATAGGTGCCCGGTTCCTTCACGGCAACCATCGGGCCGAGTGCGCCCGTGAGCACCACGTCACCGGCGCGCAGCGGCGTGCCAAGCTGGACCATGCGGTCGGCGAGCCACACGGCGGCGTTGAGCGGATTGCCGAGGCACGCCGCGCCGTTGCCGCGCGAAAGCACCTCGCCATCGCGCGAAAGCTCCATCGCGCAGGCGCTCAAATCGATCTGCGAAAGCGGCACAGGGCGGCTGCCCACCACGAAGCGCGCGCTCGACGCGTTATCGGCAACCGTATCGACGAAGCGGATATCCCAGTTCCGTATCCGGCTGTCCACCACTTCG
>NZ_CAJMZF010000202.1:0-349 GCF_905220245.1 Paraburkholderia sp. J63 | reverse complement strand
TTCGGGCGGCTACTTCTTCTTCGGCGAACTCGATGCGACCTACACGCTCGCGGACATCCAGTACAACGCGGAACTCGACTACGGACAGCAGCAACGCGCCGCGTTCAACGGCGGCAATGCGCAGTGGTACGGTCTCTCGCTGCTCGCGCACCGCAAGTTCAACGCACCGGTGGTGGGCCGCATGGGCGTGACCGCACGCTACGACGTGCTCGCCGACGGCAAGAACGGCGGCGGCGGTGGCGGCATCGCGCTCAACGGCAACGGTATGGACCCGTACAACGGCTTCGGCATTGGTTCGGAGTGCCTGGCAAATTCGCAGGCCAGCGGCGGCTATGGCTTCGAATGTCAT
>NZ_CAJMZF010000201.1:0-349 GCF_905220245.1 Paraburkholderia sp. J63 | reverse complement strand
GACCACTATCACGGAAGAAATGAAGCTCGCGTGCGTGCGCGCGATCGCGGAACTCGCCGAAGAAACCGACCAGGGCGACGAAGTGGCGAAGGCCTATGAAGGCCACACGCTCGAATTCGGCCCGGAATACCTGATTCCGAAGCCTTTCGATCCGCGTCTGATCATCAAGATCGCGCCGGCCGTGGCGCAGGCCGCGATGGATTCGGGCGTCGCCACGCGCCCGATCCAGGACATGGACGCTTACCGCGAGCAGCTCGGCGCGACCGTCTACCGCTCGGGCATGGTGATGCGCCCGGTGTTCGCGGCGGCCAAGGCCAACTGCGCGCGCATCGTGTTCGCCGAGGGCGAG
>NZ_CAJMZF010000200.1:0-349 GCF_905220245.1 Paraburkholderia sp. J63 | reverse complement strand
TTCGCCCTCGGCGAACACGATGCGCGCGCAGTTGGACTTGGCCGCCGCGAACACCGGACGCATCACGATGCCCGAGCGGTAGACCGTCGCGCCAAGCTGCTCGCGGTAGGCTTCCATGTCCTGAATCGGTCGCGTGGCCACGCCCGAATCCATCGCGGCCTGCGCCACGGCCGGCGCGATCTTGATGATGAGGCGCGGGTCGAACGGCTTCGGAATCAGGTACTCCGGGCCGAATACGAGCGTGTGGCCTTCATAGGCCTTCGCCACTTCGTCGCCCTGGTCGGTTTCTTCGGCGAGTTCCGCGATCGCGCGCACGCACGCGAGCTTCATTTCTTCCGTGATGGTGGTT
>NZ_CAJMZF010000199.1:0-350 GCF_905220245.1 Paraburkholderia sp. J63 | reverse complement strand
CTACCCTGGCCTTCAGCATGAGCATGCCGGGTACGGCGCTGGCCGGCACGCCTGTCGCAAACGGCACGGCACTGCAAGGCAGGTATGACAACGCCAGTACCGACTACAACCAATACTCGTTCCGCGTCGGCGACTACGTGCCGGGTGCGAATACGGATAGCACGAACTCGAACGGCGCCTATGTGTCGATCGGCATCTACGCCTTCACCGGCGTCAACAAGACCGACGACGCGATCTTCGGTCTGAACGGCTACAACCTCAACGGCCGCGGTGGCGGCGTCGCGCTGGGCGACAGCGCCACGGTAACGGGTGAAACGGGCATTGCGCTGGGCGCCCACTCGACGGCCTCA
>NZ_CAJMZF010000198.1:0-350 GCF_905220245.1 Paraburkholderia sp. J63 | reverse complement strand
TTACCCTGGCCTTCAGCATGAGCATGCCGGGTACGGCGCTGGCCGGCACGCCTGTCGCAAACGGCACGGCACTGCAAGGCAGGTATGACAACGCCAGTACCGACTACTACCAATACTCGTTCCGCACTGGCGCCCTGGTGCCGGGCGCGAACTGGGACAGCACGAACTCGAACGGCGCCTATGTGTCGATCGGCATCTACGCCTTCACCGGCGTCAACAAGACCGATGACGCGATCTTCGGTCTGAACGGCTACAACGCCAACGGCCGCGGCGGCGGCGTCGCGCTGGGCGACAGCGCCACGGTAACGGGTGAAACGGGCATTGCGCTGGGCGCCCACTCGACGGCCTCG
>NZ_CAJMZF010000197.1:0-352 GCF_905220245.1 Paraburkholderia sp. J63 | reverse complement strand
CGCGGCGGTGGACTTCGCCGACCAGGACGGCAACACCCGCACGCTGAAGAACGTGACGGCGGGCGTGGCGGACACGGACGCGGTGAACATGTCACAGCTGAACGCGACGAACGCAACCGTGGCGCAGAATTCGTCGGACATCTCGACGATCAACAGCCAGATTGCGGACATGGGCGGCTCGCTCGACGACGCCGTGATGTACGACTCGTCGGCTCATAGCTCGGTGACGCTGGGCGGTTCGGGCGCGACCTCGGCCGTGACGGTGCATAACGTGGCCGCAGGCGTGGCCGATACGGACGCGGTGAACGTTGCCCAACTGAACACGGTGAGCGCGAAGGGCGACCAGACGGGT
>NZ_CAJMZF010000196.1:0-360 GCF_905220245.1 Paraburkholderia sp. J63 | reverse complement strand
GACCGAAGCCTTCGTATTGACGCCGTTCTTGAGGTTCACCTTCGCACCCGGCGCGACATTCTGCGCGGCGTTGCCGTTGGCGCTCACGTTCCAGCCCTTGTTGGCCTCGGTGTTGACGGCGCCCAGTGCGCTGTCGACACGGCTCAGCGCGCTGCCGACATCGTTGAAAGACCCGCCGCTGCCCGTGAGCGAATTCGCATTGGCCAGCGTATAGGTCGGGCCCGTCACTTCGCCGGTGCTCGAGTTGATCGACGCACCGCCGCCCAGCGCATTGACCGTGGACGTGAGCTGCGCGACGTTCACGGCATCGGTGGACGCCGTACCCGCGCCCACGTTGACGATCTGACGTTGTGCGGAAGC
>NZ_CAJMZF010000195.1:0-360 GCF_905220245.1 Paraburkholderia sp. J63 | reverse complement strand
AAGCGAGACCTTCGTATTGACGCCGTCCGTGAAGTTCATCGTCGCGTCCGGCGCAATATTTTGCGCCGCGCCGCCGTTGGCGCTCACGTTCCAGCCCTTGTTGGCCACGGTATTGACGGCGCCCAGTGCGCTGTCGACGCGGCTCAGCGCGCTGCCGACATCGGCAGGCGAACCGCTCGCGCCGGTGATGGCGTTGGCGTTGGCGAGCGCATAGCTCGGGGCCGCCACGGCACCAGTGCTCGAGTTGATCGACGCACCGCCGCCCAGCGCATTGACTGCTGACGAGAGCTGCGCGACGTTCACGGCATCGGTGGACGCCGTACCCGCGCCCATGTTGACGATCTGACGCTGTGCCGTGGA
>NZ_CAJMZF010000194.1:0-371 GCF_905220245.1 Paraburkholderia sp. J63 | reverse complement strand
TTTCGCGTAGCGGCTCATCTGCACGAGGTTCAGCGCATCGGCCACGCGCTCGCGGATCTCGTTCTTCGGCACACCTTCCTGCTTGAGGCCGAACGCGACGTTCGACTCCACGCTCATGTGCGGAAAGAGCGCGTACGACTGGAACATCATGTTGACGGGGCGTCGATACGGGGGCAGTGTCGCGAGGTCTTCGCCATCGACGAAGATCTTGCCCGAGGTGGCCGTTTCGAGCCCGGCGAGCATGCGCAGCAGCGTGGACTTGCCGCAACCCGAGCTGCCGAGCAGCGCGAAGAGCTCGTTCTTCGCGATGTTCAGGTTCACGTTGTTGACGGCGACGCTGTCGCCGAACTTCTTGACGACGTTTTCGATGC
>NZ_CAJMZF010000193.1:0-373 GCF_905220245.1 Paraburkholderia sp. J63 | reverse complement strand
TTGGGCATGAGCGTGATTTCGGCGGACGGCGCCATCGGCCCGACGCCGAAGGTCTTCTTGATGTCGAGGTAGAGATCGCCGAACGTGCTGTTAAAGTAGTTGTACGAACTTTCGTGGTTCGCGAAAAGGAACGACGAGGTACCCGGAGCGCGGTTGTAGATGTAGGTCGGGTCGATATAGCCCGTGATCGAAAGGCCCGCGATGGGGCCCGTCGTGGCCGCGTCGCTGAGCGAATCGACCTTCATCTGCTGGCTCGCGATCTGCTGCTTCATCTGGTCGACTTCGTCGTTGGTCAGCTGGGCAGGCTGCTTGCCGTAGTCGGGCGACGAGACATCGACGGCGGGCGCGGCCGCCACCATTGGGGCTGCCGTGG
>NZ_CAJMZF010000192.1:0-376 GCF_905220245.1 Paraburkholderia sp. J63 | reverse complement strand
CATGTCGCAACTGAACGCGACGAACGCGACGGTGGCGCAGAACTCGGCGGACATCACGACGATGCAGGGCTCGGTCACGACGCTGCAAGGCAGCGTGGCGAACCTCGACTCGCAGGTGACGCAGAATTCGTCGGACATCTCGACGATCAACAGCCAGCTCACGAGCATGTCGGGTTCGATGAACGATGCGGTGATGTATGACTCGTCGGCTCATAGCTCGGTGACGCTGGGCGGTTCGGGCGCGACCTCGGCCGTGACGGTGCATAACGTGGCCGCAGGCGTGGCCGATACGGACGCCGTGAACGTTGCCCAACTGAACACGGTGAGCGCGAAGGGCGACCAGACGGGCGCGACGGTGGCGTCGACGCTGGGTGGT
>NZ_CAJMZF010000191.1:0-410 GCF_905220245.1 Paraburkholderia sp. J63 | reverse complement strand
CGCACGCGCGAGAACACCACGAGCGGCAGCGTGGTCGAGCCGGGGCCCGAGAGGAACGCGGAGAGCACGAGGTCGTCGATCGAGAGCGTGAACGAGAGCAGCCAGCCCGAGAGCAGCGCCTGCGAGATGAGCGGAAGCGTGATGACGAAGAACACCTTCAGCGGCGTGGCACCGAGATCGAGCGCGGCCTCTTCGAGCGATTTGTTCATCTCCTTCACGCGCGACTGCACGATGATGGCGACGTAGGAGACGCACAGCATCACGTGACCGATCCACATCGTGATCACGCCGCGTCCCTTCGGCCAGCCGAGCAGTTGCTCCATCGCGACGAACAGCAGCAGCAGCGAGATGCCCTGGATCACTTCGGGGATCACGAGCGGCGCGTTGATCATCCCCGCGAACAGCGTGAA
>NZ_CAJMZF010000190.1:0-410 GCF_905220245.1 Paraburkholderia sp. J63 | reverse complement strand
TGATTCGGTGCCGCCACATCGAACTCCCGATTCAAGACGTTCGGAATGTCGATGCGCTCCACCGTAGCGCGCTTGTATGCGTGGTTGCCAGGTTGCTTGCAAATCAAGCCGAGTTCGTCCATCAGACGACTGACCTTAAAACGCCCAATCGTCGCGCCTTGCTCGCGCAGCATGCCCATGATGCTGCGGCTGCCTGCCGAGCTTCGGCTCTCGACAAACAACTCGTGCACGCGACTGCGCAGTGCCATCCGTGTCACGTCAACTCGTTCTCGACGATGTCTGTATGCGTAAAAGCACGACCGAGGTATATCGAACAACTCACACAACATTGCCACCGATACGCCGTCGCCGACCTGGTCGATTATTTCGTACGTTCTATCCCTTCCGACATCAGTAGCGCAGTAGCTTAA
>NZ_CAJMZF010000189.1:0-414 GCF_905220245.1 Paraburkholderia sp. J63 | reverse complement strand
GGCAGCAGGCGCGGTCAGCGCGGGCAGCACGGACGCGGTGAACGGCGGCCAGCTTCACAGCGTGGCCAGCTCGACGGCCAGCGCGCTGGGCGGTGGTTCGACGGTCAACGAGGATGGTTCGATCACGGGTCCGTCGTATGTGGTGGGTGGCCAGACGTTCAGCAACATCGGCGATTCACTGACGAACGTGGACGGCCGGGTGAGCGATCTGACCGACGAGCTCAACAGCGGCTCGGTGGGTCTGGTGCAGCAGGACGCCGTCACGCGCAACATCACGGTGGCGAAGGACGCGGACGGAACGACCGTGGACTTCACGGGTACGGCGGGCAGCCGCGTGCTGACCGGTGTATCGGCCGGCGCGGTGGATGCAGCGAGCCTGGACGCAGTGAACGGTTCGCAGCTCTTCGCCACGGC
>NZ_CAJMZF010000188.1:0-415 GCF_905220245.1 Paraburkholderia sp. J63 | reverse complement strand
ACCGAGCGCGAGCGTCTCGCGGTCCACGCGCACCGGGCGGTCCTGCAAAGGCCGCACGATGTCGTCGGCGGCGTCCATCAGCGTGTGGAGGTCGGTGCCGTGGTTCCAGCCCATGCGCTCGGCCGCGCCGATGAACACTTCGAGCGGCGCATTGCCCGCACCGGCGCCCATGCCCGCGAGTGACGCATCGATGCGGTCGCAACCTTCTTCCACGGCCACGATCGAGTTCGCCACGCCCAGCGAGAGATTATGGTGTGCGTGCATGCCCGTTTGCGTTTCGGGCTTTAGCGCCTGTTTTACGGCGCGGAATCGTGCGCGCACGTCGTTCATCGTGAGCGCGCCGCCCGAGTCCACCACATAGATGCAGGTCGCGCCGTAGCTTTCCATTTTCTTCGCTTCGACCGCGAGGTTTTCC
>NZ_CAJMZF010000187.1:0-427 GCF_905220245.1 Paraburkholderia sp. J63 | reverse complement strand
TTCGTCTGAAGGAAGCGGGCGTGGCGACGGAAGTCATCGCCGTGTCCGCCGGTGGGGCGCAAGCGCAGGAAACGCTGCGCACGGCGCTCGCGATCGGCGCGGACCGCGCGATCCTCATCGAGTCGAATGAAGACCTGCAGCCGCTCGCCGTGGCGAAGCTGCTCAAGGCGCTGGTCGATAAAGAGCAGCCGCAGCTCGTGATTCTCGGCAAGCAGGCCATCGACGATGACTCGAACCAGACCGGCCAGATGCTCGCCGCGCTGGCGAACCTGCCGCAAGCGACGTTCGCTTCGAAAGTGCTCGTTGCCGACGGCAAGGCAACCGTGTCGCGCGAAGTGGACGGCGGTTCGGAAACGCTATCGCTAAAGCTGCCCGCTGTGGTGACGACGGACCTGCGTCTGAACGAGCCGCGCTACGTCACGCTGCC
>NZ_CAJMZF010000186.1:0-427 GCF_905220245.1 Paraburkholderia sp. J63 | reverse complement strand
GGCCACTTCCGTGTCCGGATCACCGCTTACCGCAAACAGCGGGCTTCCACCCGATTTCTGCGCGATGTTCGTCACTTCGGAGACCGCATCGTTCAGCTGGCCGACGTTGACGGCGTCCGTATCGGCCGCACCGGCCGCCACGTTGTGCAACCCGACTGCGGTCGATGCATCCGCGCCGCCCAGCGTCACCGAGTCATGCGCCGACGAATCGTACTGCACCGCATTCGCCGCCTGCCCGCTCGCCTGCGCCACGCTGCCCTGGAGGCTGCTGATGTCCGAACTGTTCTGCGTCACGCGATCGTCGAGGTTCGTCACCGCCTCGCCCACGCTGTTCACCGTCTTGCCGCCCACCGAGTACGAAGGCATCGAGATCGAGCCGTCCGCGTTTACCGCCGAACCGCCGCCGAGCGCAGCCGCCGTCGAGCGG
>NZ_CAJMZF010000185.1:0-430 GCF_905220245.1 Paraburkholderia sp. J63 | reverse complement strand
AGCGACTTCGGTGTTCCGGTCACCGCTCGCCGCAAACAGCGGGCTTCCACCCACCACGCTCTTCGCGATGTTCGTCATCTCGGAGACCGCATCGTTCAGCTGGCCGACGTTGACGGCGTCCGTATCGGCCGCACCGGCCGCCACGTTGTGCAATCCGACTGCGGTCGATGCATCCGCGCCGCCCAGCGTCACCGAGTCATGCGCCGACGAGTCGTATTGCACCGCATTCGCCGCCTGCCCGCTCACCTGCGCCACGCTGCCCTGGAGGCTGCTGATGTCCGAGCTGTTCTGCGTCACGCGATCGTCGAGGTTCGTCACCGCCTCGCCCACGCTGTTCACCGTCTTGCCGCCCACCGAGTACGAAGGCGCCGTAACCGAGCCATCCACGTTCACTGCCGAACCGCCGCCGAGCGAAGCCGCCGTCGAGCGA
>NZ_CAJMZF010000184.1:0-431 GCF_905220245.1 Paraburkholderia sp. J63 | reverse complement strand
CACTTTCTGACTGGACGGTATTGGCCGCCAGTAATGGTTCTTAACAGAATTTCTATTTTATGAGGAATTGAATGAAAAATTCAGCCATTCTTACGCGTGGATTTGACGTAACCATATCGTTACTATTCTTAACTCTAACCATGCCGGCATCCACAAGAACGATTACTCAAAACATGGCAGCCAATGCCAAAGAGTACGCCGTTGGATTATGCCACTTTCGTATCGATTCAGGGATGTTTGGCGGAAACTTTGAGGTGCATAGTGAAAGTACTCCCGCTGTCGGAACCTTCACTTTCCCAGACACATCGTCTAATGATTCGACGGGTCTCTCGAATGGCTTTACCTTGTTTTGCGTAGACGCGAGCGACGAAAAAATCGGCACGATGCTGAATGCCAGGCAGGTCAACGGTACATGGCTGATGTACAACCCA
>NZ_CAJMZF010000183.1:0-432 GCF_905220245.1 Paraburkholderia sp. J63 | reverse complement strand
CGCTCTTCGCCGTGGCTTTCGCGCCGTTGTTCGACGCCGCAATCTCGCCCTTGAGCGATTTCACCTCTTTTTGCAGCGCATTCAGTTGCGCCTGCAGGGCCTTGATCCGATCGCTGGTCGAGTCCGCAAAGGCGAGCCCCGGCAGTGCCCCGGCCACCAGCAAACAGATTAGCTTCTTCTTCATCAAGTCGTCTCTTCTCATTGTTGTTGCAAAAGCCCCTGTACGGGGCATGTTGTTTTCAGGTTGCCGTGCCGCGCCCGAGCGCTCGCCGCGCCGATGGCGTGACGGCGCTCGCGGGTACGTCAACCGGATCGGGCTGAACCACCGCAATCTGCATATCGCGCGTGCGTTTGCGTTCGCGGGCCGCCATAAACTGGTTGGCCGCGATCACGCCGATCGTCACCGCGCTGATAAAGAGCGTGGCCAGTGCA
>NZ_CAJMZF010000182.1:0-438 GCF_905220245.1 Paraburkholderia sp. J63 | reverse complement strand
CGGGTTGTACATCAGCCATGTACCGTTGACCTGCCTGGCATTCAGCATCGTGCCGATTTTTTCGTCACTCGCGTCTACGCAAAACAGCCCAAAGCTTCCAATGACAGAAGATGCTTGCGGCCCGGTATCAGGTAGGTCATAGACACCCTGTTGGAGAGGTGTTCCTTCGGGATGCGGAACCATGAACTTTCCGCCAAACATGTCCGCAATCTTGAACTTACACGCCCCAATCGTGACCGTTGCTTCGGTCGGAATCGCTGGGATTGCGACTTGGGCCGTAGCATGTGCGATTGCGCCAAACAACGATGTGACTGCCACGAGCCTGCCCAAAAAGACGTACTGCTTCTTCATATCCCCCCTCGCTCTGCACATGAACGATATCGGATTAGGAGCGTTAAGATCCATTGCCAGTGCGCACTTCTGTCCAGTCATTCAGTA
>NZ_CAJMZF010000181.1:0-445 GCF_905220245.1 Paraburkholderia sp. J63 | reverse complement strand
CCGAGCGAAAGGACGCCTGCAGAAAGCGTGCGATTGGGCTTGATCATTTGCTGTCCTCCAGTTCCTTGACCTGGTAGTACTGAAAGACCGCCATCGGCACGAGCAGCAGCATCACCATTGCGACGGTCACGGCGGAGGCCATCGGCCAGTCCATGTTGTTGAAGAACTCGTCCCACATCACGCGGCCGATCATGAGCGTGTCGGCGCCGCCGAGCAGTTCGGGAATCACGTACTCGCCCACGGCCGGAATGAACACCAGCAGGCTGCCCGCGATGATGCCGTTCTTCGAGAGCGGCAGCGTGATCTTCGTGAACGCGACCCAGGGCTTCGCGCCCAGGTCGTAGGCCGCTTCGAGCAGCGTGAGGTCCATCTTCACGAGGTGCGCGTAGAGCGGCATCACCATGAAGGGCAGATACGAATAGACCATGCCGATATAGACGCCCGC
>NZ_CAJMZF010000180.1:0-455 GCF_905220245.1 Paraburkholderia sp. J63 | reverse complement strand
CCCGGCGATCATCGCGATCCGGCGCGGCTCGTTGCGCTGGTTGAACGGCACGGCGTGACGACGCTGCATTTCGTGCCGTCGATGCTTCAGGCGTTCGTGGCGCACGGGGACGCCGCGCGATGCACGGGCCTGAAACGCATCGTATGCAGCGGCGAGGCGCTGCCCGCCGATCTGGCGCAGCGGGCGCTGGCGCTGCTGCCGGGTGCGGGGCTGTACAACCTCTACGGCCCGACGGAGGCGGCCATCGACGTGACGCACTGGACCTGCGTAGCGGATGGCGGGAGCGTGCCGATCGGCCGTCCGATCGCGAACGTGCAGACGTACGTGCTGGATGGGGCGCTGAACCTGGCGCCGCGTGGCGTGGCAGGCGAGCTGTATCTGGGCGGGGCGGGGCTGGCGCGCGGGTATCTGGACCGCGCGGCGCTCACGGCGGAGCGTTTCGTGCCGGATCCGTT
>NZ_CAJMZF010000179.1:0-474 GCF_905220245.1 Paraburkholderia sp. J63 | reverse complement strand
CCGCCCGCACACGCGGTGGTGTTCTGCGTAGACGAGAAGACGGCAATTCAGGCCCTGGATCGTAAAGACCGGATGCTGCCGCTGTCGCCCGGGCGTGCCGAGAGTCACGGCTTCGAATACAAGCGCAACGGCACGCTGAGCCTGTTCGCCGCGCTCAACACGACAACCGGGCAAGTCATCGGCAAGACGGCGCCGCGCCATACCAGCGAGCAGTTCGTGGCCTTCCTCACCGACGTTATTGCCAGCCAGCGGCCCAAACAAGAGATCCATGTGCTCTGCGACAACGTCAGCAGCCACAAGACCCCGCGCGTGCAGGAGTTCCTGCGGCAACACCGAAACGTGCGGTTGCATTACACGCCGACCTATACCTCCTGGCTGAATCAGGTGGAGAACTGGTTCTCGCGCATCCAGCGCGACGTGATTGCGCGAGGCATTTTCACCACGGTAAAGGATCTGGAGCGCAAGCTGATGCGC
>NZ_CAJMZF010000178.1:0-475 GCF_905220245.1 Paraburkholderia sp. J63 | reverse complement strand
GTCTGGTGCGGCGACATCACGTATTTATGGGCGCAGGGGCGCTGGCATTATTTGGCCGTGGTGTTGGACCTGTTCACGCGCCGCGTTGTCGGCTGGTCATTCTCGACGAGCCCCGACGCTGACTTGGTGGTGAAGGCATTAGACATGGCGTTCGAGCAACGTGGTCGGCCTACGGGCTTGATGTTTCACAGCGACCAGGGCAGTCAATATGTCAGCCGGAAATTCCGTCAGCGGTTGTGGCGCTGTCGAATCAAGCAGAGCATGAGTCGGCGTGGAAATTGTTGGGATAACAGCCCTATGGAACGGCTGTTTCGAAGCTTGAAAACGGAATGGGTGCCGAGCACTGGATATATGAGTGCTGGAGAAGCCCACCGGGACATCAGCTATTACCTGATGCAGCGATACAACTGGACTCGACCGCATCAATTCAATGACGGTCTAGCGCCGGCAGTCGCAGAAGAAAAACTTAACTCGG
>NZ_CAJMZF010000177.1:0-486 GCF_905220245.1 Paraburkholderia sp. J63 | reverse complement strand
CTCCACTTTCGCTTCCGCCACGAATTCCATGGCGGTTGGTCAGTCGGCAAATGTGGACGCGCAGGCGGCGAATTCGATTGCGTTCGGCAGGGGGGCCAAGGTCGCCAGTACCGCGCCGAACTCTGTTGCGCTGGGTGCTTCCTCGGTCGCGGATCGTGCGAACAGTGTTTCGGTGGGCTCGGCCAGCAAGCAGCGCCAGGTCGTCTATGTGGCGGCCGGTACCGCCAGCACCGACGCGGTGAACGTCAGCCAGTTGACGAGCGCAGTATCGGCATTTGGCGGCAATGCGACGGTTGGTGCGGATGGATCGATCGTGAATCCGACCTACACCATCGGCGGCACGAACTATAACAACGTGGGCGATGCGCTGAATGCGCTGACCACGGGTGGTATTTCGGATCAGTTGGCGGTGCACTACGACGATTCGTCGATGGATTCGGTGACGCTGGGCGGCACGGATTCGACCACGCCGGTGGCGCTGCACAA
>NZ_CAJMZF010000176.1:0-487 GCF_905220245.1 Paraburkholderia sp. J63 | reverse complement strand
TCTTCGCCTGACAGCGCGCGCAACTATCCGGTCAGAGGTAAGACCTGAAAGGCCATCGAAACGAGTGCTCCGGAGATTGCCTTGATTGTCTTATGCCACCTCGTCCGAACGAAGTCATCTTTTCGAATGGGATGGTTCTTCGACGTTTTCGCTATTGCCTCGGGGCCGATGCCCAGCCGCTTGCCGGGTTGGACTCTATCGAGGACGGCGCATCAACAAATTCTACGGACTTCAGGATCGCCCTGATTTTCCACAACTCGTTGTGCCTGCCCGGATCGGCAAGCCATTGAACGGGCGATTTCCCGCAAAGGGCATGCGCCCGGTGAATTAGACAGAAATAGAACATACGCGCACGGTGTTTTTCGTCGCCCGTGGTGGCGTCAACCGTAAGGCCCGTTCCTGTCCAGTTGCTGCCCCTGAACTGGACCGTCTGCGGGTGAGCACGTTGATCGAAGGGGGTCAACTCCGGCTCATCAGGACCAGGCCA
>NZ_CAJMZF010000175.1:0-488 GCF_905220245.1 Paraburkholderia sp. J63 | reverse complement strand
GGTCTCGGTGGGCGCGGAAGGCAGCGAGCGTCAGATCACGAACGTGGCGGCCGGTACGCAGGGCACCGACGCGGTGAACATGAACCAGCTTACCGCCGCGACCGTGCAGTCGCAGGGTTACACGGACCAGCAGATTGCCGGCGTGCAGAGCCAGATCAGCGACGTGCGTCGCGATGCGTTCGGCGCAGCGGCAGCGGCGATGGCGGTTGCGGGTCTGCCGCAGCCGACCGCGCCGGGCAAGACGATGGTGGCGGCAGGTACGTCGCGCATCGGCGGCCAGCAGGGCATGGCGCTGGGCGTCTCGTACGTGTCCCGCGACAACCGCTGGGTGGGCAAGCTCTCGGTGAGCTCGAGCGCGCAAGGCAACACCGGCGTGACGCTCGGAGCAGGCTATCGGTGGTAACGCCCCGCGCGGCAAGGATGGCATCGTAGGTTGATGCCATGAAACCTCAAGCCCGGCAGTCGAAAGACTGCCGGGCTTTTTCATG
>NZ_CAJMZF010000174.1:0-493 GCF_905220245.1 Paraburkholderia sp. J63 | reverse complement strand
CGCGGCAATGTTGTCGCCGCTGCCGATCGCCGCGCTGTTGTTCGCGGCAATCGTGTTGGTGTTGCCGAGCGCGAAGCTGCCGTTGCCCGGAATGGTGTTGTCGTTGCCCACGACATAGCTGCTGTTGCCGGCGATGACGTTCGGGTCGCCGAATGCGCCCGAGCCGCTGCCCGAGACCTTGTTGCCCGAACCGACGCTGATCGACTTGGCGCCCGTGGCCTGGGCGCCGTTGCCGATGGCGATGCCGCTGTCCGCCGAGACCGAAGCGCCTGTGCCCACGGCCACGCCGTTGGTGCCGGCGATCGTGGTGGTGGCCTGCAGGCCCAGCGCAACGCTGTTGTTGCCGCCGGTCGCGGCGCCCGTGCCGATGGCGACGGCGTCCGCACCCGTCGCATTGGCGGCGGTGGCGAACAGCTTGGCGTCGCCCGCGGTGTCGCCGTTAGCGGACATATCGCCCGAGGTACCGATGGCGATCGAGCGCACACCGCTGGCG
>NZ_CAJMZF010000173.1:0-493 GCF_905220245.1 Paraburkholderia sp. J63 | reverse complement strand
TGCGGCAATGTTGTCGCCGCTGCCGATCGCCGCGCTGTTGTTCGCGGCAATCGTGTTGGTGTTGCCGAGCGCGAAGCTGCCGTTGCCCGGAATGGTGTTGTTGTCGCCGACGGCATAGCTGCTGTTGCCGGCGATGACGTTCGGGTCGCCGAATGCGCCCGAGCCGCTGCCCGAGACCTTGTTGCCCGAACCGACGCTGATCGACTTGGCGCCTGTGGCCTGGGCGCCGTTGCCGATGGCGACGCCGCTGTCCGCCGAGACCGTGGCGCCGTTACCCATGGCCACGCCGTTGGTGCCGGCGATCGTGGTGGTGGCCTGCAGGCCCAGCGCAACGCTGTTGTTGCCGCCGGTCGCGGCGCCCGTGCCGATGGCGACGGTATCCGCACCCGTCGCATTGGCGGCGGTGGCGAACAGCTTGGCGTCGCCCGCGGTATTGCCGGCCGCCGACATCTGGCCGGAAGTACCGATGGCGATCGAGCGCGCGCCGCTGGCA
>NZ_CAJMZF010000172.1:0-498 GCF_905220245.1 Paraburkholderia sp. J63 | reverse complement strand
GTGAACGGTCAGCAGCTGTTTGCAACGAACCAGGCCGTGACGAACATCGCCGGCGACATGACCACGCTGCAGGGCGACATCACGAACATCAACGGCAAGCTGGCCGATGCGGTGCTGTACGACTCGTCGGCGCACGACTCGGTGACGCTTGGCGGTGTGGGCTCGACCGTGCCGGTGGCGTTGCACAACGTGGCCAACGGTGCGGTGCTCGCGGCGAGCACGGACGCGGTGAACGGTTCGCAGCTCTACACGCTGGCCAGTTCGACGGCCGACTCGTTTGGCGGCGGCTCGGCGGTGAACCCGAACGGTTCGATCTCGAATCCGAGCTACGCCGTCGGCGGCAAGACCTACCACAATGTGGGCGACGCGATTGACGCGCTGGGCGATGGCGGTTCTATCAGTACCGACACGATGGCGGTGCACTACGACAGTTCGGCGTACGATTCTGTGACGCTGGGCGGCACGGATTCGACGACGCCGGTGGCGCTGCACAACGTG
>NZ_CAJMZF010000171.1:0-499 GCF_905220245.1 Paraburkholderia sp. J63 | reverse complement strand
GCACCTACTTTTCTTTGCAGCCGCAAAGAAAAGTAGGCAAAAGAAAGCGGCTCACACCGCCAGTGTGACGAAGTCCGCAAACAGCCGTTTAAGGGGAATGGTATAGGCGCGTCTGCCATCTCGCACCATTCCACACAGTGACAAAGGACTCATTCATCCCGTTGCCCGCTACGCGCGCAACGGTCGGGTCTGCATGGGAAACCAGGGGGACTACCCGCACACACGACCACGCATGCGCCCCGGGGGGTTCGGCTATGCCCCACGGCGCGCGCAGCGCCGCCGGATGTGCGAGCGCCTTGTCACTTTGTTTGGTGGTGCGAAATGACGGATGCGCCTATACCTTTCCCCCTTAACGGCTGGTTGTGGACTGCGTCACACTGGCGGTGTGAGCGGCTTTCTTTTGCCTACTTTTCTTTGCCGCTGCAAAGAAAAGTAGGTGCCGCCCCGCACAGGGGCAACGCTGGCATACCACCACGAAAACAAGGAAACGCGAAAACCA
>NZ_CAJMZF010000170.1:0-537 GCF_905220245.1 Paraburkholderia sp. J63 | reverse complement strand
GCCACGATCTGCAGGCTCAGGATCGAATCGCCGCCCAGTTCGAAGAAGTTGTCATGGCGGCCTACGCGTGCAATGCCCAGTACCTCGCACCAGATCGCGGCCAGCGTTGTTTCCGTTGCGCCTTCAGGTGCTTCGTACTCCGCAGCAGATTCGAACTCCGGTTGCGGGAGTGCCTTGCGGTCCACCTTCCCGTTTGGATTGAGCGGCATTGCCTCCAGCACCATGATCACGCCCGGCACCATGTAGTCCGGCAGCACGTCAGCCAGCGCCTCGCGCAGCGCTGCTATATCGAGTGCCGCATCCGCTCGCGCCGTCACATACGCCACCAGATGCGTGCCGCCCACACTGTCCTGTGCCGTCACCACTGCTTCGCGCACGCCGGCGTGCGCAACCAGCTGCGCCTCGATCTCGCCCAGTTCGATACGGAAGCCGCGAATCTTGACCTGATGATCGATGCGCCCCAGATAGTCGAGCGCCCCTTCCGCGTTCCAGCGTGCGAGGTCGCCCGTGCGGTACAGGCGCTCGCCTTCGCGGCCG
>NZ_CAJMZF010000169.1:0-537 GCF_905220245.1 Paraburkholderia sp. J63 | reverse complement strand
GTCCAGGTCGTCGATGTCGATGCGCAACTGGTTCAGATACGCGCTGCCGCCCGGTGCGTAGAGCGTGTGGAACAGCATGCCCGCCTGCATCGGCGAGAGCGGATACAGGTCTTCGATTGCCGATGCCGGTATCGGCAACGCGTCGAGTTCGGCCTGCGTGAGCGAGGCCAGCGGGAAGTCCGAGGGCGTTGCGCCCGTTGCGCCACTTGTGCAGTGCGCGATCAGCGCTTCGAGTTCGGCCATGCAGGCATGCAGCAGCGCCTGGACCGTTGCTTCGCGATGGCGCGCGCCGCTGTAGCTGATCGACATCGTCAGCGCGCCGTCGTAGATCCGTGCGTTGATGGTGAGCGCGTGCGTGAGCGCGGCCTGCGGGTCCAGCGCCTGGCCTGCGCTGCCCGCTGCCGGACGCCAGCCCGTCTGCGCCGTGAAGCTGCCGTCGAACTGGCCGAGGTAGTTGAATACCACTGCGGAGGGCGTCGCAGCGGCCAGCGCGGTGCGGTCTTCTTCGGTCCCGGCGTACTTCAACAGGCCGAAGCT
>NZ_CAJMZF010000168.1:0-542 GCF_905220245.1 Paraburkholderia sp. J63 | reverse complement strand
GTGAATCAGGGCATCGACCGCGTGGCGGCCGAGCTGGGCCCGGTCGATATTCTTGTTTCGAACGCCGGGATCCAGATCGTGAACCCGATCGAGAACTACGCGTTCTCCGACTGGAAGAAGATGCAGGCCATCCACGTGGACGGTGCGTTCCTCACCACGAAGGCTGTTCTCAAGCACATGTACAAGGACGATCGCGGCGGCGTCGTGATCTACATGGGCTCGGTGCATTCGCATGAGGCTTCGCCGCTCAAGTCGGCTTATGTGGCGGCCAAGCATGCGCTGCTCGGTCTCGCGCGCGTGCTCGCGAAGGAAGGCGGCAAGCACAACGTGCGCTCGCACGTGGTTTGTCCCGGCTTCGTGCGCACGCCGCTCGTCGAAAAGCAGATTCCCGAGCAGGCGAAAGAACTGGGCATCAGCGAAGAAGAGGTCGTCAAGCGTGTGATGCTGGGCGGCACCGTGGACGGCATCTTCACGACCGTCGAGGACGTGGCGCAGACCGTGCTGTTCCTTTCCGCTTTCCCGAGCGCGGCCTTCACGGGTCA
>NZ_CAJMZF010000167.1:0-544 GCF_905220245.1 Paraburkholderia sp. J63 | reverse complement strand
CAAGCGCGCCACGATCTGCAGGCTCAGGATCGAGTCGCCGCCCAGTTCGAAGAAGTTGTCGTGACGGCCTACGCGTGCAATGCCCAGTACCTCGCACCAGATCGCGGCCAGTGTTGTTTCCGTTTCCCCTTCAGATACTTCGTACTCCGCATCAGATTCGAATTCCGGTTGCGGCAGTGCCTTGCGGTCCACCTTTCCGTTTGGATTGAGCGGCATCGCCTCCAGCACCATGATTACGCCTGGCACCATGTAGTCGGGCAGCGTTTGCGCTAGTGCCTCGCGCAGGGCCGCGACGTCGAGCACTGCTTCCGCACGCCCCGTCACGTATGCCACCAGGCGTGTGCCACCTGCGCCGTCCTGCGCCGTCACCACCGCTTCGCGCACGCCAGCCTGCGCAGCCAGCTGCGCCTCGATCTCGCCCAGTTCGATACGGAAGCCGCGAATTTTGACCTGATGGTCGATGCGGCCCAGGTAGTCGAGCGCCCCCTCCGCATTCCAGCGCGCCAGATCGCCCGTGCGGTACAGGCGTTCGCCTTCGCGGCCG
>NZ_CAJMZF010000166.1:0-546 GCF_905220245.1 Paraburkholderia sp. J63 | reverse complement strand
TTCGCGCTGCGCGAGGTGATCTTCGGCGGCGAAGCGCTGGAGCCGCGCGTGCTGCGGCCGTGGATCGAGCGCTTCGGTATTGCGCAGCCGCGTCTGGTGAACATGTACGGGATCACGGAAACGACGGTGCACGTGACGTTCCGCCCGGTCATCGTGGCGGATCTGGACGGCAGCGTGAGCCCGGTGGGCGAGCGTATTGCCGATCTGGGCGTGTACGTGCTCGACGCACAGCGCAATCTCGTGCCGGTGGGCGTGACGGGCGAACTGTACGTGGGCGGCGCCGGCGTTGCGCGTGGGTATCTGAACCGTGCGTCGCTCACGGCGGAGCGCTTCGTGCCCGATCCGTTCGGCCGCGAAGGCGAGCGCCTATACCGCACGGGCGACCTCGCACGCTGGAACGCGGGCGGCGAGCTCGAATACCTGGGGCGCATCGACCATCAGGTCAAGATCCGCGGCTTCCGTATCGAGCTGGGCGAGATCGACGCGCAGCTGCTGGCGCAGGCAACAGTGCGCGAGGCAGTGACCCTGGCGCAGGAAGGGCCGGGT
>NZ_CAJMZF010000165.1:0-546 GCF_905220245.1 Paraburkholderia sp. J63 | reverse complement strand
CTCGCGCTGCGCGAGGTGATCTTCGGCGGCGAAGCGCTGGAGCCGCGCGTGCTGCGGCCGTGGATCGAGTGCTTCGGCGTCGCGCAGCCGCGTCTGGTGAACATGTACGGGATCACGGAGACGACGGTGCACGTGACGTTCCGCCCGGTCATCGTGGCGGATCTGGACGGCAGCGTGAGCCCGGTGGGCGAGCGCATTGCCGACCTCGGTGTCTATGTGCTCGATGCGCAGCGCAATCTCGTGCCGGTGGGCGTGACGGGCGAACTGTACGTGGGCGGCGCGGGCGTTGCGCGTGGGTATCTGAACCGGGCGTCGCTCACGGCGGAGCGCTTCGTGCCCGATCCGTTCGGCGGCGAAGGCGAACGCCTGTACCGCACGGGCGACCTCGCGCGCTGGAACGCGGGCGGCGAACTCGAATACCTGGGCCGCATCGACCATCAGGTCAAGATCCGCGGCTTCCGTATCGAGCTGGGCGAGATCGACGCGCAGTTGCTGGCGCAGGCAACAGTGCGCGAGGCAGTGACCCTGGCGCAGGAAGGGCCGGGC
>NZ_CAJMZF010000164.1:0-554 GCF_905220245.1 Paraburkholderia sp. J63 | reverse complement strand
TCGTCGAACTGGCTGCGCGCGCCGCTGGCGGGCGTCATGTTCGCGCCGGTTTTTCCGGGGTCGTCCGTGGTACCGGTGCCGGTCGTCGAGGGCGCCGACGGCACGCCCGCCCAGGCCACCGATGCACCGTCGGCGCAGATCCTGACCGTGACGCGTACCCAGCCCGCCGCCCTGCTGCCGGTATGGCAGGAGATCGCGGCGGGTTCGCCCGGCTATCGCGGTCGCCGCACCGGCTTTTACTGGCCCAATGTGTTGGCGATGGCCGGTATTGCCTGTGCCGTGGGCTGGATCGGCGCGCTGATGATATCGGGCCTCGGCAACCACGCGCTCATCCGCGAGGCCGAGACGACCGCTGCCGCGGCGCTGGCGGCGACACCCGGAACCCCGCAGGCGCTGCGCACGCAGCTCGCCCTCCAGCAGCAGATCGGGACGCTCGAATACCGGAGCGAGCACGGCGCACCGTGGTATCTGCGCGCAGGGCTCTCGCGCAACGACGAGCTGCTCGACGCGCTCTGGCCGCCGTACCGGACCGTCGCCCTGCGTAACCTGCGCCG
>NZ_CAJMZF010000163.1:0-554 GCF_905220245.1 Paraburkholderia sp. J63 | reverse complement strand
TGGCGCAGGTTACGCAGGGCGACGGTCCGGTACGGCGGCCAGAGCGCGTCGAGCAGCTCGTCGTTGCGCGAGAGCCCTACGCGCAGATACCACGGTGCGCCGTGCTCGCTCCGGTATTCGAGCGTCCCGATCTGCTGCTGGAGGGCGAGCTGCGTGCGCATCGCCTGCGGGGTTCCGGGTGTCGCCGCCAGCGCCGCGGCAGCGGTCGTCTCGGCCTCGCGGATGAGCGCGTGGTTGCCGAGGCCCGAGATCATCAGTGCGACGATCCAGGCCAGTGCACAGGCACTACCGGCCATCGCCAGCACATTGGGCCAGTAAAGGCCGGTGCGGCGACCGCGATAGTCGGGCGAGCCCGCCGCGATCGCCTGCCATACCGGCACCAGCGCGGCGGGCTGGGTATGTGTGACGGTCATGATCTGCGCCGGCGGCGCTTCGACGGCTGGGGCGGCCGTGCCGTCGCCGCCCTCGACGACCGGCACCGGTACCACGGACGACCCCGGAAAAACCGGCGCGAACATGACGCCCGCCAGCGGCGCGCGCAGCCAGTTCGAGGC
>NZ_CAJMZF010000162.1:0-557 GCF_905220245.1 Paraburkholderia sp. J63 | reverse complement strand
CCCGTCTGGTCGCCCTTCGCGCCCACCACGTTCAGCTGGGCAACGTTCACCGCGTCCGTATCGGCCACGCCCGCTGCCACGTTCGTGACCGGGTTGCCGCCCATGTTCACGGTCTGACCAGCGCCCACGCTCAGGCCGCCATTGGCGTTGATCATGCCGCTCGAGTTGACGCCATCGGCCGTGACGGCGCCGGCAAACGTCGGCGCGTCGGCGAACTGCACGTCCACGTTGCCCGAGCTGTCCACCACGGTCTTGACGTTGCTGTCGGAGTACGTACCGGCCGTGGCGCCGCCGCCCTTGATCGTGACGGTGTCGCCCAGCTTCCGCGCCGCGCTGCCGGTGTTGCCGGCGACGCTCAGCGGAGTCGCGGCCAGGGCGTTGAGCTGGCCCATGTTCGCGGCGTCGGTCGCGGCCGAGCCGTTGGCGACGTTCGTGACCTGGTTGCCACCCATGTTCACGGACTGGCCGGCGCCCACGCTCAGGCCGCCGTTGGCGTTGACCATGCCGGCGAACGTGGGGTTATCGACCACGTCGTAGGTGACGTTGTTGTTGGCGTC
>NZ_CAJMZF010000161.1:0-565 GCF_905220245.1 Paraburkholderia sp. J63 | reverse complement strand
CCACCAGACGCGTGGTGGACGCTTCGTCGAGCGCGAGCAGGTGTTCGCCGTGGCCCGGCTGGGGATCGGCATTGCCCAGGGCGGTGGCGAGCCGCGTCGGTTCGTCCAGCTCCGCGAGCACGCCGCGCCACCAGGTTTCGCTCGCGCCTGCATCGCGGCGCGCGAGCCAGTCGATGTAGTCGCGGTAGCGGCCACCCGCCGCCATCGGTGCGCGCCCATCGTAGTGCCGCAGCACGTCGCCCATGAGCTGCGAGACGCTCCAGCCATCCATCAGCACGTGGTGGTGCGTCCAGATCAGGTGATGACGCCGTGCCGCCGTGCGCACCAGCGTTACGCGTTGCAGGGGCGGCCGGGCAAGGTCGAAGCCCTGTGCGAGGTCGTGTGCGGCGAATGCGTCGAGTGCTTCGGTGTGGTCATTACGATCGGACCAGTCGTGCAGCATGAAGGGCAGCGGTGCCTCGCGCGCGACCCACTGCAGCCAGCCCTCGCCCTGCTGCACGAAGCCCGTGCGCAGGATCGTGTGCTGCGCGGTCGCTGCTTCCCACGCTGCGCGAAACTTCACTAT
>NZ_CAJMZF010000160.1:0-565 GCF_905220245.1 Paraburkholderia sp. J63 | reverse complement strand
ACACCAGACGCGTGGTGGCCGCTTCGTCGAGCGCGAGCAGGTGTTCGCCGTGGCCCGGCTGGGGATCGGCATTGCCCAGGGCGGTGGCGAGGCGCGTCGGTTCGTCCAGTTCCGCGAGCACGCCGCGCCACCAGGTTTCGCTCGCGCCTGCATCGCGGTGCGCGAGCCAGTCGATGTAGTCGCGGTAGCGGCCGCCTGCCGCCATCGGTGCGCGCCCATCGTAGTGCCGCAGCACATCGCCCATGAGCTGCGAGACGCTCCAGCCATCCATCAGCACGTGGTGGTGTGTCCAGATCAGGTGATGACGCCGTGCCGCTGTGCGCACCAGCGTCACGCGCTGCAGGGGCGGCCGGGCAAGGTCGAAGCCTTGCGAGAGGTCGTGTGCGGCGAGTGTGTCGAGTGCTTCGGTGTGGTCATTACGATCGGACCAGTCGTGCAGCGTGAAAGGCAGTGGCGCTTCGCGCGCAACCCACTGCAGCCAGCCCTCGCCCTGCTGCACGAAGCCCGTGCGCAGGATCGTGTGCTGCGCAGTCGCCGCTTCCCATGCTGCGCGAAAGCGCGTCAC
>NZ_CAJMZF010000159.1:0-579 GCF_905220245.1 Paraburkholderia sp. J63 | reverse complement strand
ATTGTTGAGCGACACGATGCTGCCGTGCGTTGTCCCGCCGCCAGACGAGGTTGCGGTTTGATTGGTCGAGTAGTTCAGGTACGTATCGACGATACCGTACAGCGTGATGCTGCCTTGTGCGAACGCGGCCTGGCTGCCAGCCAGGAGGGTGGCCGTTACGACAAGACGGGGTGCGCGATTCAGATTCATGAGGTAGCGAGGGTAGTGTTATCGGGAAGTCAGCAATTTGCTGCGAATCTGCATCGGCACCAGGGACGTGGTCCTGAGGTCTTGTCAGAGGGGTGACGGAGGATAGTTCGTCTAAAAACGATCAATGTTCCGTATTTTTAGGGATTCAATTTCGCACTGTCAATAACGACTGTGGATTATTTTTGTGCGTATAGTAAGCGCAGCGCGGCTCACGGTTGGCGTGGCGCAGCGGCGGCAGGGCGCCGGGCTTGTCAAGTGGCGGAAAGCACCTGGGTCGCAAACAGCGCGAACGCCTCGTGAATGGCGCTTTCCCCGTCAATATCCAGTACTGCCATGCAACCCAACTCACTCACCCAGATTTCCCTCGTCCGCAAGTTGAAGCTCAATCAG
>NZ_CAJMZF010000158.1:0-590 GCF_905220245.1 Paraburkholderia sp. J63 | reverse complement strand
GTTGTTCAGCGACACGGTGCTGCCGTGCGTGGTGCCGCCGCCCGATATGGCAGCGGTTTGATTGGTCGAGTAGTTCAGGTACGTATCGACGATACCGTAGAGCGTGATGCTGCTTTGCGCGTGCGCGGCCTGGCTGCTCGCGAGCAGGGTTGCCGCGAGGGCGAGGCTAGGTGTGCGGTTCAGATTCATGAGGTAGCGAGAGTCGTTTGAGCGGAGAGTCGGCAACGGGCTGCGAACGGACTGCGAATCTGCATCGGCACCAGGGACGTGGTCCTGAGGTCTTGTCAGAGGGGTGACGGAGGGTAATTCGTCTAAAAATGATCGTTGTTCGTTATTTGTAGTGATTCAATTTTGCACTGTCAATAATGAATGTCGATTATTTTTGCGCGTATAGTAAGCGCAGCGCGGCTCACGGTTGGCGTGGCGCAGTGGCGGCAGGGCGCCGGGCTTGTCAAGCGGCGGAAAACACCAGGGCCGCGAACAGCGCGAACGCCTCGTGAACGGCGCTTTCCCCGTCAATGTCCAGTACTGCCATGCAACCCAATTCACTCACCCAGATTTCCCTCGTCCGCAAGTTGAAGCTCAATCAA
>NZ_CAJMZF010000157.1:0-614 GCF_905220245.1 Paraburkholderia sp. J63 | reverse complement strand
ACCGTGATGGCCTCGGAGGCCACCACGAAGAACCAGCCGCCCGACATCGACATCATCATGTTCCAGATGAGGCCCGGCATCGAGAACGGCACTTCGAGCTTCCAGAAGCGCTGCCATCCTGTGAGGTGGAAACCTCGCGAGACTTCGTCCAGATCGCGCGGCACCGTGCGCAGCGACTGGTAGAAGCTGAAGGTCATGTTCCAGGCCTGGCTCGTGAAGATCGCGAAGATCGCCGCGAGCTCGGCGCCCATCACGCGCGAGGGCACGAGTGCAAGGAAGAACGTCACGGTAAACGAAATGTAGCCGAGCACCGGCACCGACTGCAGGATGTCGAGGATCGGCACCAGCACCTGGCCCGCACGGCGGCTCTTGGCCGCGAGCGTGCCGTAGACGAGCGTGAACACGAGCGAGGCGACCATCGCTGCAAGCATGCGCAGCGTGGTGCGCATGGCGTACTCGGGCAGCATCGACGGGTCGAGCGAGATCGTCTGCGTCTTGAGCGTGGCGATGGGCGCCATGGTCTGGTGAAAGCCCACGACGGCCATGGCGATCAGGCAGATGATGAGCGGGAACGCCACGAAATCCCAGCGATTGGGCAGCACGCGCCACGCCGA
>NZ_CAJMZF010000156.1:0-635 GCF_905220245.1 Paraburkholderia sp. J63 | reverse complement strand
CCCATGTCCAGTTTCAAGGTTGCACTGAATTTCGAGGACGGCGTCACGCGTTTCATCGACTGCAAGGCCGGTGAAAAAGTGCTCGACGCGGCCTTTCGCGCGAAGATCAATCTGCCGATGGATTGCTCCGATGGCGTCTGCGGCACCTGCAAATGCCGCGCGGAAAGCGGAAGCTACGATCTCGGCGACGACTACATCGAGGACGCGCTGACCGAAGACGAAAAGGACAGTGGCCTCGTGCTGACCTGCCAGATGGTGCCGCAAAGCGATTGCGTGATCGCGGTCCCGACCTCGTCGACGGCGTGCAAGACGGGCCACGGCAAGTTCGCCGCCACGGTCTCGAAGGTCGAGCAACACAACGATGCGGCCGTGGTGCTGGAAATGGACGTGGATGCGAACGCGCCGGTGTTCCTGCCGGGCCAGTACGTGAATATCGACGTGCCGGGTAGCGGCCAGCATCGTTCGTATTCCTTCTCATCGGCTCCTGGCGCAGCGAAGATCAGCTTCCTGATCAAGAAGATCCCAGGCGGCGTGATGAGCACCTGGCTGGAAGCCGCGCAACCCGGCGAAACGCTCGAATTGAACGGACCGCTCGGCAGTTTCTATCTGCGCGACGTGCAGCGGCCGCTGCTGTT
>NZ_CAJMZF010000155.1:0-653 GCF_905220245.1 Paraburkholderia sp. J63 | reverse complement strand
TCGAACGCGAACGGGCTGTGCGCCGCGATTGCGCCGTTCTGCACGAGCTGCGTCATTGCTGCGATATCGGGTGCGAAATAGCGGTCCAGATCGTAATGCGGCACCTCGCTGCGCACCGACTGCATCACCTTCTGCAGCGCCGGGCTGGTCGCGTGCGGCGCGCGCAGGTCCACGCCCTGCGCGGCGGCCAGCAGCTCGATCGCGAGGATGTTGGCCGTATTGCCGGCGATGTCGGCGAGCTTGCGCGCGGCGAAAGTCGCCATCGACACGTGGTCTTCCTGGTTCGCCGACGTCGGCAGCGAATCCACCGAAGCCGGATGCGCGAGCGTCTTGTTCTCCGAAGCCAGCGCCGCCGCCGTCACGTGCGCGATCATGAAGCCCGAGTTCACGCCGCCGTCCTTCACGAGGAAAGGCGGCAGGCCCGAGAGCGTCGCGTCGATCAGGAGCGCGATGCGGCGCTCGGCGAGCGCGCCGATTTCAGCGGCGGCCAGCGCGAGATTGTCGGCCGCGAACGCCACCGGCTCCGCGTGGAAGTTGCCGCCCGAGATGACTTCCTGCGTGTCCGGGAAGATCAGCGGGTTGTCCGAGACCGCGTTGGCTTCGATCAGCAGCACTTGCGCCGCGTGGCGCATCTGGTCGAGGCACGCGCCCAT
>NZ_CAJMZF010000154.1:0-662 GCF_905220245.1 Paraburkholderia sp. J63 | reverse complement strand
AGGTGCCGCTGATCGTCTACGATCCGCGCCGCGGCGCCGACGCCACGCGCGGCCACGTCGAAGAGCAACTCGTGGAATCGATCGACGTACTGCCGACCGTGCTCGACGCCTTCGGTCTCGCCGCGCAACCGCATCTCCTGGAGGGACGCTCGCTGCAGCCGCTGTTGCACGGCGAGGCGGTGTCATGGCGCGACGCCGCGTTCAGCGAAATGGATTACAGCTTCCGCGCGAGCGTGCGCGAAGCCGTGGGGCAGCCCGTCGACCGCTGTCATGGATACATGGTGCGGACTGCGCGCTGGAAAGCGGTGTTTTTCGACGATCTGCGCCCGCAGTTGTTCGACCTCGAGAACGATCCCGACGAGTATCACGACCTCGGCGCGGACCCGGCGCACGCAGCGGTGCGCGAAACGTTGCTGCAGAACCTGTTCGACTGGCTGCGCGCGCGCAAGATCCATCCGACGATCGACCATGACAGGATGGCGGGGACGTCCGCGCGCGAAGTGGCGGGCGGCGTGCTGATCGGCGTCTGGGCGCGCGAGGCGTAGCGCGGCACGTGATGGGGATGTTTCGCTTCGCGCGGGACATCCCCGATAGAGACAGCAAAAAACAAAGCACGTCGTGCAGGTGCCTCGCAGCCAGCGCTAATTCCATTGCGCGGCTAA
>NZ_CAJMZF010000153.1:0-663 GCF_905220245.1 Paraburkholderia sp. J63 | reverse complement strand
GGGTGCCGCTGATCGTCTACGATCCGCGCCGCGCCGCCGACGCCACGCGCGGCCACATCGAAGCACGGCTCGTGGAATCGATCGACGTACTGCCGACCGTACTCGACGCCTTCGGTCTCGCCGCGCAACCGCATATCCTGGAGGGACGCTCGCTGCAGCCGCTGTTGCACGGCGAGGCGGTGTCATGGCGCGACGCTGCGTTCAGCGAAATGGATTACAGCTTCCGCGCGAGCGTGCGCGAAGCCGTGGGGCAGCCCGTGGACCGCTGCCATGGGTACATGGTGCGGACGGCGCGCTGGAAAGCGGTGTTTTTCGACGATCTGCGCCCGCAGCTTTTCGACCTCGAGAACGATCCCGACGAGTATCACGACCTCGGCGCGGACCCGGCGCACGCAGCGGTGCGCGAGGCGTTGCTGCAGAAGCTGTTCGACTGGCTGCGCGCGCGCAAGATTCACCCGACGATCGACCATGACAGGATGGCGGGGACGTCCGCGCGCGAAGCGGCGGGCGGTGTGCTGATCGGCGTCTGGGCGCGCGAGGCGTAGCGCGGCACGTCATAAGGGATGTTTCGCTTCGCGCGGGACATCCCCGATAGAGACAGCAAAAAACAAAGCACGTCGTGCAGGTGCCTCGCAGCCAGCGCTAATTCCATTGCGCGGCTAC
>NZ_CAJMZF010000152.1:0-673 GCF_905220245.1 Paraburkholderia sp. J63 | reverse complement strand
GGCGGCATGGCCAATTCGCGCTGGGGATTGCGCGGCGTGGAGGATATCGGTGACGGAACGAAAGTGATCTTCACGCTGGAGAGCGGCTTCAGCCCGACCAACGGCAGCAACTTCTTTCCCGACAACCGGATCTTCGGCCGCCAGGCGTGGCTCGGGGTCGACGGACGGTTTGGACGACTGAGCTTCGGGCGCCAGTACACGACGATCTTCGACATGCTGTTCAACTTCGCGCCGCAAGGCTTCAGCGGCGGCTCGGAGCCCGTGCCCGCCATGACGTCGTTCTGGGCCGACAACATCATCAAGTATCGCTACAGCACCGGCCCCCTCGTCGCCCAGGCGCATTGGGGACCGGGCGGCCAGCCCGGCTCGCTCTCGCTCGGCGCAAACTACGGGGCGGGACTCGCCTGGGACACGGGTACGGCCGCCGTCACGCTCGCCTATGATCAGATCAATACCGTCCAGAGCGGCACCATGCAGACGAAGAACCGCCTCGCGGCCATCGCTGCGCGACTCACGCTGGGTCCGGCCAAGCTGTTCGCCGGGTATCGCTACCGCGACAATACGGCGGCCACCGGGGCCACCGCGCTGCGCGACGACCTCGCCTGGATCGGCCTGCGCTACCAGATCGGGGCGGCCTTCACGCTCACGCCGGCCATCTACTACGACCACGTGC
>NZ_CAJMZF010000151.1:0-717 GCF_905220245.1 Paraburkholderia sp. J63 | reverse complement strand
GCCGGCTTCGACCAGCTCTTCGAACTCGCGTCCGTTGAAGCTCTCGTAGAAGAAGCCGCGCGCGTCGCCAAACACCTTCGGCTCGATGAGCTTGACTTCGGGGAGCGCCGTAGCAGTTACCGTGATAGCCATGCAACTTGGTCCGTGAGAATGTTCAACAAATACTTGCCGTACTCGTTCTTCGAGAGCGGTTTGGCCAGCTTCTGCACCTGCTCCGCATCAATCCACTGGCGGCGGTATGCAATTTCCTCGGGGCACGCGACCACGAGCCCCTGACGCTTCTGCAGCGTCGCGATGAACGTCGCCGCCTCAATCAGCGAATCGTGCGTACCGGTATCGAGCCATGCATAGCCGCGACCCATGATCTCGACGTTCAGCGCACCATCGCTCAAGTAGCGCGAATTCACGTCCGTGATCTCGAGCTCGCCACGCAGGGACGGCTTGATGTTCGCAGCGATATCGCACACACGGTTGTCATAGAAGTACAGGCCCGTCACCGCATAGTTCGAACGCGGCTGCGCAGGCTTCTCCTCGATCGACAGCGCACGGAAGCCCTTGTCGAACTCGACCACGCCATAACGCTCCGGGTCGTGCACGTGATAGGCGAATACCGTTGCGCCCGCATCCTGCGCGTCCGCGCGCTCGAGCTGCTTCGCGAGATCGTGGCCGTAGAAGATGTTGTCGCCGAGAATGAGCGCCGACGGATCGTTGCCCACA
>NZ_CAJMZF010000150.1:0-717 GCF_905220245.1 Paraburkholderia sp. J63 | reverse complement strand
CGTGGGCAACGATCCGTCGGCGCTCATTCTCGGCGACAACATCTTCTACGGCCACGATCTCGCGAAGCAGCTCGAGCGCGCGGATGCGCAGGACGCGGGCGCGACCGTGTTTGCCTATCACGTGCACGATCCGGAGCGCTATGGCGTGGTCGAGTTCGACAAGGGCTTCCGTGCGCTGTCGATCGAGGAGAAGCCTGCGCAGCCGCGTTCGAACTACGCGGTGACGGGCCTGTACTTCTATGACAACCGTGTGTGCGATATCGCGGCGGACATCAAGCCGTCCCCGCGCGGCGAGCTCGAGATCACGGATGTGAATTCGCGCTATCTGAGCGATGGTGCGCTGAACGTCGAGATCATGGGTCGCGGTTACGCGTGGCTCGATACCGGCACGCACGATTCGCTGATCGAGGCGGCGACGTTCATCGCGACGCTGCAAAAGCGTCAGGGGCTCGTGGTCGCGTGCCCCGAGGAAATTGCGTACCGCCGCCAGTGGATTGATGCAGAGCAGGTGCAGAAGCTTGCCAAGCCGCTCTCTAAGAACGGCTACGGCAAGTATTTGTTGAACATTCTCACGGATCAGGTCGCATGGCCATCACGGTAACTGCTACGGCACTCCCCGAAGTCAAGCTCATCGAGCCGAAGGTGTTCGGCGACGCGCGCGGCTTCTTCTACGAGAGCTTCAACGGTCGTGAGTTCGAAGAACTGGTCGAAGCCGGT
>NZ_CAJMZF010000149.1:0-749 GCF_905220245.1 Paraburkholderia sp. J63 | reverse complement strand
CCATTAACGCGCTCGCATAGCCTTGAAAGCGGGCTTGCAAGCCGTAAATGCCGGAAAACGAACTGGACGGATGTCCCACGTTTACGGTTGCCGCCACCTGTCCGAAGGATTCACAGCTATAGTAGGCCTTTAGGGTCATTCCCACCCGCTTCGTTTCACGTCGCAAAACAGGTTGCATGTCGGCATACCTGGCCGCGCCGGGCCACGCCCAGTACGCTCCAGCACTGCTGGTCGCATCTAATTTGTCGACACCCGTTAATCTTCGCCATTCCTGCATGGACACCGGTACAACTGCCTCAACCACCATGAGAGCACTGTTATTGCGCATCCTGTTTGCATTATCCGCAGCCTCATGCAGGCGCTCCGCGAGAGCCTGATCCACCTCCCGGCCCTGGAAGCGCCAGTACTTGATGTAGTTATCCGGCCAGGTCAGTTGCAGAAACCCACGCCCAATCCACGGTGCATATCGCGGAGGAGGCGTGCTCCGGCCTTCGGACAGCAACGAAAACCACTGGGTTTCCTGCATCGCGTTACCGAGAAAGGCCGCCAGCCGCAATGGGGTTGTGACGCCAAATTTGCACATGGCCTTGTTCAACTCGGCGCCATATCCGGCGATCGTCTCGCGTGATGGCGAAACGCTTTCCGAAACCCATTGACCATGCCCAATGGAGCGGAGAGCGGTGGGTGGAAACATCCGCATATAGTCTTGCGGGCTCAGCCACCCACATCGCCTGAAATGCCGGATAAAC
>NZ_CAJMZF010000148.1:0-776 GCF_905220245.1 Paraburkholderia sp. J63 | reverse complement strand
GCGCCCACGTCGAGCGCGCCGCGGAAGATGAACGGGAAGCACAGCACGTTGTTGACCTGGTTCGGATAGTCCGAACGGCCCGTGGCGATGATCGCGTCCGGGCGCACCTTCTTCGCTTCTTCCGGGCGGATTTCCGGCTCCGGGTTCGCGAGCGCGAGGATCAGCGGCTTGTCGCCCATTTCCTTGACCATCTCGGGCTTGAGCACGCCGGCGCCCGAGCAGCCGAGGAACACGTCGGCGCCCTTGCTGGCGTCGCCGAGCGTACGCGCCTCGGTGTTGGCGGCGTAGCGCGCCTTCGACGGATCGAGGTTGCCGCGGCCTTCGTAGATCACGCCCTTCGAGTCGGCAACGAGGATGTTCTCTTTCTTCAGGCCCAGCTTCACGAGCAGGTCCAGACACGCGATGGCCGCCGCGCCCGCGCCCGAGCACACGAGCTTCACGTTGCCGAGTTCCTTGCCCACGACCTTCAGGCCGTTGAGGATGGCCGCCGAAGCGATGATGGCCGTGCCGTGCTGGTCGTCGTGGAAGACGGGAATCTTCATGCGCTCGCGCAGCTTCTGCTCGATGTAGAAGCACTCGGGCGCCTTGATGTCTTCAAGGTTGATGCCGCCGAGCGTGGGCTCGAGCATGGCGATGGCCTCGACGAGCTTGTCCGGATCGGTCTCGGAAAGCTCGATGTCGAACACGTCGATGCCGGCGAACTTCTTGAACAGGCAACCCTTGCCTTCCATCACGGGCTTGGCCGCGAGCGGGCCGATGTTGCCGAGGCCGAGCAC
>NZ_CAJMZF010000147.1:0-779 GCF_905220245.1 Paraburkholderia sp. J63 | reverse complement strand
CAGCAGTCGCAGGTCGAAATGATCGCGTCGGAAAACATCGTCTCGCGCGCGGTGCTGGAGGCGCAGGGCTCGGTGCTGACCAATAAATATGCGGAAGGCTATCCCGGCAAGCGCTATTACGGCGGTTGCGAATTCATGGACGATATCGAGTCGCTGGCGATCGAGCGCATCAAGCAGCTCTTCAATGCCGGCTTCGCCAACGTCCAGCCGCATTCGGGCGCCCAGGCCAATGGCGCGGTCATGCTCGCGCTGGCCAAGCCGGGCGACACGGTGCTCGGCATGTCGCTCGACGCGGGCGGCCACCTCACGCACGGCGCGAAGCCCGCGCTTTCGGGCAAGTGGTTCAACGCGGTGCAGTACGGCGTGAACCGCGAGACGATGCGTATCGACTACGACCAGGTCGAGGAGCTCGCGCAGCAGCACAAGCCGAGCCTCATCATCGCCGGCTTTTCCGCCTATCCGCGCGAACTGGATTTCGCGCGCTTCCGCGCGATCGCCGATAGCGTGGGCGCGAAGCTGATGGTCGACATGGCCCATATCGCGGGCGTGATTGCGGCCGGCCGCCATGCGAATCCGGTCGACCATGCGCACGTGGTCACGTCCACGACGCACAAGACGCTGCGCGGTCCGCGCGGCGGCTTCGTGCTCACCAACGACGAGGAGATCGCCAAAAAGATCAACTCGGCCGTCTTCCCCGGCTTGCAGGGCGGCCCGCTGATGCACGTGATCGCCGGCAAGGCGGTGGCGTTCGGCGAAGCGCTCGACCCGAGCTTCAAGAC
>NZ_CAJMZF010000146.1:0-780 GCF_905220245.1 Paraburkholderia sp. J63 | reverse complement strand
GCCCGCCCTGGCGGCGCTGGAGGCGCAACTCGGGCAGCTTTCGCAGGTTCGCGCCGACGAGCAGCAGAGCCACGACGCGCAGCAGCTCGCCTACAACCGGCTCAAGGCGTACCTGATGCTCGTCGCGCCAGCACGGACGGACGCGCCGTTCCTCAAGTCGCAACTGCTGGCCGTCTGGCCAGCGCCCGCCGGCATGCGCCCGGGTGAGTGGCTCGATACTTCGCAGCGACTTGCAGGCTTCTGGGTCAGCCACCTCAAGGCGCATCCCGACTGGCGCATCAGTGCGTCGATGCCGCTCGTCACGCAGATGCGCTCGACGCTGGTGAACCAGATCGGACTGTCTGCGAGCGATGACGTGCTCTACCAGAGAGTCCTCGACGAAGCGCGCGGCAGGTACGCCGACATTTCGCTCGCGACGCTGCTCGCCGGGACCGACGCACATGGTCTCTTCACGACCACGCAGACCGTACCGGGCATCTTCACGCGTGCGGCGTGGGAGGGGGTGATCGGGAAGGCGATCGACGACGCCGCGAAGGACCAGCACGTCGAGGGAGACTGGGTGCTGAGCGGCGACCAGCCGGCCGCCCAGGTGAGCGCCTCGGTTGTCGAAGGGGCGGTGGGCGCGGCACGTACCGCGCTCGATGCGAAGCGCGACGCCGACGCTCTCCGCGAGCGCCTGCGCACGCGTTACTTCACCGACTACACCGCAGCCTGGGCGACCATGCTCAACAGCTTCCGGTTGATCCGGGCGACCAGCTTTTCCGGGGTCATCGACCAGCT
>NZ_CAJMZF010000145.1:0-784 GCF_905220245.1 Paraburkholderia sp. J63 | reverse complement strand
CGCGTTCCCGCGTCGAGCGTCTGCCAGGTCAGCGATGCGCGGCCAGCGAGGCCGTTGCCTGGCCACACGAGCGGTGTCCAGGTCTCCCGCTGGTTGAAGTAGACGATCTGCTGTCCGTCCACCGTCAGCTCGGTACGCGTCACGCCGGGCGTCGGCTGCGGCATGATGCTGAAGTGATAGCCCGCCTCGCCCTGCGCGTAGAGACGTGCGCCCAGCGGGCCGGTCAGCCGCAGCATGGCGAGGAACTTCGGGTCGAACTGCAGCGACTGCGGCGCGAGTTCATTCGGCACCCACTGGTCGCCCTGACGCTTGAGCACCCCCGACAGCTCGACCTCGACGAAACGGTTGATCAGCCCCGTATCGGGCCGCACGTACCGGCCAAACTCGGCGAAGGACGCATCCGGGCCCGTCGGCGCGAACGGATAGCGCGAGGCGAACGCCACCTGGAAGGGTGAGTACACGGCCGCGCGCCACGCGTCGTTCAGGCTTGCGGCAGCAGGCTGGAGGACGGCCTGCCAGGCCGCGTCGAGCGGCTGCACGAACATCGTCTGGCCGAAGCCCGCCCACTGCGCGCCCAGGCTCGCAGCCGTCAGCGCCGCATCGTCGTGCGCCTGCGTGAGATCCGAGAGCTTGCCCTGAAACACAGCCTGCGCGAGACCCCGCGCCATCGCCTGCGCATCCGGGCTCGACTGGATCTGCTGGAGCTTCAGGCGCACGGTCGTGTCGGCCGTGAGGACGCGCGAGAGGCTGACGCCATTGAACGCGGCGGCGTTCGCAGCATTGC
>NZ_CAJMZF010000144.1:0-843 GCF_905220245.1 Paraburkholderia sp. J63 | reverse complement strand
ATCGTCGAACAGGTCTTCGCGGCCGTGGCCCTCCAGGTCGATGCGGATCGATTCGTCACCGGTCCATCTGCACAGCGCGCGGCCGAGCGCGGTCAGCAGTACGTCGTTGATCTGCGTGCGGTAGGCTGCGGGGACCTCGTGCAGCAGACGGTGCGTGGTGTCGCGGTCAAGCGTGAACGTCGCGGTTTGCTGCTCGCGGACCGTGTTTGCGCCTTGGGGATCATCCATGGGGAGCGCGGACGGTGTGTCGAGCACCGATTGCCAGTACGGCAGTTCATCGCGTACCTGCGTGTTTTGTGCGTGCGCTGCAAGGCGTTTCGCCCACGCCTGGTATGTCGTGCCGTTGGGCGGCAATGTGACCGGCCCGTGCGTACGCGCCTGTTCGTACGCCTGTTGCAGATCATCAATCAGAATTCGCCACGAGACTCCGTCCACCGCGAGGTGATGGATCGCCAGCAGCAAACGCCATGCGCCTTGCGGCAGGCGGATCAGCAATGCGCGCAGCAACGGTCCTTCGGTCAGGTTCAGGCTGCGTTGTGCCTCGTCGCACAATGCGTCGATCTGCGAGGCGTCGGCGGCTTCGCGCTCCCACAGCAGATCGTGGCTGGTGACGTCGTCCGTGGCGTAGGCCTGCTGCCACGCGCCCTGGGCATCCTGCTCGAAGCGCAGGCGCAGTGCGCCGTGATGCGCCACCACGGCCTGCAATGCGACGCGCAAGGCATCAGGGTCCGGCGCCTGCGGCCCTTCAAGCAGCACGGCCTGGTTCCAGTGCGCGCGATGCACCATCGGCGTATCGAAGAACCATGACTGGATAGGCAGCAGCGGCACCGCGCCCTCCTCGCT
>NZ_CAJMZF010000143.1:0-843 GCF_905220245.1 Paraburkholderia sp. J63 | reverse complement strand
GTCGTCGAACAGGTCTTCGCGACCGTGGCCCTCCAGGTCGATGCGGATCGATTCGTCACCGGTCCACGCGCACAGCGCGCGGCCCAGCGCGGTCAGCAGCACGTCGTTGATCTGCGTGCGGTAGGCCGCGGGGACGTCGTGCAGCAGGCGATATGTTGCATCGGCCGCAAGTTGCTGCGAGACATGGCGCAGTTGCGCCACCGTCGACGCGCCCTGGGGATCGTCGGCAGGAATGCGCGACGGCGCATCGGCGACCGCGCGCCAGTAGGCGAGTTCGCCGCGCACGTCTTCGCCCTGCGCGTGCGCCGCAAGGCGTTTCGCCCACGCCTGGTATGTCGTGCCGTTGGATGGCAATGTGACCGGCTTGTGTGTGCGCGCCTGTTCGTACGCCTGTTGCAGGTCGTCGAGCAGGATGCGCCACGACACTCCGTCCACCGCGAGGTGATGGATCGCCAGCAGCAGACGCCATGCGCCTTGCGGCAGGCGGATCAGCAATGCGCGCAGCAGCGGTCCTTCGGACAGGTTCAGGCTGCGTTGCGCCTCGTCGCACAGGGCGCCGATCTGCGAGGCGTCGGCGGTTTCGCGTTCCCAGAGCAGATCGTGACTGGCGACGTCGTCCGTGGCGTAGGCCTGCTGCCACGTGCCCTGGGCATCCTGTTCGAAGCGCAGACGCAGCGCGCCGTGATGCGCGACCACGGCCTGCAATGCCACGCGCAAGACGTCAGGGTCCAGTGCCTGCGGCCCTTCGAGCAGCACCGCCTGGTTCCAGTGGCCGCGATGTACCATCGGCGTATCGAAGAACCACGCCTGGACCGGCAGCAGCGGCACCGCGCCCTCCTCGCA
>NZ_CAJMZF010000142.1:0-890 GCF_905220245.1 Paraburkholderia sp. J63 | reverse complement strand
GCCGTCATGTTGATGATGCGTCGCACCGTCGCCGCCGGCGTGAGGATGTGCACCGGCTTCGAAGCGCCCAGCAGGAACGGGCCCACCGTCACGCCTTCGCCGCCGATCATCTTCAGCAGGTTATACGCGATGTTCGCCGCTTCCACGTTCGGCATGATCAGCAGGTTCGCTTCGCCCGTGAGCGTCGTGCCCGGGAACGACTGCTTGCGGATCAGCTCCGAAAGCGCCGCGTCGCCGTGCATTTCGCCATCGACTTCGAGCTGCGGCGCGCGTTGCGCGATCAGCTGGCGCGCGGCCTGCATGCGCTGCGAGGTCGACGAACGCACGCTGCCGAAGTTCGAGCTCGACAGCAGCGCGACCTTCGGCGTGATGCCGAACTTCTCGATCTCGCGCGCGGCGAGAATCGTCATGTCGGCGAGCTGCTCGGCGCTCGGCACTTCGTTCACGTAGGTGTCGCTGATGAACAGGTTGCGGCCCGGCAGCATCAGCAGGTTCATCGCCGCGTAGTGGTCGGCGTCGGCGGCCTTGCCCAGCACCTGCTCGATGTACTTGAGGTGATAGTCGAAGCTGTTCACGAGACCGCAGATCATGCCGTCCGCATCGCCCAGATGCACGAGGATCGCGCCGATCAGCGTGTTGAACTTGCGCATCGACGCCTTCGCGACCTCGGGCGTGATGCCCTGGCGCGCGCCGAGCTCGTGGTACGCCTGCCAGCTCTTCTGGAAGCGCGGATCGTCTTCCGGATCGACGATCTCGAAGTCGGTGCCCGCATGCAGCTTCGAGCCCATCTTCTTCAGGCGCATTTCCACCACGGACGGGCGGCCCACGATGATCGGCCTGGCGATCTTCTCGGTCAGCACGAACTGCGCGGCGCGCAGCACGCGCTCGTC
>NZ_CAJMZF010000141.1:0-934 GCF_905220245.1 Paraburkholderia sp. J63 | reverse complement strand
GCGAGGCGCTCGCGCGGATATTCCGGATCGAGCGGCACGTATGCGCCACCGGCCTTGAGGATTGCGAGCAGTCCGATCACCATGTCGAGCGAGCGCTCCACTGCGATCCCTACCCGCACTTCGGGCTTTACGCCCAGTGCGATCAGACGGTGCGCGAGGCGGTTCGCCCTCGCCTCCAGCTCGCCGTAGCTCAGTGAGATGTCGTCCAGTACGAGCGCCGTGGCCTGCGGCGTCGACTGTGCCCGCGCCTGGATCTGCGTGTGTACGGGCATCGTCAGGGCAGGGCTGAAGTCGCTGCTGCCCAGCGCGAGCAATGCTTCGTGCTCCTGCGCATCGAGCAGTGAGACCTCGCCGAGGCGTGCCGAGGCACCCAGTCCCGCGAATTGCGTCAGCGCCCGTTCGAGTTGCGCCAGCAGGCGCTCCACTGTGCCCGCATCGAACTGTGCGCACGCGTGGCTCGCCGATACCAGCAGCCGCTCGCCCAGCGTCACGCCCAGCGTCAGCGCGTAGTTCGTTTCTTCGCGGAACGTCAGTGCGCCGAACGTCAGGCCGCCTGGCGCGCTCTCCTTGAGCGCTTCGTCCACCGGGTAGTTCTCGAACACCAGCAGCGTGTCGAACAGTCCTTGCGCACCCGCGCCCGACCAGCGCTGGATTTCGTACAGCGGCGTGTGCGCGTGTTCCTGTGAAGTCACGCTTTGGGCTTGAAGCGCATGCAGCCACTCGCCCAGCCGTGCACCCTCGCGCGGCGCGCTCATCACCGGCACCGTGTTGATGAAGAGGCCCAGCAGGCGCGAGGCGCCTGGCAGATCGTCGGGACGGCCCGCTACCGTGGCACCGAACACCACCGAACGCTGACCCGTCGAGCGCTGCAGCACCAGCGACCACGCCGCCTGCACCAGCGTGTTGACCGTCACGCGGCAGGCCCGCGCGAATG
>NZ_CAJMZF010000140.1:0-982 GCF_905220245.1 Paraburkholderia sp. J63 | reverse complement strand
AAAACGGCCGGCAACACGGGTCCACAGGGCACGCCATTCTGTGCGCCCTGAAACCATTCAGGATTCCGGGGTTTTGTCGTTAAGTAATAGTTTGCAGTCCTGCTTTTACTGAAATCAGATGCAGCCTGGTCGCTCCTGTTGCCCGGCAAATGGAATCTGCCTGCGCATCGAGCCGTGGGTCATCAACCAGACTGACTGCCTACACTCTCAGATTAATCGTAGGAATCAGTACATCAAATAAGAGAACTCTGAATCAAAAGAACCTGAATCAAGCCTCGAACAATCCTTGACCTTTGATGCCTGACGTTTCGGTGTCGGCGAGGCATGGATTCATACTAACGGCCCGCGGTCCACAAAAAACCAGGAGATATTCGAAAAACGGGATAGCAGATCGCGCCCGTAAAACCAGCGGATAAAAATAGCACCGGAACAGGGCCTCACGCACGCCGGAACCTTGCCCCACACCATTGCGCCCATGCCAGACACATAAACTCAAAAAAGAAGCCCGGCAGTCTTTCGACTGCCGGGCTTGAGGTTTCATGGCATCAACCTACGATGCCATCCTTGCCGCGCGGGGCGTTACCACTGATAGCCTGCGCCGACCGTGGTACCGGTGCTGCCCTGGGCGCTCGAGCTCACCGAGAGCTTGCCCACCCAGCGGTTGTTCTCGGAGACATACGAGACGCCCAGCGCCATGCCCTGCTGGCCACCGATGCGCGACGTACCTGCCGCCACCATCGTCTTGCCCGGCGCGGTCGGCTGCGGCAGACCCGCAACCGCCATCGCCGCTGCCGCTGCGCCGAACGCGTCGCGACGCACGTCGCTGACCTGGTTCTGCACGCCGGCGATTCGCTGGTCCATGTAGCCCTGCGACTGCACGGTCGCGGCGGTGAGCTGGTTCACGTTCACCGCGTCGGTGCCCTGCGTACCGGCCGCCACGTTCGTGATCTGACGCTCGCTACCTTCCGTGCCCACCGAGACA
>NZ_CAJMZF010000139.1:0-1005 GCF_905220245.1 Paraburkholderia sp. J63 | reverse complement strand
GACCGATACGGGTGATGGGCGCACGCTGACGTATTACTCGCTCTACATGCACCTGCTGGATATGACCGCGCAGGAGAACCTTGTTCCGCAGCCGAACGATCCGCCTGAGACCGGCTCGGCGAACGCCTTGCCCAGGTGGTTGCTCGATACGGCAGGGGGAAAGGATGGGGTGGTTCAGTTGGGCGGTACGAAGAAGGTGTACCGCAAGGACGTGCTCGGTTACATGGGCCAGCATCAGGAGGTGGCGCATCTGCACTTCGAAGTCTTCATGACGGACGCCGACTTCACAGCCTGGTTCGATCAGGCCGATCACAAGGTTCAGCTCGGCGAGAAGAACCTGGTCCAGCCGCAGTCGGGCGACTACTGGGGGCATAGCTATTTCGTTATCAAGGGACCGCTGGAGTTATATCCCCGGCCGGCCCGGAATGACACCTGGTTTCCCCGGGTGCCGGGCGGGTCGATTGCTTCAGGCGACACGCTCTATGTCGAGGCCTGGTTCAACCTGGGGCGGCGCTATACGCGTGCATGGATCGACAAGGGCGGCAGCGGCAACGTTACCCTGCTCACGCCTGATCCTGTCGCGGACCCCTATGACAACGGCACCGACAGCCATCACAGGCCAAAGCGGTACGAGTACGACCTGTATAGCCGCGCGATGGCCCTCTACCCGGCGTGTCCAAGCGACGGCTATGAGATGCTGCGGTTTGGCCGCATTCTCTCGGACCATCCAACCTTGACGGGAGCGGCCTGTACGACCTGGATCGCGGTGCCGTTCGACGAGAATGGCACGCTGGGCTATGTCGATATCGCCCCGGACGCAGTCACGAAACTGTCTGACGCGGATTTCCCGTTCTTTACGGGCTGGCAAAAGGTCGACGAGGACAACACGCCATTCGATCATGACGGGCTCTGCGGATACGATGCGCTTTGCCGTCTGACTGGCGTAGAGGACCCTCAAGCGACCGCAGGCATGGTGCAGCCGCTCGAATACGACAAGAACAACGA
>NZ_CAJMZF010000138.1:0-1029 GCF_905220245.1 Paraburkholderia sp. J63 | reverse complement strand
ACGAAGATGTGCGCGCGTTCGGCGTCGTCGATGCGGTAGTTGAATTCGGTCACGCTGCGCGTGCCCACGAGTTCGCAAAAGCGCTTGAAACTGCCGCGTTCCTCGGGGATCGTCACCGCGAACACTGCTTCCCGCGCCTCACCCACCTCGGCGCGCTCGGCCACGAAGCGCATGCGGTCGAAGTTCATGTTCGCGCCCGAGGTGACCGCCACCAGCGTCTTGCCCTCGATGCCCTCGCGCTCCGCGTACTGCTTCGCGCCCGCCACGGCCAGCGCGCCCGCGGGTTCGAGCACGCTGCGCGTGTCCTGGAAGACGTCCTTGATCGCGGCGCACAGCGCGTCGGTATCGACCGTGAGCACGTCGTCCAGATACTCGCGGCACAGGCGGAAGGTTTCCTCGCCCACGAGCTTGACCGCCGTGCCGTCCGAGAACAGGCCGACCTCGCTCAGCTCCACGCGCTTGCCCGCCTTCATCGACTGCGCCATCGCGCACGAGTCGTCGGTCTGCACGCCGATCACGCGGATCTCGGGGCGCACCGCCTTCACGTAGGCGGCGATGCCCGCCGCCAGTCCGCCGCCACCGATCGGCACGAAGATCGCGTGAATCGGGGCCTGATGCTTGCTGAGCACTTCCATCGCCACGGTGCCCTGGCCCGCGATCACGTGCGGATCGTCGAACGGATGCACGAAGGTCAGGCCGCGTTCGTTCTGCAGCTGGACGGCGTGCGCGTAGGCGTCGCTATAGGATTCGCCGGCCTGCACGACCTCGACGGTGGGGCCGCCGTGGGCGCGCACCGCGTCGACCTTGACCTGGGGCGTGGTGACGGGCACGCAGATCACGGCCTTCACGCCGAGTCTCGCCGCCGAGAGCGCCACGCCCTGGGCGTGATTGCCGGCCGACGCGGTGATCACGCCGCGCTCAAGCTGCTCGGGCGTGAGATGCGCCATCTTGTTGTAGGCGCCGCGCAGCTTGAAGGAAAACACGGGCTGGTTGTCCTCGCGCTTGAGCAGCACGGTGTTGCGCAGGCGC
>NZ_CAJMZF010000137.1:0-1068 GCF_905220245.1 Paraburkholderia sp. J63 | reverse complement strand
TCAGCAATTCGAGTTCAAGACCGACAAGAGCTACACGAAGTACGATTTCGCCACCGATGGTTCCCAGACTGCCACGCTCTACGGCACAGCGGGAAAGATCGTGGAATTTGCGAAGTTCAATCCATCGGGATTCAAGACACAGGACACGTTCTATGGAACCGACGGCAAAGCCACACAGCAATACAACTTCAATCTCGACAAGAGTTACACCTTGTATAACTTTGTGGCCGACGGCTCGCAAACCGCGACATTATTCGGAGTTAATGGGCAGGTGACCGAATATGTGAAATTCAACACAGGTGGAATGAAAACACAGGACATCTATTTCGGCTCGAATGGAAAATCTACTCAGCAATTCGACTTCAATCCGGACAAGAGCTACACATGGCATGGCTTCAATGGGGATGGGTCCCAGAGCGGCGCGTTTTTTGATTCAAACGGAAAAATAGTCGAAATGGCTCAGTTCAACACCAACGGCTACAAGACTCAGGACATTTTCTACAATCCGGTCGGCACCAAAAAGCTGCAATTCGATTTTTCCCTGGATAACAGCTATGTATCACATAAATTCGAGGGTCCAATGGAATACGTCGGCATGTTCGGGTCGAACAATATCATTTTCGACTACTATCAGTTCTCTTCAGGCAAAATGATACTACACGATTTTTTCGATAAGAGCGGCCGCGTTATCGAAGCTGATCGATACGGAATGGATGGAAAATTGAGTGGCTTTTCCAAGTATCTGTATAACAGCGACGGTTCGTACTGGTCCAACGACTACAATGCAAGCGGAAATCTGATCGCGAAAGCCCTGTATGGCAATAGCGGTCAGATTCTGACAGACGCTTCCATTTATAGCAACAAACTAGGGGGTGTCGGATTTGGAAACCTGATCGCATTCGGACAGATCTAAGCGAGAGCGCTGCCGCGAGCTGGAAATATCTTGATTCTTATCGCCGTCCGCATCATATATATTAAGCATTCCTACTTTTTAACGCCAATCGCCTAAAGCGCATTGCATTCGATTCGTTCAGATCCGGGCCGAGTTCCCCGGTAATCCTTGATGAA
>NZ_CAJMZF010000136.1:0-1087 GCF_905220245.1 Paraburkholderia sp. J63 | reverse complement strand
CATGCGGCAGCACGCTCCCGCCGGACACATCACAGTAGAAGCGCATGAAAACACGTCAACTCGGCAACGGTGGTCTGGAAGTGTCGGCGATTGGACTCGGCTGCATGGGTCTGAGCTTCGGCTACGGGCCAGCGACGGAAAAGTCCGCAGGCATCGAACTCATCCGCAAGGCATTCGAACGGGGTGTCACGTTCTTCGACACGGCCGAGGCATACGGTCCATTCGTGAACGAGGAGCTCGTCGGCGAAGCGGTGGCTCCATTCCGCGACCAGGTCGTCATCGCAACCAAGTTCGGGTTCAAGGACGGCGAAGCCACAGCGGGCCTGGACAGCCGCCCCGAGCGTATCCGCGCTGTCACTGAAGCAGCGCTCAAGCGTCTGAAGACGGACCGCATCGACCTGCTCTACCAGCATCGCGTCGACCCGAACGTGCCGATTGAAGATGTCGCTGGCACGGTGAAGGACCTCATTGCGCAAGGCAAGGTCAAGCACTTCGGCATGTCGGAAGCCGGTGCGCAATCGATTCGTCGCGCGCACGCAGTCCAGCCTGTAGCCGCACTGCAAAGCGAATACTCGCTCTGGTGGCGTGAACCCGAGCACAAGGTATTCGCAACGCTCGAGGAGCTTGGCATTGGCTTCGTGCCATTTAGCCCGCTCGGCAAGGGCTTCCTTACCGGCGCAATCAATGAGAACACGACGTTCGACAAGAGCGACTTCCGCAACGTCGTCCCACGCTTTTCCGAGGAAAATCGCAAGGCCAACGCGCAGCTTGTCGAGGTGCTTGGCACCATTGCGAACGACAAAGGCGCAACGCGAGCGCAAATCGCAATTGCCTGGCTGCTCGCGCAAAAGCCGTGGATTGTGCCGATTCCAGGCACGACCAAAATTGCGCGACTCGAGGAGAACGTCGGCGCCGGCGCGATTGCGCTGACGACTGACGAACTGGCTTCGATTGAAGCAGCGCTTGCCGCAATCAAGGTCTTGGGCGACCGTTACCCCGCCCATCTTCAGCAGCGCGTCGATAACTGAAGCCATTGCGCGTCTGCTTTATCTGCGGGTCTTCGGCAATGGTGTCCGCGCCGCCCTCC
>NZ_CAJMZF010000135.1:0-1128 GCF_905220245.1 Paraburkholderia sp. J63 | reverse complement strand
GGCGATCGAACTCGAGAACCGCCGCCAGGAAGAGCACATCGAACTCATCGCGTCGGAGAACTACACATCTCCGGCGGTCATGGCCGCGCAGGGTTCGCAGCTCACCAACAAGTACGCCGAAGGCTATCCCGGCAAGCGCTACTACGGCGGCTGCGAATACGTCGATCTCGTCGAGCAGCTCGCGATCGACCGCGTGAAGGAACTGTTCGGCGCCGATGCCGCCAACGTCCAGCCGAACTCGGGCTCGCAGGCCAACCAGGGCGTGTTCTTCGCCATGCTCAAGCCCGGCGACACCATCATGGGCATGAGCCTCGCGCACGGCGGCCACCTCACGCACGGCTCGCCCGTCAACATGTCGGGCAAGTGGTTCAACGTCGTGAGCTACGGCCTCAACGAAGCCGAAGACATCGACTACGACGCCGCCGAAAAGCTCGCTCAGGAACACAAGCCGAAGCTGATCGTGGCGGGCGCCTCGGCGTTCGCGCTGCGCATCGACTTCGAGCGTCTTGCGAAGATCGCGAAGGGCGTGGGCGCGTATCTGATGGTCGACATGGCGCACTACGCGGGCCTCATCGCCGCGGGCGTCTACCCGAATCCGGTGCCGCACGCCGACTTCGTCACCACGACCACGCACAAGAGCCTGCGCGGCCCGCGCGGCGGCGTGATCCTGATGAAGGCCGAGTACGAGAAGCCGATCAACTCGGCGATTTTCCCCGGCATCCAGGGCGGCCCGCTCATGCACGTGATCGCGGGCAAGGCCGTCGCGTTCAAGGAAGCGCTCTCGCCAGCGTTCAAGGAATACCAGCAGCACGTGGTCGAGAACGCGCGCGTGCTGGCCGAAACGCTGGTCAAGCGCGGCCTGCGCATCGTTTCGGGCCGCACGGAAAGCCATGTGATGCTCGTGGATCTGCGCGCGAAGAAGATCACGGGCAAGGCCGCCGAGGCCGCGCTGGGCGCCGCGCACATCACCGTGAACAAGAACGCGATTCCGAACGATCCGGAAAAGCCGTTCGTGACGAGCGGCATCCGCCTCGGCTCGCCGGCGATGACGACGCGCGGCTTCGGCGTGAAGGAAGCCGAGCAGGTGGGCAACCTGATCGCCGACGTGCTCGACAATCCGGAAGACGC
>NZ_CAJMZF010000134.1:0-1153 GCF_905220245.1 Paraburkholderia sp. J63 | reverse complement strand
TCGCTGTGATAGAGGCGCAGCGGCGAGTGAATCAGGCCGATGGCCATGAGCGCGTGATTGAGCAGGCCGTCGTCCTTGAGGATGCCTATCCATGCGTAGACGCGGATCAGGAACGAGGTCCAGAACGGCAGCATCACGCCCATCATGAGCAGGTTGCGCGTGGCCGGGTTCGAGCGCGCGATGTAGTAGGCGATGGGATAGCCAATCAAGAGACAGAAGAACGTGGAGACCGCCGCCATCTTCAGCGAGCTGATATAGGTGGCGATATAGAGGCTGTCCTGCAGCAGGAAGGCGTAGTGGCCCAGCTGCAGCGCAAAGTGGACCATGCCGTCCTTCATCTCGGCGAGACTCGTGTATGGCGGAATGCTCATCGCCTGGTCGGCGAAGCTGATCTTGAGCACCAGCACGAACGGCAAGGCGAAGAACAGCGCGAGCCACAGGAACGGCACGCCGATCACCGTGGTGCGGCCCGAGGGCACGAAGCGCGCGAGCATGCGCGCGAGCGCGCCGCGTGATGCAGGGCCGCGCGAGGCCGCGGCCGGTGTGGAAGGCAAAGAGGTACTCATGTTCGCATCTCCCTTATTGCGTGAGCACGACGCCGCTGGCGGGCGACCACGAGACGTAGACATCGTCGTTCCAGGCCGGCGCGCCCTCGTTCATGAGGTGCGAGCTGGAGAGGTTCGAGACCACCACCTTGCCGCCGGGCAGGCGCACGTGATAGAGCGAATAGCTGCCCATGTAGGCGATATCGGTGACCACGCCGCGCGCCCAGTTGTGCGGCGTGCCCGGCTTCTCGTGCGAGACGCGCACGCGCTCGGGCCGCACGGAGATGCCCACCGGCATGCCGAGCGGCCCGGTCACGCCGTGGCTCACGTACATGCGTGCTTCCAGGTCCTCACTTTCGACGTAGATGTGATCGGGCTCGTCCTCGACGACCTTGCCTTCGAACAGGTTGGTCGAGCCGATGAACTCGGCGGAGAAGCGGCTGTTGGGGAATTCGTAGACTTCGCCGGGCGCGCCGATCTGCACGATGCGGCCTTCGCTCATCACGGCGAGGCGGTTGGCCATGGTCATCGCTTCTTCCTGATCGTGCGTGACCATCACGCAGGTGACGTCGACCTTCTCGATGATGTTCACGAGTTCGAGCTGCGTT
>NZ_CAJMZF010000133.1:0-1153 GCF_905220245.1 Paraburkholderia sp. J63 | reverse complement strand
TTACTATGATAGAGGCGCAGCGGCGAGTGAATCAGGCCGATGGCCATGAGCGCATGATTGAGCAGGCCGTCGTCCTTGAGGATACCTATCCATGCGTAGACGCGAATCAGGAACGAGGTCCAGAACGGCAGCATCACGCCCATCATCAGCAGGTTGCGCGTGGCCGGATTGGAACGCGCGATGTAGTAGGCGATGGGATAGCCGATCAACAGGCACAAGACCGTGGAGACCGCCGCCATTTTGAGCGAGCTGATATAGGTGGCGATGTACAGATCGTCTTGCAGCAGGAACACGTAATGTCCGAGCTGAAGTGCGAAGTGCACCACGCCGTCCTTCATCTCGACGAGGTTCGTATAGGGCGGAACGCTCATCAACTGGTCGGCGAAGCTGATCTTGAAGACCAGCACGAACGGCACGGCGAAAAACAGCGTGAGCCACAGGAACGGCACGCCGATGACTGTGGTACGGCCCGAGGGCACGAAGCGCGAGAGCCAACGCACGAGTGCCGTGCGTTGGGCGCCGCCGCGTGCAGCGGCAGACGCATTGGAGGAGGGCAGGGAAGTGCTCATTGAAGTCTCCTCATTGCGTGAGCACGACGCCGCTGGCCGACGACCACGAGACGTAGACGTCGTCGTTCCAGGCGGGCGCGTTCTCGTTGAGCAGATCGAGGCTCGAAAGATGGGACACGACGACCTTGCCGCCGGGCAGCCGCACGTGATAGAGCGAGTAGCTGCCCATATAGGCGATATCGGAAACCACGCCGCGCGCCCAGTTGTGCGGCGCATCGGGCTTCTGCCGCGTGACGCGCATGCGCTCCGGACGCACCGAGATACCGACCGGCATGCCGAGCGGCCCGGTGATGCCGTGGCTCACGTACATGCGCGTTTCGAGGTCGTCGCTCTCGACGAAGATATGGTCGGGTTCATCCTGAACCACGTGACCTTCGAACAGGTTGGTCGAGCCGATGAACTCGGCGGAGAAGCGGCTGTTCGGGAACTCGTAGACGCCGCTGGGGGTGCCGATCTGCACGATGCGGCCTTCGCTCATCACAGCGAGGCGGCTGGCCATCGTCATGGCTTCTTCCTGATCGTGCGTGACCATCACGCAGGTGACATCGACCTTCTCGATGATGTTCACGAGTTCGAGCTGGGTC
>NZ_CAJMZF010000132.1:0-1171 GCF_905220245.1 Paraburkholderia sp. J63 | reverse complement strand
CTCAAGCGCGCTCAAGCGCGAGCGCCACGCCCATGCCGCCGCCGATGCACAGCGAGGCCAGCCCGCGCTTCGCGTCGCGGCGCTGCATTTCGTGCAGCAGCGTCACCAGAATCCGGCAGCCCGACGCACCGATCGGGTGACCGATCGCAATCGCCCCGCCGTTCACGTTGATCTTCGACGTGTCCCAGCCCATCTGCTTGTTCACCGCGAGCGCCTGCGCCGCGAACGCCTCGTTGATCTCCATGAGATCGAGGTCGTTCACCGACCAGCCCGCACGCTCCAGTGCACGCTTCGATGCCGGCACCGGACCCATGCCCATCACCTTCGGGTCCACGCCGCCGGCCGCATAGGCCTTGATGCGCGCGAGCGGCGTGAGGCCCAGCGCCTCGGCCTTCTTCGCCGACATCACCACCACTGCCGCCGCGCCGTCGTTGAGGCCCGACGCGTTCGCCGCCGTCACCGTGCCTTCCTTCGAGAACGCCGGCTTCAGGCCCGCAAGCGATTCGGCCGTCACGCCGTGACGCACGAATTCGTCAGTGTTGAACACCAGCGGATCGCCCTTGCGCTGCGGAATTTCCACCGGCACGATTTCCGCATCGAAGCGGCCCGCCTTCTGCGCAGCCTCCGCCTTGTTCTGCGAGGCCGCCGCGAACGCGTCCTGCTCTTCGCGCGTGATGCCGTATTCCTTCGCCACGTTCTCTGCGGTCACGCCCATGTGGTACTGGTTATAAACGTCCCAGAGACCGTCGACGATCATGCTGTCGATGAGCTTTGCATCGCCCATGCGGAAGCCGTCGCGCGAGCCCGGCAGCACGTGCGGCGCCGCGCTCATGTTCTCCTGGCCGCCGGCCACGACGATCTCCGAATCGCCCGCGATGATCGCGTTGGCCGCGAGCATCACCGCCTTCAGGCCCGAGCCGCAGACCTTGTTGATCGTCATCGCCGGAACCGCCGCGGGCAGCCCCGCCTTGATCGACGCCTGGCGCGCGACGTTCTGGCCCGAACCCGCGGTCAGCACCTGCCCCATGATCACGTCGCTCACCTGCTCGGGCGCAACGCCCGCGCGCTCCAGCGCGGCCTTGATGACCAGCGCGCCCAGATCGGGCGCGGCAATCTTCGCCAGCGTTCCGCCGAATTTGCCGACCGCGGTGCGTGCGGCCGAAACGATCAC
>NZ_CAJMZF010000131.1:0-1184 GCF_905220245.1 Paraburkholderia sp. J63 | reverse complement strand
GGCCGAGGCTGTGTCAAAACCCGCGCGATCGCCTAGACTGAATCAACCTGTTAGCGCGAGAGGCGGAGATGGGGCGATTCGTCGAAGGTGCAAGCCGCAATCAGGGCACGTTGCTGCCGGAGTGTCTCGAAGACTTTATCGCTGAAGACAATCCCGTGCGGATCGTCGACGCATTCGTAGACGAACTCGATCTGGCTTCCATGGGCTTCGAAGGCACCACGCCGGCGATCACGGGCCGACCGTCTTACCATCCGTCCGTTCTGCTCAAACTCTACATCTACGGCTATCTCAATCGCGTGCAATCGAGCCGACGTCTGGAGCGCGAGTGCCAGCGTAATGTCGAACTGATGTGGCTGACCGGTCGCCTCGCGCCGGACTTCAAGACGATTGCCGAGTTCAGACGCAGCAATGGCGCCGGCATTCGCAATGTATGCCGCCGCTTCGTGGTGATATGCCGCGACCTGAAGCTGTTCACGCAAGCAGTCGTTGCCATCGACGGCAGCAAGTTCAAGGCGGTCAACAGCCGCGATAACAACTTCACGCCCAACAAGATCGCAAAGCGTCAGGAGCAGATCGAGCAAAGCATCCAGCGCTATCTGGATGCGCTGGAAACTGCTGATCGCACGCAACCCGCAGAGGTCGAAGCGAAAACCGAACGGCTGCGGGAAAAGATCGAGACGCTGCGCGAGCAGATGCGCGATCTGGATCGGGCAGCGGAACTGTTGAATGATTTACCGGAAAAACAGGTTTCGCTGACTGATCCCGACTCACGTTCGATGATGTCGCAAGCCAAGGGCACAGGTGTCGTGGGCTACAACGTTCAGGTGGCTGTTGATACGAAGCACCATCTCATCGTGACACACGAAGTGACGAACGTCGGTAGTGACCGCGCTCAGCTCAGCCCGATGGCCAAAGCCGCGCGCGAAGCGATGGGCAAGAAGAAGCTCAAGGCGCTGGCCGATCGCGGGTACTACAGCGCCACGGAAATCAAGGCTTGCGATGACGCTGGTATTGCAGCGCTGGTGCCAAAAACACAAACCTCCAGTGCAAAGGCAGATGGACGGTTCGATCGGGCCGACTTCATCTACATCGCGAAAGACGACCAATACCTATGTCCAGCGGGGCAACGGGCGATTTACCGATTTACTTCCGTCGAGCGCGAAACTCCGATGGCCCTGCGTACC
>NZ_CAJMZF010000130.1:0-1220 GCF_905220245.1 Paraburkholderia sp. J63 | reverse complement strand
ATGACCCCCGCAAGTCTTTTGGAGCAATACGGCCCACGCGAGTCGATGGAATACGACGTGGTGATCGTAGGCGGCGGCCCCGCGGGCCTGTCCGCGGCGATCCGGCTGAAGCAGCTGGCTGCAGAAAAAGGCGTCGAGATCGGCGTATGCGTGCTGGAGAAAGGCTCGGAAATCGGGGCGCATATCCTCTCGGGCGCGGTCATGGATCCGCGCGCCATCGACGAATTGATCCCCGACTGGAAGGAGCAAGGTGCGCCGCTGAACGTGCCCGTGACCGAAGATCAATTTCTTTTCCTTTCGGAAACCGGCGCGAAATCGGTGCCCAACTGGGCGCTGCCCGACAACTTCAAGAACCACGGCAACTATGTCATCAGCCTCGCGAATGTCACGCGCTGGCTGGGCCAGCAGGCCGAAGCGCTGGGCGTGGAAATCTTCCCCGGCTTTCCGGCCGCGGAAGTGCTTTATAACGACGATGGGTCGGTCAAGGGCGTCGCTACCGGCAACATGGGCGTCGGCAAGGATGGCGAGCCCACCGAGAATTTCCAGCTCGGCATGGAGCTGCACGCCAGATACACGCTGTTCGCGGAAGGCTGCCGCGGGCATCTGGGCCGACAGCTCAACGAGAAGCTCAAGCTCGACAAGGACGCCGATCCGCAGGTCTACGGTATCGGCATCAAGGAGCTGTGGGAGATCGATCCGGCGAAGCACAAGCCGGGTCTCGTGATCCACACGGCGGGCTGGCCGCTGGAGAAAGACACCTACGGCGGCTCGTTCCTCTATCACATCGACAACAACCAGGTGATGGTGGGGTTTGTCGTGGGCCTCGCGTATACGAATCCGTATCTCTCGCCGTTCGAGGAATTCCAGCGCTACAAGACGCATCCGGCGATCCGCAAATATCTGGAAGGCGGCAAGCGCGTTTCGTATGGCGCGCGCGCGATGACGGCCGGCGGCCTGATGTCGTTGCCGAAGCTCGTATTCCCGGGTGGCGCGCTGGTCGGCGACGACGCAGGCTTCCTGAACGCCGCGCGCATCAAGGGCAGCCACGCAGCGATCAAGACCGGCATGCTCGCGGCCGAAGCGGCATTCGATGCGGTGCAGGCGGCCCGTCAAAGCGATGAACTCACCGCCTACCCCGAAGCGTTCAAGCAATCGTGGCTGTACACGGAGCTCTACAAGGCGCGCAATTTCAAGCAGTGGATGAGCAAGGGCCTGTACCT
>NZ_CAJMZF010000129.1:0-1227 GCF_905220245.1 Paraburkholderia sp. J63 | reverse complement strand
GGACCTGTCCGGGATTTTGTGGGTGAGGCATATCATGAGAGGTAAAAGTCATGGATATGCCAATGAAGAAGAAACGCACGATAGCCTCGCAGGCAGCGGCCCGCGGGCCGCTGCCTGAACTGCCTCGGGAACTGCTGGATCAACTGGTCAAGGGGCCGATGACACCAGCCGAGGTGCAGGATTTGATGCTGGCCTTCAACAAGGCGGTCATCGAACGTGCCATGGGTGCCGAGATGAATCTGCATCTGGGCTACCCCCAAGGCCAACCCAAACCGCCTGGGCAAGCTAACGAGCGCAACGGCGCCAGCGGCAAGACGATTATCACCGAGCGCGGCGCGGTACGTGTCGAGGTGCCCCGTGACCGCGACGGCAGCTTCGAACCGATCCTGATTCCCAAACACGAGCGCCGTTTCACTGGGTTCGACGAACGCATCATCGCGATGTACGCGCGCGGCATGAGCGTACGCGAAATCCAGGCGTTTCTGGCCGAGAGCTATGGCACCGAAGTGTCGCCCGACTTCATCAGCTCGGTCACCGACGAGGTGATGGCCGAGGCGCTGACCTGGCAGAGCCGCCCGCTCGAGGCAATGTACCCGGTGGTGTTCTTCGACGCACTGCGGGTCAAGATCCGCGACGACGGCGTGGTCAGCAACAAGGCTGTGTATCTGGCCCTGGGCATTCAGGCCGACGGTCAGCGCGACGTGCTGGGCCTGTGGATCGAGCAGACCGAAGGCGCCAAATTCTGGCTCAAGGTGTTCAACGAACTCAAGACCCGCGGCTGCCAGGACATCCTGATCGCGGTCGTTGACGGCCTGAAGGGGCTGGCCGAGGCCATCGGTGCTGCCTATCCCAGGACTGCGGTCCAGACCTGCATCGTGCATCTGATCCGCAACAGCCTGGAATACGCCAGCTACAAGGACCGCAAGGTCGTGGCGCAAGCGCTGCGGCCGGTCTACACGGCCGCGGGTGAGGATGCTGCGAAACAGGCCCTGCAGGCCTTCTCAGACGGCCCGTGGGGCATCAAATACCCGACGATAGTGCAATCATGGCAGCGCGCCTGGGAGCACGTCACGCCGTTCTTCGTGTTTCCGCCAGAGATTCGACGCGTTGTGTACACAACGAACGCCATTGAAAGCCTGAACATGCAGCTACGCAAGATCATCAAGACCCGGGGACACTTCCCGAATGACGAGGCTGCCATCAAGCTGCTCTGGCTGGCGCTGCGCA
>NZ_CAJMZF010000128.1:0-1247 GCF_905220245.1 Paraburkholderia sp. J63 | reverse complement strand
TGGAATGGTCTGCCCCACCTCCTGCGCGATACTAGCCGCATCCACCCTGGGAGAGCGACCATGAACGATCACCGCGTCTACGTCATCGGCATTGATCTCGGTAAGAATTGGTTCCACGTCGTAGCAATCGACGAGCGAGGTGCCGAACTCTTCCGCAAGAAACTCAACCGAGGCCAACTGGCAGAATTTGCGATCACGGCACCTCGATGCTTAATCGCGATGGAGGCATGCCCTGGGTCTCAATTCTGGGGGCGACGGTTCCAGGAGGCTGGCCATGAATTGCGCATCATTCCGGCTCAGTTCGTTAAGCCGTACCTCAAGTCGAACAAAAACGATTTCAACGATGCGCAGGCGATTGCGGAAGCGGCTAGTCGCGAAAGCATGCGCTGCGTCCCACTAAAAACAATGGATCAAATCGAACTGCAAGCATTGCATCGAGTACGCCAACGATTCATTGTCGAACGAACAGCCGTCGTCAATCAGATGAGAGCGCTGCTTCTCGAGCATGGCATCGTCATACCGGTTGGGCGTGCGCTCTTCGCGCGGCGCCTGCCAGCAATATTGGCCGATACCGGGAATGGCTTGTCGCCTCGACTGGGCCAGCTCATTGCGCGGTTGCGTCGGCGATGGCTGGCCTTGGACGAAGAAATCGACACGGCATCAGCCGAAATTACCCAGATCGCGCGTGAATCGGAACTCTGCCGGCGTGTCAGCACGGTACCTGGCGTCGGACCGGTTATTTCGACAGCACTCGTTGCTGCTGTCGGCAACGGCACCGCATTCAAACGGGCGCGCGATATGTCGGCGTGGTTGGGTCTTGTGCCAAAGCAATACTCAACTGGCGGCAAGTCAAATCTTGGTGGCATCAGCAAGCGCGGCAACGCTTATTTGAGAATGATGGTGATCCAGGGCGCACGAGCCTTGATGATCCACATGAAGCGCGACCCATCCCGCATGGGCTTATGGCTTCGAGAGGTCGAGCAACGTCGCAACCCCGAGCACTACCGTCCTGTTTTGCGAGCCCTGAATAGCTGATGACACAGAACCGTTGACCGGCATGCCGAAAGCCCGGCTAAAAAAGCAGTCCGTAATGACTGAAAGCTTTATTGGGCATGGTATGCGCGGATTCCATCACGGCCCGCAGTCTGCGGACTGCAACAACAGGCCGGATACATTGACGCAAACGTTGTTCTGTCGAAACTGCAAACCAGTGACTTGCAAATCTGGGGCAGACCATACATTTTTTA
>NZ_CAJMZF010000127.1:0-1290 GCF_905220245.1 Paraburkholderia sp. J63 | reverse complement strand
TGAGGTTCCCCCGGTTTTTCGCCTTCCAGAGGCCCCGAGTTATGCAGCCGCGTCGCTTGTCCGCTGCGCCACAAGCCAGTCTTGCATGAACTGGGTTGGCGACATGAAGCCAAGCGATGAATGACGACGACTGCGGTTATAAAACACTTCAATGTATTCGAACAAGTCCGCGACGGCTTCGCGATGCGTGCGATACCTCGTGCCATGCACACGCTCATTCTTCAGGCTGTTGAAGAAGCTTTCCGTCGGCGCGTTATCCCAGCAACTGCCTTTGCGGCTCATCGAGCATTGCATGCCGTACGAGTTCAGTTTGCGCTGGAAGTCGTGGCTGGCGTATTGACTGCCTCTATCCGAATGATGCAGCGCGCCGGGCGCGGGCCGGCGGCGGAACCATGCCATCGTCAGCGCGTCGGTGACGAGCTCCGTCGTCATGCGCGGCTTGACGGACCAGCCCACGACCTCCCGGTTGAACAGGTCCAGCGTGACGGCCAGGTACAGCCAACCCTCGTCGGTCCAGATGTACGTGATGTCCGAGGTGAACACCTGATTGGGCTCGGCCGGCGTGAAGTTGCGGTTCAACACGTTCGGCGCGACCGGCAGTTTGTGCCGGGAATCGGTTGTCACGCGGTAACGGCGTTTGTGGCGGGCTCGAATGCCGTTGGCGCTCATCAGCCGCTCTACTCGTGCTTTGCTGGCTGGGAAGCCGCGAGAGCGAACCTCTTCGGTCATGCGTGGCGAGCCGTAGGCGCCTTTGACCTCGGCGTGAATTGTCCGAATCAACGTGAGCAACTGCGCATCGGTCAGCCGCTGACGCTCGAGCGTGCCGCCGCGCTTCCAGGCGCGATAGCCATTAACGCTTACGCCAAGGACCTCGCACAGCGCCAACACGGGATATTGCCGGCACTGCGTGTCAATCCAGGCGAACTTCACAGGAGGTCCTTCGCGAAGAACGCCGCCGCTTTTTTTGCGATTTCCAGCTCCATCTGCAAGCGCTTGTTCTCCGCTCGCAGACGCGAGAGTTCCATCTGTTCCGCCGTAACGGCCTTCGCCCCGGATCCATTGAGCTTGCCGGCCTCGAAAGCCTTCAGCCAGTTGCGCAGGGTCTGCGTCGACATACCCAATTCGCGGGCCACGGCGCTCAGGCCCTGTCCGTCCTTGATTCGTTGCACGGCGGCTTCCTTGAACTCTGCCGTGTACACCTGGTGCGGTACCTTGAACATCTCTGCTTTCCTTCCTTTGGGTCGAGTTTATACGCGACCTGCTGGAAGGCGAAATTTCAGGGGAAGCTCA
>NZ_CAJMZF010000126.1:0-1356 GCF_905220245.1 Paraburkholderia sp. J63 | reverse complement strand
GTAGCTTGCGCGGCAGTCCCCATCGCGAACGATCCGTTGCCGCTCGCCGTCGAAGCGCTACCGACGGCCACCGCACCCGTTCCCAGCGACTGAGCGTCTGCGCCGATCGCAACGCCCGCACCGACAGTCGCCGTCGCAGCCTGTCCGATTGCCACGCTCCCGGTAAGCGGTGTGGCGTAGGCGGGATCACTGCCATCATCCGGGCCGGCAACATTGACCCAGGGATTCGACGAATCCGATACAGCACTTACCGCACCGAGCCGGTTATTCACCGCCTGCAGGGCAGTGTGCGTATTGCTTGCCAGGTTATCGACAGCCGCCAGCACGGTTGACGTCGAACTCGCTAACTGACCCACAGTGGCTGCATCGGACGACGCCGTGCCAGGTGCCACGCTCGTGATTTGACGAAGGAGATTATTCGACGCGTCACCAACGGAAATCGTGTACGGCCTGTTCGCGACCGAGCCGAGACCCAGTGCCACCGCTCCCACTTGCGTGGCCGTCGCGCCGGCGAGGCCCGCCCCGTAACCGCCAATGTACGGATTGCCCGTGATCACGGCCTGGTTCATCTGCGCCACGTTGACGGCATCGGTCGCCGCCACGCCGGCGGCCACGTTGTGCAGCGCCACCGGCGTAGTCGAGCCCGCACCGCCCAGCGTCACAGAATTGTGCGCCGACGAGTCGTACATCACCGCATCGGTCAGCTTGCCGTTGATATTCGTGATGTCGCCCTGCAGCGTCGTCACGGCCTGGTTCGTCGCAAACAGCTGCTGACCGTTCACCGCGTCCGTGCTCGATGCGCTCAGCAGCCCGTTGGCCCCGTTATGCAGCGCCACCGGCGTGGTCGCGTCCGTGCCGCCCAGCGTCAACGAATCGTGCGCCGACGAGTCGTACATCACTGCATCGGCCAGTTGGCCGTTGATGTTCGTGATGTCGCCCTGAAGCGTCGTCACGTTGCCTGCCAGATTGGTCACGGCCTGGTTCGTCGCAAACAGTTGCTGACCATTCACCGCATCCGTGCTCGATGCACTCAGCAGCCCGTTGGCCACGTTATGCAACGCCACCGGCGTCGTCGAATCCGTGCCGCCCAGCGTCACGGAATCCATCGCTGAACTGTCGTAGTGCACCGCCATCGTGTCGGTACCGACAGCACCACCATCGCCCAGCGCGTCAATCGCGTCGCCCACATTATGGTAGGTCTTGCCGCCGACGGCATAGCTCGGATTCGAGATCGAACCGTTCGGGTTCACCGTCGAGCCGCCGCCCATCGAATCGGCCGTCGAGCTGGCCAGCGCGTAGAGCTGCGAGCCGTTCACCGCGTCCGTGCTCGATGCGCTCAGCAGCCCATTGGCCACA
>NZ_CAJMZF010000125.1:0-1358 GCF_905220245.1 Paraburkholderia sp. J63 | reverse complement strand
TGGTAACGGGCGGTGCCGGCTTTATCGGCGCCAACTTTGTGCTTGACTGGTTCCGTCAATCCGACGAAGCCGTTCTGAACGTAGACAAGCTGACCTACGCGGGCAATCTTGGAACGTTGCAATCGCTGCAGGGCAATCCGAAGCACGTGTTCGCCCGCGTGGACATCTGCGACCGCGCCGCGCTCGACGCGCTGTTCGCGGAGCACAAGCCGCGCGCGGTCCTGCATTTCGCGGCGGAGAGCCACGTCGACCGCTCGATCCACGGCCCGGCTGACTTTGTTCAGACCAATGTGGTCGGCACTTTCACGCTGCTCGAAGCCGCGCGCCAGTACTGGAACGCCCTGCCCGAAGCCGACAAGGCCGCCTTCCGCTTCCTGCACGTGTCCACGGACGAAGTGTTCGGCTCGCTCTCGGCGACCGATCCGCAATTCTCCGAAACGACCCCGTATGCCCCGAACAGCCCGTATTCGGCCACCAAGGCCGGCTCGGACCATCTCGTGCGCGCGTATCACCATACCTATGGGTTGCCGACGCTCACCACGAACTGCTCGAACAACTACGGTCCGTACCAGTTCCCCGAAAAACTCATTCCGCTGATGATTGCCAACGCGCTCGCCGGCAAGCCGCTACCCGTATACGGCGACGGCCAGAACGTGCGCGACTGGCTCTACGTGGGCGACCACTGCAGCGCGATCCGCGAAGTGCTCGCGCGCGGCCAGTCGGGCGAGACGTACAACGTCGGCGGCTGGAACGAGAAGAAGAATCTCGAGGTCGTGCACACGCTGTGCGACCTGCTCGACGAACTGCGCCCGAAGACTGCGGGCTCGTACCGCGACCAGATCACCTATGTGACGGATCGTCCCGGTCACGACCGCCGCTACGCGATCGACGCGCGCAAGCTCGAGCGCGAACTGGGCTGGAAGCCGGCCGAGACGTTCGAAACCGGTCTTGCGAAGACGGTGCGCTGGTATCTGGACAACCAGCCGTGGGCCGACGAGGTGGCCTCGGGCGACTATCGCAAGTGGGTCGAAACGAACTACGCGCAGCGCGTGTAAGGGGCCCGACATGGCGCGCAAAGGCATCATTCTGGCCGGCGGTTCCGGCACGCGGCTCTACCCGATCACCCATGCGGTCTCGAAGCAGCTGCTGCCGGTGTACGACAAGCCGATGATCTATTACCCCCTCTCGACGCTGATGGTCGCGGGTATCCGCGACGTGCTCATCATCTCGACGCCGCAGGACACGCCCCGTTTCGAGGCGATGCTCGGCGACGGCAGCCAGTGGGGCATGAACATCCAGTACGCGGTGCAGCCGTCGCCGGACGGGCTCGCGCAGGCGTTCATCATCGGCCGGGAGTT
>NZ_CAJMZF010000124.1:0-1399 GCF_905220245.1 Paraburkholderia sp. J63 | reverse complement strand
AGCGTTCGCGCGACTTTTACCGCCTGATAGAGGAATTCACATGGCTTCCGAAAAACTCAAGGCCGCGATCATCGGCTCCGGCAACATCGGCACGGACCTGATGATCAAGATCCTGCGCAACAGCCGGCATCTGGAGATGGCGGCGATGGTCGGCATCGATCCGAACTCCGATGGCCTCGCGCGCGCGGCGCGTCTTGGCGTGGCCACCACGCATGAAGGCGTGGAAGGGCTCACGCGTCTGTCCGTGTTCGATGAAATCGATTTCGTGTTCGATGCGACTTCGGCTGGCGCGCATATCAGGAATGATGCGCTGCTGCGCAAGCTCAAGCCGTCGATTCGTGTGATCGATCTCACGCCTGCCGCCATTGGGCCGTATTGCGTGCCCGTGGTGAACCTCGATGCGCATATCGATGCGCCCAACGTGAACATGGTTACGTGTGGTGGTCAGGCGACCATTCCGGTGGTTGCTGCGGTGTCGCGCGTGGCGAAGGTGCATTACGCGGAGATCGTTGCTTCGATCAGCAGCAAGTCGGCGGGACCGGGCACGCGCGCCAATATCGATGAATTTACCGAAACGACTTCGAAAGCCATCGAAGCGGTAGGCGGTGCGGCGAAAGGCAAGGCGATCATCGTGCTCAATCCGGCCGAGCCGCCGGTGATGATGCGCGATACCGTCTACACGCTTTCCAGTCTCGCGGACAAGGACGCGATTGAGCGCTCGATTGAAGAAACAGTCGCGAAGGTCAATGCCTACGTGCCCGGCTATCGCCTCAAGCAGAAGGTGCAGTTCGACGAGATTCCTGCGAGCGCGCCACTCAATATTCCGGGTCTCGGTAAATTCAGCGGCCTGAAGGCTTCGGTATTCCTCGAAGTGGAAGGCGCCGCGCATTATCTGCCGGCCTACGCGGGCAATCTCGACATCATGACTTCCGCCGCGCTCGCCACTGCCGAGCGCATGGCGCAGACGCTTTTGAGCGCGCAAGGAGCCTAAGGCCATGAATAATCTGGGCAAGAAACTCTATATCTCCGACGTGACGCTGCGCGACGGCAGCCACGCGATCCGCCATCAATACTCGATCCAGAACGTGCAGGACATTGCGCGCGCGCTGGACCAGGCGAAGGTGGACAGTATCGAAGTCGCGCACGGCGACGGCCTGCAAGGATCGAGCTTCAATTACGGCTTTGGCGCGCATAGCGACCTCGAATGGATCGAGGCCGTAGCCGACGTGGTGACACACGCGCAGATCGCCACGCTGCTGCTGCCCGGCATCGGCACGATTCACGACCTGAAGGCCGCGTACAACGCAGGCGCGCGCGTGGTGCGCATTGCCACGCATTGCACCGAAGCCGATATCTCGAAGCAGCACATCGAATATGCGCGCGAGCTCGGCATGGACAC
>NZ_CAJMZF010000123.1:0-1474 GCF_905220245.1 Paraburkholderia sp. J63 | reverse complement strand
GGCGTCGATACTGCGGTTCAGATCGCCCGTGAGCGCTTCGAGCATGCGCACGTAATGGCGACCGAAGCGCGCCATCGTTTCGGCGTCGAAGAGTTCGCGCGCGTAGCGCAGGCTCACGTTCAGCGTGCCATCGGGAAACTCCTGCGCGTTCAAGGTCAGTTCGAATTGCGCTGCGCCCTCGCCGAGGTCGTGGCCACCGATCGACAGACCCGGCAATTGCTCCAGCACGCGATAATCGCTGCGCTGATGATTGAATGCCACCTGGAAGAGCGGCGTGTGGCTCAGGCTGCGCTCGGGCTGCAGCGCATCGACGAGCACGTCGAACGGCAGATCCTGATGCGCCTGCGCGTCGAGCGCACGCGCCTTCACCTGGTCGAGCAGCGTAGCCAGCGTCGTGCGGCCGTCGAGTTCGGCCTTCAAGACCTGTGTGTTGACGAAGAAGCCGATCAATCCTTCGGTTTCCACACGATTGCGGTTCGCGACCGGCACGCCGATGCGGATATCGGTCTCGCCCGTATAGCGATGCAGCAGCGCGTCGAAAGCGGCGAGCAGCACCATGAACGGCGTCGCGTTGCGCTCGCGTGCGACGCGGCGCAGCGCATCGACAAGCGGAACAGGCAACGCCAGCGGCTCCGTCGCGGACCGCCATGCGCCAAGCGCATGACGCGGCCGATCCGTCGGCAACGCCAGCACCGGCTGCTCGCCGCCGAGCACCGCGCGCCAGTAGGCAAGCTGCCGTTCCTGCTCGCCGTCCGCGAGCCAGCGGCGTTGCCACACCGCGTAATCGGCGTACTGGATCGGCAGATCGCTCAGCGCGACCGATTCACCGCTCACGCGTGCGCGATAGCCCTCGACGAACTCGCGCAGCAGCACCCCCATAGACCAGCCATCGGAGACGATGTGGTGCATGACGACCACGAGCACATGCTCATCGGCCGCCACGCGTGCCACGCCCACGCGCAGCAGCGGGCCCGCTGTCAAATCGAACGGTTGCTCACACAACGAAGTGGCCCACGCGGAGAGCGCAGTGTCGCGATCCGCACTGCCGGCGAGATCGACGAACGTGCAATCGCAGCGCGCTTGCGCGCGATCCGCGATGCGCTGTACGGCCTGGCCTGCCGCGCCGGCCGTGAACGTCGTGCGCAACGATTCGTGACGTTGCACCAGCGCGTCGAAGCTGCCGCGCAAGGCGTCGCTATCGAGTGCGCCGCTGAGCTTCAGGGCGCCATCGATATGATAGGCGCGGCTCTCCGGCTGAAGATTCCACAGGAACCATAGACGCTGCTGTGCGAACGAGAGCGGCAGCGCATCGCGCTGATCGGCCGGGACCGGCGCAATCGTCGCGTCGCTGGCTGCGTCTTCGTTTTCGTTTTCGTTTTCGTTTTCGCTCGCGAGGCTAGCGGCCAGCGCGGCGAGCGTCTGGTGTTCGAAGATATGGCGCGGCGTGATCTTCCATCCCGCTTCACGCAAACGC
>NZ_CAJMZF010000122.1:0-1485 GCF_905220245.1 Paraburkholderia sp. J63 | reverse complement strand
CATCGGCTTATACACAATTTCCATCGTGACCGCCGGCACGTAACTTCTGCAATGTCCTGGCAGCGACATGAACCTCTTTGAGTCCGAGCCAAATAGCTTTCGCGCCGGGTTCGCCATCACCCTTGCGGCCGAGAAATCCGCCCAAGCGCGCAATCAAGCGCAACACCTCATTGAGCCTGGGCTTGGCCGGCTGCTTGACGTCGGTCAGCAAATACGCGCCGCGAATTTCATCGACATCGAAGAACAGTCCGGCATCCAGATCGGGGCAACTGCGGCCCATATACATCAGATGGACGATTCGCCAAGCCACGACCAGAAACAGCGCCAGCGCACGTTCGAGCCGTTCGATCGCGCCCAGTTGCAGCGCCTCGATACGGCAACCGTTCTTCAGCACATTGAAGAGGATTTCAATTTCCCAGCGTGCCCGATACCAGTCGATCAGTTCAATCGCTTCCTGCAGCGTCGTGGCTTCGCGGTTGGTCAGCAAGCGCCATTCGATCGGCTTGACGCCGCCTGGTGCATCAAACTCACGCGCGACCAGACACGTGCTCGCTACGCTTTGACCGACGCCTGCCGGCAGTTCGATGCGCCGCAACCATACGTGCTGACGTACCTGGCGCGCCTTCACGCCGTGCCGCGAGCCCATCGTGAAGGCAATCTCGCCGAGCGGTGCACCTTCTGTCGCCGCCGCCCACAGCCTCGCTCCCTCGGGCAGCGCGCGGTCGTGGGTCGAGCGAATCAGCCAATCCGCCGGCGTACCCAGCTCTTGCGCCCGCACCATCAGCGCGAGCATGTCTGCCTCGCGATCAGCGACGTACACCAGTCGCGTGTGCGGCAGGCCCGATGCCGTTTCCGCCACCCGTTCGTAACCCTCGATCCAGCGCAGGCTTTCCTTGAGGCCGCCGCGCTTGCCCTGCGCGTCCCTGGGCTCACGCGCCCACATCCACGCGTCGAGTACACCCAGCGGCACCCGCTCAGGCGTCACCGCATAGGTCGGATGCAAATACATCCCGCGTTGCATCTCGTAAGACAGTGGCCCAAGGCCCGCGGCCTGCCGGCCGTTGAAATCCAGTTCCGTGGTGTCCTGCAGGCACAACACGACCGACTGAGCGGCCATTCGTTGCTCGGTCTGCCGCCAGTGCGGCTCCAGAATCGCACTCCACTCGACCTCGCCGTTGTCGAAGAAGCGGTACGCCGCCATCGTCTCGCCCCAGCCCCGACACGCCTGCGGCACGCCGGCCGTCGGCTTGGCCGCCAATCGTTCCATCAATGTCCTCGCTCGCTTGTTCAGGCGCGCGTCGCCAAGGTCGAGGTCAGCAAATTCGGTTTCCGTCCAGCACGGTGCTTCCAGGGCCAAGGCGTTCACGCAAAAAGCGAGAGTAAACGCGACGCGCCGAAAGTTTACAAGCCCCGGTCCATCTCATTGCTCACGACCGTTTGTTCCGGCCTACGGTTGCGGAGGACAGACTTGTGTATAAGACGATG
>NZ_CAJMZF010000121.1:0-1492 GCF_905220245.1 Paraburkholderia sp. J63 | reverse complement strand
AACGCCCCGACGGGCAACTCCGTCGGGGCGTTTTTCTTACTGCTTCTCACACGCAGCGCGCCGAAAACCGCGCGCCGCGTGACAAGACAGCACGGCTTAGCGCTGCGCGATCGGCTTCGCTTCGCGCGGCGTTTCGCCGACGAAGAGCTGACGCGGACGGCCGATCTTCTGCTCGGGATCGGCGATCATTTCGTTCCACTGCGCAATCCAGCCCACCGTACGCGCCATCGCGAAGATGCAGGTGAACATCGACGTGGGGATGCCCAGCGCGCGCTGCACGATGCCCGAGTAGAAGTCGACGTTCGGGTACAGCTTGCGCGACACGAAGTATTCGTCTTCGAGCGCGATCTTTTCGAGCGCCATCGCGAGCTTGAACAGCGGATCGTCGTGCAGGCCGAGCTCGTTGAGCACTTCGTGGCACGTTTCGCGCATGAGCTTCGCGCGCGGATCGTAGTTCTTGTAGACGCGGTGACCGAAGCCCATCAGCTTCACGCCCGAGTTCTTGTCCTTCACCTTCTTGATGAACTCGGGGATGTTGTCGACCGAGCCGATCTCTTCGAGCATGTTCAGCGCGGCTTCGTTCGCGCCGCCGTGCGCCGGGCCCCACAGACACGCGATACCGGCCGCGATACACGCGAACGGGTTCGCGCCCGACGAACCCGACAGACGCACCGTCGAGGTCGAAGCGTTCTGCTCGTGGTCGGCGTGCAGGATCAGGATACGGTCGAGCGCGCGCACCAGCACGTCGTTGACCTTGTACTCTTCGCACGGGTTCGAGAACATCATGTGCATGAAGTTCGCGCTGTACGAGAGCTCGTTGCGCGGGTACACGAACGGCTGGCCGATCGAATACTTGTACGCCATCGCGACCAGCGTCGGCAGCTTGGCGATCATGCGGATCGCCGAGATGTCGCGGTGACGCGGGTTATTGATGTCGAGCGAATCGTGGTAGAACGCCGAGAGCGCGCCCACTGCCGCGACCAGAATGGCCATCGGGTGTGCGTCGCGGCGGAAGCCACGGAAGAAGAAGTGCATCTGCTCGTGAACCATCGTGTGCTGCGTGACGGTCTTCACGAACTCTTCCTTCTGGGCCTGGTTCGGCAGGTCGCCCTTCAGGAGCAGGTAGCAGGTTTCGAGGAAGTCGGCGTTCTGCGCGAGGTTGTCGATCGGGTAGCCGCGATAGAGCAGCTCGCCCTTATCCCCGTCAATGTACGTGATGGCCGAGTTGCATGCCGCCGTCGACATGAAGCCCGGGTCATACGTGAACTTGCCGGTCTGACCGTACAGTTTGCGGATGTCGATCACGTCCGGGCCCATCGAGCCCTTGTAGATCGGCAGTTCGACGCTCGGCGAATTGTCGCTGAACGATAGCGTGGCTTTTACATCAGACGGGGTCATAGCACATCCTCAATCGAAGATAAACACAGGATTCGATAGTGTCGTCCGGCGCGGCGTCTGCGGCCGCCTGTACAACAGCGGGCACCGCCGCATC
>NZ_CAJMZF010000120.1:0-1500 GCF_905220245.1 Paraburkholderia sp. J63 | reverse complement strand
TGGGCATAAAATTGCCCCCGTTGGCATTCGAGCAGCGACATTGATCCAATGAGGGCAACGTAATGAAACTCCTTTCTTTCCGCAAAGATGGCCGCGAGGCCTTTGGTGCCGTCGTCGGTGACGGCGTGGTCGATCTTTCCAATCTTCGCGAAGACATCAAGACGCTGGCGGACTACATCGCAACCGGCGCCTATCGCGATGCCGCGCATCACGTCGAGGGCCGCGCGGTCAGCGTCAAGCTGGCTGACGTCGAATATCTCCCGGTGATCCCCCGCCCCGAAAAGATCGTCTGCGCCGTGCGCAACTACCTCGATCACCACAATGAAGCGCTGGCGGCAGGATTGAACCGCGAGCTCTCCGAATTCCCGCCGATCTTCCTGCGCGTGTGGCGCTCGCAGGTCGCGCACAACCAGCCCATCATCAAGCCGCGCGTTTCCGACACGCTCGACTGGGAAGGCGAACTGGCGGTCATCATCGGTGAAGGCGGCCGCGATATTGCAGAAGCCGACGCATGGAAGCACGTCGCGGGCTACAGCGTCTACAACGATGCCAGCGTGCGCGAATGGCAGTTCCACGCCAGGCAGATCGCGTCGGGCAAGAATTTCGAGGGAACCGGTGCGTTCGGCCCGTGGATGGTGACCGCGGACGAAATCGAGCCGGGGCGCGTGCTCAAGCTGGAAACGCGGCTGAATGGCGAGACGGTCCAGTCCAGCGATACGGGCCACCTCATTTTCCCGATTCCGCGCCTGATCGCATACGCGTCGACGATCTTCACGCTGAGCCCGGGCGATGTCATCGTCACCGGCACGCCGGCCGGTGTGGGCTTTGGCCGCAAGCCGCCGCACTACATGAAGGCGGGCGATGTCGTCGAGATCGAGATCGAGGCCGTGGGTACGCTACGCAACGAGGTGAAGGACCAGGGATCGATCCGCTAGTCCGAAATATAACTGGCGGGGCTCACCCTCTGGCCGTCAGCCCCGCCGCCGCCCTGACGGAGCCCTTAGCATGTCAAGCAGAACCGCGCCGCAACTTTCCCATCTTGGTATCTTCTGTCACGACCTCGACCGGATGGTCGCTTTCTACAGCGAAGTCTTCGGGATGACCCTGACTGACCGCGGCACAGGCATAACCATGCCATTCGAGATCGCCTTTCTGAGCGGCTCTCCCACCCAGCACCATCAGCTTGCGCTGGCGTCGACCCGTCCGGAGGGCTCGGTCAGCACGGTCATGCAGATCTCGTTCAAGGTGGGCGAGATTGATGATCTGCGCGCGATCCGTGAAAGTGCGCTTGCGCGAAACGCAAGCCAGATGCGTGGCCTGAATCACGGGAATGCGCTGTCGATTTATTTCAGCGATCCGGAAGGCAACACGGTGGAAGTCTATCTCGATACGCCTTGGTACGTGACGCAGCCGCATGGCGATCCTCTCGATCTCGAGCGTCCAGACAGCGAGATCTGGGAGCAGACAGAAAAAATCTGCCGCGCAGATCCGACGTTCATG
>NZ_CAJMZF010000119.1:0-1502 GCF_905220245.1 Paraburkholderia sp. J63 | reverse complement strand
ACGACAAGCACGTCGCCAGGTTTCGCGTGCAGCAATGCGTAATGGAGCATGAGGTTGTCGGCCGGGCGCACGTCCACGGTCACGGCGCGGCCCGCGATGCGCATGCCCGCGTCAATCGGCTTGATGCCGCTATCCAGCGCGCCTTTCGCGCCCTGCGCCTCGTAAACCGTGGCGCTGCCAAAATCCGCCAAGGTCGCAAGCGCTTCGGCCACTGGTAAACCCGCACGATCGCTCATGTTCCACTCCGCAATTGAAATAGCGACCAGTGTTAGATAAAGTGAAGTGCAGATCAAACATGATTATTTGATGATATGTTCACGAATCATGAACTTAAGGCAGCTTCGTTATTTCTGTGCCATCGTGGAATCGGGCAGCGCGGCCCTCGCGGCGCAAGCTCTTTTTGTCGCCCCGACGGCCATCAGCATGCAGCTCGCGCAACTCGAAGGGGATCTCGGCGGCGACCTGTTCGACCGCTCGCGCAGGCCGATGGAGCTGACCTCACTAGGCCAGTATCTTTATCCGCGCGCCAAGGAGTTGCTGTCCAACGCAAAGCGGCTGGATGACGAAGTGAAAGGCATCGCGCAAGGCAAGCGTGGATGGATCGGGATCGGCTTCGTGCGCTCGGCGAATTTCTCTCTATTGCCGGACAGCGTCCGGCGATTCAGGAAGGCGTGTCCCGACGTTCATCTCGATCTCGTCGAAGTCCTGACCGAGTATCAGCCGGAAAAGCTTCTGCAAAAGCGTATCGATATCGGCATATCACGCTTCATCGGGCCGTTCGAGCGGCATCCTGAACTCGACTACACACTCATCTACGATGATCCCTTCGTCGCCGCGATTCCTTTGGACAGTTCTCTCGCGGAACAGAAGTCAGTCACGGCGGCCGCATTGTCGGCGCAACCGTTTATCCTCTATCCGAAGGACGCACGCAGTCCCTTCGGCCAGCAGATGCTGACCGCGCTTCAACTGGCGGGAGGAGATCCGGTGGTCGGCTATGAGGCTGTCGAAACGCATACAGCGCTGGCGCTGGTTGCCGCCGGGCTCGGCGTGACGATGGTTGGGCAATCCATCGCGAAAAACAATCGCAAGGATGTCAGGTTTCTGCGCATAAGCGACGTCAAGCTGACGACAACATTGGTCGTGGTGACCCGGAAAGATGATGAATCCAGGACCGTGGAAGCGTTTCGTAGTGCCGTCTGTTCGGGAAGCAGCACGCGTTCCGGGCCGAAGCCTTGATGACGGCGATCCTGGCTCTGGCCATTTGGCCGCCAGCAGGCTAGCAAATTTTCATGAAATTAGCTTAATCCGCGTTATGGGAAGGACGAAAGTACGGCCTGACGACCATCCTGGCGACGGATGGCTCGGCAGCAGCCTTCCTACCGACGCCTGGACAGGGAGAGGCCATTCTGGGGGGCGTTGATTTCCCGATGCCCCCCGTCAGAATTACTGAGCCGGAACACCCTCCAAAATCAGAAGGGCCCGCATACCACAAGTTCTGGAAG
>NZ_CAJMZF010000118.1:0-1532 GCF_905220245.1 Paraburkholderia sp. J63 | reverse complement strand
ATGTCATCCATTGAAAGGCCTAGATCAAGAGATAAATGCGCCTCTCTCAGGCCTTACCCTGCTTAGCGAAACAATTTGAGCCCCCCTGCAACGTCGACGCGCATGAGCATGCGTCCGATTTTTCGCTCGCCTGGTTGCAGAACTGGTCTGCTCCAGTCATCCATCGGGATCAAGGCGAGTGCCGGTATTCTGGCACTAGCCCGTGGCTCATGAGAGAGCCCCAGAAAACCATCGGTACCAGACCATTGTCCACGGGAGTATTCACCAATGATCGGCTTGCTGCGTGAGCAGTGCCAGGCTTATTTCGGCTCATGGTCTGGGCATCCCAGCGGTAGCTGATGGGGGCGGCGGGAGCACGTGGCCCAATCACTAGACTGGATTCACGCCAACATTTTTACCGGGCTCGCGGCCCCGCCGGATCTAACCAAAGCATTTAGTCACCTCGAAGGGTTTTCCATCTCGCAACATGTAGAAGGCCGCACGCGCGAGCTTGTGCGCGAGCGCCTTCATGGCGACCACGGACATGCGCCGCGCTCTTTTGCGCTCATAGAAGCGTCTCGCCTGCGGACAGCTGCGCATGGCAACAGCAGCAGCTTCGATGAAGGCCCAGGAGAGATACTTGTTGCCGTTCTTTACGTTGCCTACACCTTTCTTCTTGCCGTTCGAGATCCGCTTGCTGTCGACGCATCGACAGTAGGAGCTAAACTGACCAACACTCGCGAAGCGCGTGATAGTGCCTGTTTCCAGCATGATGGTAGTTGCGAGGACCTCACCGATGCCAGGTGCGGTCTTGAGGATCGCGAACTCGGGCCGCAGCTTCGCGAAGCGGTGTAGCACGGCTTCGACTGCATGGATTTGCGCCTGCAAGGTGCATATGACCGCGAGGTTGGCCATCAACGCACACTCGATATGCGGCGGCAGACGCATCGCAGTCACAGCCGCATTGTCGAGATGGCGAACCTGCTCCGCGTTGAGCCGCAGGTTCAGTTGCCGAGCCAGGATGTTCTCGATACTGAGGATGTTCAGCGTGCGCTGCTGCACAAGCTGCATGCGCTTGCGGGCAAGATCGCGCAAGCCTCGCTCCTCGGGCGGGTAGATATACCCCTCTGGCAGTAGCCCGAGGCGGAAGATATGCGCGAGAAACACGGCATCGCGTTCATCGCCGGCATACTTCAGACCCTCGTACTGCTTGATGGCAGAAGTGTTTGCCAGATGGACAGCAAAGCCCGCGGCCATCAGGCCGTCCACAAGCCAGTACCAGTTATAGGTCGATTCCACCACGACCCCTTGCAACTCCTCGCGGAATGGCGCGAGGACTGCGATGATAGATGACAGGTCGTTAGCCAATCTCTTGCAGTAAAGCACCCGGTCCTGATCGTCAATCACGGCGACCACGGCGTTATTCGAGTGCAGATCGATGCCGCTATACTTCATTTCAGCCTCCTGAACGGGTCGGTTGAGCATGGCATCTCAACTGTAGACCCTGGCCGCCCCTTCTTTGGGCGGCCAGGAGGCCTTTCAATGATTATCAC
>NZ_CAJMZF010000117.1:0-1576 GCF_905220245.1 Paraburkholderia sp. J63 | reverse complement strand
CCGCCTCTTCCACGGCGATTTCATCGAACGGGTTCATCGACATCTTCACGTTGGCAATGTCGACGCCCGTGCCATCCGACTTCACACGAACCTTCACGTTGTAATCGACTACGCGTTTGACTGGCACAAGGACTTTCATGGTCGCTTATAAGGTAGACGCACGGAAACCTGCGCTTGAGATGAGGAGAGCACCATAGCGGAGGAATGTGAGCAGGGATTGCGAGGAAACGGCGCGATGCGCGCCGCGGGGATTGCCGCTTACGGGCAGATACAGTAGTTGCTGAAGCCGCCGTCCCGGTTTTCGATGCCGGCAAGCGCCGTATTGATCTTCGAGAGAGGATAACGACGATGTTCGAAAACCGACATGTCGACAGCGCCGGCTTCGACGAGATCGGCCATTTCCTGCCCTTGTCCCGCGGTGAACCACACCGAACCCTGCAGCTGGATATCGTTGTCCATCAGATAGTGAAGATCGATGGGTACGTCACCGGCAACAGCGCCGACGTTGACCTGAACGCCACCACGGCGAAGCGCAGCGAGTGCCTCGAGCATCGTCGACTGCGGAGCGCCCGGACCCAGCGCGTCGATGACGACATCCACGCCCAGTCCATCCGTCAGTTCCTTCGCCCAGGCGTCAGTCGGAAGATCACCGAGTTGATGGATCTCGATCCGCTCGGGCGAGATCGCCTGTACCCGCTTCAGCAGTTCCAGGTTGCGCCCCGTGCCGAGAACCTTTCTCGCGCCCAGGCCGAGCGCAAAAATGGCCGTTCCGAGACCCAACGTGCCACTGATGCCATTGATCAGCATAGTGGTGCCAGGACCAACGTTCGCTCGACGCAGCGCGCGGTAGCCGGTTCCGATATAGCCGAAGCGCGACGCCGCTTCGAAGCCGAGATTATCGGGCAACTTCACGAGACTGTATTGCGGCGCCGTCATGTACTCGCACAGACCCCCATAGGGATAGTCGTCGAACATGGTCTGCGATCGTTCGCTGAAACCGAAGTAGCCGTTGAACGTGTAATACGGGCACGAAGTCGTGTTGCCGGAGCGACAGGCACGGCAGCCACCGCAGTAGCGAGCCGGATTGACATAGATGCGGTCACCCGGCTTCCACGCGTGAACCTGCGAGCCGACCTGTTCAATCACGCCGCTTGCATCCAGTCCGAAGATCGCAGGCAGCTTCGGCAGCGGAAGGTTGGGAAACCAGGTGGTCCAGTTGGCGAGCACATTGCCGAGATTCGGCACGATGTTGCACGACTTGACCTTGACGAGCACGTCGGTGGGGCGAACTTCCGGCACCGGAATGTCTTCTATCACCATCGGTTCTCCGACGTGGTGCATCCGGGCTGCCTTCATAAGTCTTGTCATGATTTGTCTACTGCCGAGCTTTCTGAGTGCGACGGGGGTTGATTCTGCCTCTTTGCGAGCGAGCCGCAGCTCGCGGCACAGGAAGCTGTTGGTGTTTTCGCGCGCCAGATGTCGCGTATCCACACCGGGTTTGCCGATGTATTGCGTTCGATCCGTGCCTCGCTTACCGCGCGCTTTTCGAGAACGAGGCACGCCACGCTTCCACCGT
>NZ_CAJMZF010000116.1:0-1648 GCF_905220245.1 Paraburkholderia sp. J63 | reverse complement strand
CGCGTCGATGCTGCGCTCCAGATCGCCCGTGAGCGCTTCGAGCATGCGCACGTAATGGCGGCCGAAGCGCGCCATCGTTTCGGCGTCGAAGAGTTCGCGCGCGTAGCGCAGGCTCACGTTCAGCGTGCCATCGGGCAATTCCTGCGTGTTGACCGTGAGTTCGAACTGTGCGGCCCCGTCTCCCACGCGATAGCGCTCGACGGTCAGCCCTTCCAGCGTATCCGCGGCCTGATAGTCATTGCGCTGATGATTGAATGCCACCTGGAAGAGCGGCGTGTGGCTCAGGCTGCGTTCGGGCTGCAGTGCATCGACGAGCACGTCGAACGGCAGATCCTGATGCGCCTGCGCTTCGAACGCGCGCGTCTTCACCTGGTCGAGCAGCGCGGCCAGCGTCGTGCGGCCTTCGAGTTCGGCCTTCAAAACCTGCGTGTTGACGAAGAACCCGATCAATCCTTCGGTCTCCACACGATTTCGGTTCGCGACCGGCACGCCGATGCGGATATCGGTCTCGCCCGTATAACGATGCAGCAATGCGTCGAACGCGGCGAGCAGCACGGTGAACAACGTCGCATTGCGCTCGCGCGCGACGCGCTGGAGCGCTTCGGCCAGCGCTTGCGGCAACGGGACCGTCTCGCTCGCCGCGCGCCACGCACCGAGGGCCTGGCGCGGACGATCCGCCGGCAAGGCCAGCACCGGCTGTTCGCCGCCGAGCGTCGCGCGCCAGTAAGCAAGCTGTCGTTCCTGCTCGCCGTCCGCGAGCCAGCGGCGCTGCCACACCGCGTAGTCGGCGTACTGGATCGGCAGATCGCTCTGCGCGACCGATTCGCCGCTCACGCGTGCGCGATAGCCCTCGACGAACTCGCGCAGCAGCACGCCCATCGACCAGCCATCCGAGACGATGTGATGCATGACCACCACGAGCACATGTTCATCGGCCGCCACGCGCGCCACGCCCACGCGCAGCAGCGGCCCCGTCGTCAGGTCGAACGGCTGCGCCGCGAGTGCCGCGGCCCATGCTTCGGTCGCTTCGGTCACTTGCGCGCCGTCGCCCGAGCGGGCCGCATCGAACGTCCGATAGTCGTAGTGCGCGTTGGCGTGGATGTTCTGCGTGGCATGCCCGTCGGCGCCCGCAGCGAAGGTGGTCCGCAAGGATTCGTGCCGCTGGACGAGCGCATCGAAACTGGCGCGCAGCGCGCTCGCATCGAGCGTCCCCTTGAGGCGCATCGCGCCCGTGACGTGATAGGCGCTGCTCTCGGGCTGCAGATTCCACAGGAACCATAGCCGCTGCTGCGCGAACGAGAGCGGCAGTGCGTTACGCGCCTCGGCGGCCAGCGCGACGAACGTTGGCGCGGCCGTGGTGCCGTGTTCGCCGAGCGCCTGCGCGAGCGCCGCAACGTCCTGGTGCTCGAACATCAGGCGCGGCGTGATGTCGATGCCCGCGCGCTGGATCGCGGCGACCGCCTTCAGGCAGCGGATCGAATCGCCGCCGCGCTCGAAGAAATTGTCATGGCGACCAATGCGCTCGATGCCGAGCACGTCCGCCCAAATACCGGCGAGCATGCTTTCGAGCTCGCCTGCGGGCGCGACGAAGCAGTCGGAATCGCCGATGTCTTCGGGCTCCGGCAACGCCGCGCGATCGATCTTGCCG
>NZ_CAJMZF010000115.1:0-1852 GCF_905220245.1 Paraburkholderia sp. J63 | reverse complement strand
GCGCCCCGCCTCTCATTGCAAAGGATCGAACTCCATGTGCGGCATCGTCGGCGCAGTAGCGCAGCGTAATATCGTTCCCGTTCTCATCGAAGGCCTGCGGCGGCTCGAATACCGCGGCTACGACTCGTGCGGCGTGGCCATCGTCACGGCAGAAGGCCCGCAGCGCGTGCGCAGCGTCGCGCGCGTGGCCGAACTCGACGAGCAGGTGCGCGAGGCGCACTTCGAGGGCGTCACGGGCATCGCGCACACGCGCTGGGCCACGCACGGCGCGCCCACGGTGAACAACGCGCACCCGATCTTCTCGCGCAACGCGCTCGCGATCGTGCACAACGGCATCATCGAGAACTACGAGTCGCTGCGCGAGACGCTGCGCGGCCAGGGCTACGAGTTCGTCTCGCAGACCGATACCGAAGTCATCGCGCACCTGATCCACAGCCTCTATAAGGGCGACCTGTTCGCGGCCGTGCGCGAAGCCGTGCAGCAGCTCTCGGGCGCGTATGCGATCGGCGTCGTGCACAAGGACCAGCCGCACACGGTGGTGGGCGCGCGCGCGGGCTCGCCGCTCGTGGTGGGCCATGGCGATGGTGGCAACTTCATCGCCTCGGACGCGCTTGCCATCGCGGGCAGCGCGAACCGCATCAGCTATCTGGAAGAGGGCGACGTCTGCGAAATCACGCTCGAAGGCGTGCGCATCGCCGACCGCCACGGCAACGAAGTCCAGCGCGCGGCGCGCGACGTGCAGGCCTATAGCGGCGCGGTCGAGCTCGGGCCGTATCGCCACTACATGCAGAAGGAGATCTTCGAGCAGCCGCGCGCGATCTCGGACACGATTCCGGCCGACGTCGCCTTCGATCCCGTGCAGTTCGGCGAGAACGCGGGCGAGGTGTTCCGCGGCATCGACAGCATTCTCATTCTCGCGTGCGGCACGAGCTACTACGCGGGGCTGACCGCGAAGTACTGGCTCGAATCGGTCGCGAAGATCCGCACCGAAGTCGAGATCGCGAGCGAGTACCGCTATCGCGAGTCGGTGCCCAATCCGCGCTCGCTCGTGGTGACGATCTCGCAGTCTGGCGAAACCGCCGACACGCTCGCGGCGCTCAAGCACGCGCAGTCGCTGGGCATGGAGCACACGCTCGCGGTCTGCAACGTCGCGACGAGCGCGATGGTGCGGCTCACGGAACTCAAGTTCCTCACGCATGCGGGACGCGAGATTGGCGTGGCGTCGACGAAGGCGTTCACGACGCAGCTCGTGGGTCTCTTCATTCTCGCGGTGACGCTGGGCAAGCTGCGCGGCCACGTGAATGCGGAGCAGGAAGCGGCGTACCTGACGGAGCTGCGTCACCTGCCGGCGGCGCTCAATGGCGTGCTGGCGCTGGAGCCGCAGATCATCGCGTGGGCGCAGGAGTTTGCGCGCAAGGAAAACGCGCTGTTCCTCGGGCGCGGGCTGCACTATCCGATCGCGCTCGAAGGCGCGCTCAAGCTCAAGGAGATCTCGTACATCCACGCCGAGGCCTATCCGGCGGGCGAACTCAAGCACGGGCCGCTCGCGCTCGTGACGGAGGCGATGCCGGTGGTGACGGTGGCGCCCAACGACGCGCTGCTGGAGAAGCTCAAGTCGAACATGCAGGAAGTGCGTGCGCGCGGCGGTCATCTCTATGTGTTCGCCGATGCGGATACGCATATCGCGAGCGAGGAGGGTATTCATGTGATCCGGATGCCGGAGCACTATGGTCAGCTCTCGCCGATCCTGCATGTGGTACCGCTGCAGCTGCTCGCGTATCACACGGCGTGCACGCGCGGTACCGATGTGGACAAGCCGCGTAATCTGGCTAAGTCGGTGACGGTGGAATAA
>NZ_CAJMZF010000114.1:0-1853 GCF_905220245.1 Paraburkholderia sp. J63 | reverse complement strand
ATCGGCATAGGGGACGGCCAAGAGGCCGTACCCCTGCCACACCACCCGGCATGCGGGTCCGCACCGGGCGGTTCGGGAAGTTGAGGTTATGAGAGTCGAGCGACACCCAGCCGGTCGAAGTGAGCGATCGTCAGCACGCTGTTGAGTAGCCGTCCACTATTGCGCCACCAGCAGCGACTGTTGGCCGCCACCTGTCGCGCAACGTCATCCGGCGCCCCCAGCGCACACAGCTCCCGGTAAATGGTCGTGCCACGGCGCCAGTGTTTAAGCTGGATGGCACGCAGCCGGTGACGCAGCCACTCGTCCAGTGCCAACCACACTCCGGGCGTTTGCGCCAGCCGGAAGTACGCCTTCCATCCCAACACATAAGGCCGTAACCGTTCCACCACGTCCCGCATGCTGCGCCCGCCTGAGCGGCGGGTCAGTTCACGGATGCGGTGTTTGAACGCCAGCAGCGGTTTGGCCGCCACCTTGCGCTTGACCACCCCACCCGCAGCCACCCACAGGCTGTAGCCCAGAAACTTGCGACCGAACACACTCGCCACCGCGCTTTTGGTCTCGTTGACCTTCAGCCGCAGCCGGCCATACAGGCGTCGCAGCAGTGCCATCACCCGCTCGCCCGCGCGACGACTGCGAACATAGACATTCGCGTCGTCGGCATAGCGCGCGAAGCAGTGACCCCGCCGCTCCAGCTCCTTATCCACTTCATCGAGCAGCACATTGGCCAGTAGTGGGGATAGCGGCCCACCCTGCGGCGTGCCCTGATCCCGCTGCTGAACCACACCGTCATCCATGATGCCGCTGTTCAGATAGGCCCGGATCAGCCGGATCACGCCAGCGTCGCCGATGCGTTTCTGCAGGCGGTCAATCAGGATGTCGTGGTTGACCCGGTCGAAGAACTTCTCCAGATCAACGTCCACTACGATTCGGCGGCCCGACTGCACGTACGATTGCGCGGCAAGCACCGCGTCATGCGCACGCCGTCCCGGCCGGAAGCCGTAGCTGTGCTCGCTGAAGCTCGGGTCCAGAACCGGCTGCAAGACCTGCAGCAGTGCCTGCTGGATCAGCCGGTCCGTCACCGTCGGGATGCCCAGCTCGCGCTCGCCTCCGTCCGGCTTCGGAATCGTCACCCGTCGTACCGGACTGGGCCAGTACGTCCCCTCCAGCAGTTGTTCACGGATCGCAGGCCACGCCGTCACCAGATGACGCGCCGTCTGGTCAATGTCCAGTCCGTCCACGCCAGCAGCGCCTTTGTTGGCCCGTACCCGTTTGAACGCCCGCTTCAGGTTCTCTCTCGTCAGCGCCGCTTCCAGCAGCGTTGACCCCGCGTCCCCGGATTCATCTCGCGGGCAACAGGCTTCGTCGCTCACAGGCATAGACACGGCTTCACCGTGCGTGACTCCTGCTCGCCCCGCTTGCACGGGCATCTGACGCATTGCCTGCCGCATCGACATGACGCTGGACACTCCTTCCCGTTCGGGCCTTCGTCACCAGCTTCAGCCTCACCGGCCTGTCCTGTGACTACTACGCCCTCTGCTGACTTCTCGCTCCGGCTCGACGCCGTTGCCCTTTCAGGCATGAGGCGAGATCTCCCCAGGTAAGAACGCACTCCTTCGCTGCACAACCGCCGGATCTACGTCACCTCGCCTTGATCACGAGAGCTTCGCGGTTTCTGGCCCGCTCGCCCTGCTCGGCAACGCCTTCTATCCGGTTCTTGTTCATCGGCTCGCAGTTTCGCTCCACGCTTCCTCCCCACACTCGGTCACCCTCATGCAGTTGCGCTTCGCTTCGCTCGCTGTGATCAACTTGCGGTGGGACTTGCACCCACTAGAGTGCGCCCATGCTGGGCGCAC
>NZ_CAJMZF010000113.1:0-1993 GCF_905220245.1 Paraburkholderia sp. J63 | reverse complement strand
GTACATGATGGAGGACAGCGGCATCGCGCTGCTGCTCACGCAGACGGCGTTGCACGACCAGCTACCGGTGCCGGCACAACTACAAGTGGTCGATCTGGACACCCTGGACGTATCAACCGAACCCTCCACCGCACCGGCAGCAACGATCCACGACGACACGCTCGCCTACGTGATCTACACCTCCGGCTCGACCGGCCGCCCCAAAGGCGTCGGCTTGCCACATCGCGCATTCACGCGCCACGTCGAGGTCGCGGTCGACATGTTCGGCCTCGAACCCGGCGACCGCGTGCTGCAATTCTCGACGCTCAACTTCGACGGCTTCGTCGAGCAGCTTTTCCCGGCGCTGACGACCGGCGCGCGCGTCGTGCTGCGCGGCCCGGCGCTGTGGGACAGCGCGACGTTCCGCGAGCAGATCGTCCGCCACGGCGTCACGGTCGCCGACGTCACGACCGCCTACTGGCAATTGCTCGTCCAGGATCTCGAGAACGGCAGCCTGCCCGACCTCGGCGGCCTGCGGCGCATCCATGCGGGCGGCGAAGCGATGTCCGCGCAGACGCTGCATCTGTGGCAGCGTCTGCCGACGTCGTCGATCGCGCTCGCGAACACCTACGGCCCGACCGAAGCCGCCGTCACGGCCACCGCCTACGCGTGCCGCACCACGGCGGACGCGGACGGCCGCCTCGCGACGGTGCCGATCGGCCAGCCGCTCGGCGGCCGCCGGATCCACTTGCTCGATGCGTCGCTGAGCCCCGTGTCGCGCGGCGCGATTGGCGAGCTTTGCATCGGCGGCGAACTGCTCGCGCGCGGCTACCTGAATCGTCCGGGCCTCACCGCCGATCGCTTCGTGCCCGACCCCTTCGACGCCAACGGCGGCCGCCTGTACCGCACCGGCGACCTCGCGCGCTGGAACGCGCAAGGCGAGCTCGAATACATGGGCCGCATCGATCATCAGGTGAAAGTGCGCGGCTTTCGCGTCGAACTGGGCGAGATCGACGCCCAGTTGCTCGCGCAGCCCGACGTGCGCGAGGCCATCGCCATCGCCGAAGCGCGGCCCGGCGGCGCGCGCATCGTCGCCTATGTGTCGGCGCAGCCCGGCCGCATGCTCGATGCGCAGGCCTTGCGCGCCGCGCTCGCAGCCGCGTTGCCGGAATACATGGTGCCCGCGGCGATCGTCGTGCTCGATGCGCTGCCGCTCAATCCGAACGGCAAGGTGGACCGGCGCGCGCTGCCCGAAGCCGCCGCCGACGAGGCGCGCGAGATCGAGGCGCCGCAAGGCGCGCGCGAAATCGCGCTGGCAGGCATCTGGGCGCAGGTGCTCGACCTCGACCGCATCGGCCGTCACGACAATTTCTTCGAGCTGGGCGGCCATTCGCTGATGGTGATGCAGGTCGCGTCGCGTCTGAAGCAGCGCCTCGGCATCGCCGCGCCGCTCGCGTTGCTGTTCTCGCATCCGACCATCGCGCGCCTCGCGCCCGCGTTGCCCGGCGCCGATGCCGATGCCGATGCGCTCGCGCGTGCGCCCATTCCAGCGCATTCGCGTGGCATGGCGCGCATACCGCTTTCCCATGCGCAAGAGCGTCTGTGGTTCCTGTGGAAGCTCGACAGCGCCAGCGCGGCATACAACACGGTCGGCGCGACGCGTCTGGACGGCGCGCTCGATATCGGCGCGCTGCGTGCGGCGATCGACTGCGTGGTCGCGCGGCACGAGGTGCTGCGCACCCGCTTCGAGGAACACGACGGCGTGGCCTGGCAGATCGTGGGCGAGACGCGCTACGACTGGCAGCAATGCGAGCTTGATCCGGATGCCGAAGCAAATATCAAACCGCTGCTGCGCGACCTCTCGCTGCGCCCGTTCGACCTCACGTGCGACGCGCTGCTGCGCGTGACGCTCGTGCGCCTCGCGCCCGATTCGCACGTGCTCCACTTCGCGATGCATCACATCGTCTCCGACGCCTGGTCGCTCGATCTGCTCACCCAGGAGTTTGCTCAGGCT
>NZ_CAJMZF010000112.1:0-2123 GCF_905220245.1 Paraburkholderia sp. J63 | reverse complement strand
TTTCCTTGTTTTCGTGGTGGTATGCCAGGGTTGCCCCTGTGCGGGGCGGCACCTACTTTCTTTGCGGCGGCAAAGAAAGTAGGCAAAGAAAGCCGCTCAAACCGCCAGTGTGACGAAGTCCACAAACAGCCGTTTAAGGGGAATGGTATAGGCGCGTCTGCCATCTCGCACCATACCACCCAGTGACAAAGGACTCATTCATCCCGCTGCTCGCTACGCGCGCAGCGGTCGGGTCTACATGGGAAACCAGACGTGCTGCACAAACCAGCGAAGGCACATGCACCCCACTGGTTTGGGGTTATGCCCCACGGCGCGCGTAGCGCCGCCGGATGTGCGAGTGCCTTGTCACTTCGTCTGGTGGTGCGAAGCGACAGACGCTCCTATACCTTTCCCCCTGAACGGCAGTTTGTGGACTGCGTCACACTGGCGGTGTGAGCGGCTTTCTTTGCCTACTTTCTTTGCCGCCGCAAAGAAAGTAGGTGCCGCCCCGCACAGGGGCAACCCTGGCAGACCACCACGAACACAAGGAAACACGAAAAAACCCAAAAACCCCGCAAAAAACCTCAATGCGTCGACAATGACGAAGGCGCAACCACCAAAGTCGGCGCATCAGCCCCAGAAAGCGGCGCGATCCGCTTGCGCCGCTCACCGGTAGGCGCATTCCCAAACGCATCACGATAGCTCTTGCTGAAGTGACACGCCGACTGAAACCCGCAAGCCATCGTAATCTGCATAATCGACATATCGGTCTGCAACAACAGCTCGCGCGCCCGCCGCAACCGCAACGTCAAATAGTAATGCGTCGGCGTCATCCCAAGATGCTCATGAAATAACCGCTGCAACTGCCGTTGCGACATATTCGCGAGCCGCGCGAGCTCTTCTCGCGAGAGCGGTTCCTCGATGTTGTTCTCCATCAGCGCGATGACTTCGAACAGCGACTTGTTCGCCGAGCCAAGCCGCGCGACGAGCGGCATGCGCTGCTGCGCGCTGGTATCGCGTACGTGCTCGACCACGAACTGCTCGGCGATCTGCGTGACGCGCGCGGTGCCCACGCGCGTCGTGATCAGGTTGAGCATCATGTCGAGCGGCGCCACGCCGCCCGTGCAGGTCACGCGGTCGCGGTCGATCACGAAGAGCTCTTTGAGAAAGCGCGTGGACGGAAATTCCTCCTTCAGCGCCGACATGTTCTCCCAATGGATCGCGCACGCATAGCCGGCCAGCAGGCCCGCCTTGGCGAGCGCGTAGGTGCCAGTGCACAGGCTGCCGAGCGCGATGCCCATGCGCGCGAAGCGGCGCAGCGCGGAAAGATGTTCGGCCGTGGTGACGCGCTGCACGTCGACGCCCCCGCACACGAACACGATGTCGGGCTGGCCCACGCATTCGGCGGGGCCGGTGTCGATGGCGAGTCCGTTGCTTGCCGTAACCTGGCCGCCCTGGGGGCTGATGATCGACCACCGGTATAGCGGTTGCCCGCTCAGGTAGTTAGCCATGCGAAGGACTTCGATGGCGTTGGTAAACGCGATCATCGTGAAGTTGGGCAGCGGCATGAACGCGAAATGCGCTAGCGACGCCGAGCGGTCGGGCAACATGAGGGGACGATTCCTTTCATTCTGGGGCCATGGGCCGGGAACCCGGGCCAGGCTACCGCAATTCTGGAATCTGGCACGTCGAGTGTGCCATGCGGCTAAACCCTAATTCAAGCCGGACAAAAATACGGGTGGGGCAAGCCAGAAATGCGCCCAAGGCATTCGCGAAACGTGGCGGCGCCAGGGCCATTTCCATTCACCGCGAATAAGGTATGACGATTGTTCGGATCGGAAACCATTCCACCTATGGTTAGCGCGCCGGCTCACTTGTGAAAAATGGACGCCGATGGCGGAAAAGGAAAAGAACGCGTCTGAATTCATACATCGACCATAAATCCGAACGACAAGAATAGAGCCGTCAACCGCCACCGTCCCCAACGGCGGGAAACCCAGGCGGGGCGGGGTCTCAAGCGGTAAGGGCCATTCCTCTCACATCGTCACGGACGCTTTATGTCGAACACTCAAGCTTTCTTTTCGCAGCCGCTTGCCGAGCGCGACTCCGCGGTGCGTAACAGCATTTTGAAAGAAATCGAGCGG
>NZ_CAJMZF010000111.1:0-2339 GCF_905220245.1 Paraburkholderia sp. J63 | reverse complement strand
GAAGATTGGCAATGGTCGCTCTATCGAGGTACACCCATGCTTCTGGGGCGAAACAAAACACCCGACTCGCCGGAGCTGACAATGTGACGCGGCCGGTGCAATTGCCGCGAACGTTCGATCAAGTCCGTGCTGTACGGGGCCGTTCCAACTATTTTCCGGTAACAAGACGGTAACAGGACGCGGAAAAAGAAAAAGGACTTACGGCATGACACCGTAAGTCCTTGATTTTCCTGGTCGAGCGATAGGATTCGAACCTACGACCCTCTGATCCCAAATCAATTTCATACAACACCGCTTTCATCCCGAAGAATCTCAAAAATACCCTGAAGTCCCTTTTCTGACGCGGGTGTGGTAGATTTAAGCATCCGGTTTTATTGGGGTTGCATCCTGCCCCATCCTTGAAATTTGTTGGGGTCAATGTTGGGGTCAAAGATTGGCGAAACTAACGGTTAAACAACTTCAGGCTCTCGGCCCCGCCGACATCGGTTCCACCGTCCGCGACGAAGGCGGACTTTGGGGCCGCGTTCGCAAGGCTGGTGAAGGCGTCAGTGTGACCTTCTGGTATCGCTATCGCTGGCAAGCCAAAACCAGAGATACGGCTGTCGGAACATGGCCTTCCGTCAGTTTGCTCGATATTCGAAAGCATCGCGACATCGCGCGGCTTCTCGTGGCCGATGGCATCGACCCCAACGAACATCGCGAGGCAGCCCGGCGCGAACAAGACGCCGACGCTGCCGCACGCAAGGCCGAAGCCAGGACGGTTCGTGACCTATACGACGCATGGCTCCCCACCGTGAGAGTGAAGCGCGGGAAACGCGGCAGAAAGGACGGTGGAGCGGAAATCACCCGGACGTTTGAGAAGTTCGTCCTGAACAAGATCGGCGGGAAGCTGCTTACCGATCTGTACGCGTCCGACCTTCGCCCCATCCTCACCAACATCTCGGATACCGGCACGAATCGGCAGGCAACCGCTCTGCTGGTAGACCTGAAGCAAATGTTCCGATGGGGGGACCAGAACCAACCGTGGAAGCGCCTACTTGCGAACAGCGATGTTCTGGCCATCAAGCCGGAAGAAATCGTGAGCGGTGACTACGACCCGGTGCGAGACAACGAACGGGATCGCGTGCTTACGGTACCGGAGATTCGTCAACTCGCCACTCGGTTGCCACGCTCCGGCCTGTCTCCAGCGTTACAAAGCGCCATCTGGATCATGCTGTCCGTCGGCTCACGCATTGGGGAAACGACCGTGGCCCGTTGGCCAGACGTGGATCTGGATCGGCGCATCTGGCACATCCCCGCCGAGAGCGCGAAATCGGCAACGCCGCTCGATGTACATCTTTCCGACTTCGCGCATCGGCAGTTTTCCGCCCTATGGGCCACACGCAGCGAATTGGCAGAAGCAGACCGCAGCGACTTCGTATTTCCGTCAGCGAGAGATTGCCTCGTACCGATGAACAAGCAGACGGTCGGCAAGGCCATTGCCGATCGGCAGCGAGCCGATGGCCAGGCGATCAAAGGCCGGACCGATCTGATTGATGCGCTGGTGCTTGAAGGTGGGCAATGGAAGTGTCATGACCTACGCCGAAGCGCCGGGACGCTGATGCAGTCTCTCGGCGTCGCCGAAAGCATCATCCATCGCTGCCTTAACCACGCCCGGTCCGACAAGCTGGATCGCGTCTATCTCCAGCATTCCTATCAACACGAAATGGCCGAGGCTTGGCGCCTTCTCGGAGAGCGACTCGACATGTTGACTAACGCAGACGCAGAGAAAATTGCCGTGCTGAATGTTGTTAATGCTTGAGGCCGCATGCATCTCTTGGCATCCGTTCCGAGACACTGTACGATGGAACTTGCTGGGGTAGCAGACGCTTCCACCAGCCCCGAGTTTGTAAACTGGTTTTTACGGCCCCCGGTGTAGGGGGATTCTCGGAAGTGCCTGGGCCACAGCGCAGACAGGCAGATGTAGTCCCGAGTTGGTAAATCTGATATTTACGGACCTCCAGTTCAGCGAGGAACTCGGCATTACCTGAAGTTCATCAGGCGAATGCTATGTTCCGGTGCACCTTGGATGTCCACACCTTGTTCGGGTGTGCCGGTTGACTAACCTGCGGGTACGCGATAGCGCTTCCCGGCTTTCCGGCACACGAACATGTCTCTTCGGATTTCACACCAGCACGCCCCCTCCGCTATCAAGGCGGAAGCCTCGCTCGCTACGCGATCAAACACCAAATCCAAACGCACGAACGGCCATCAACAGCCCGCGCCAATTTCGCCCGAAGCTCTGGCGGTTGATGCCACCCGCGTCCGCATCCGTCACTGGCTGTTCTTACTTGGCGGCC
>NZ_CAJMZF010000110.1:0-2375 GCF_905220245.1 Paraburkholderia sp. J63 | reverse complement strand
TACGAAGCATGCTGCCGCGGCGCCGAGCCCGCGCTCGCGCCGCTGCCGATCCAGTACGGCGACTACGCGCTGTGGCAGCGCGAATGGCTCGACGAGGCGGCCATCGAGACGCAGCTCGGCTACTGGCGCGCGCGCCTGGGCACCGAGCACCCGGTGCTGGAGCTGCCGCTCGCGCGCAAGCGCACGGGGCTGCGCAGCGCCGAAGGCGGGCGCGTGGACACGCGGCTCACGCCCGCGCTCTCGGCGGCGCTGCGCCGGCTCTCGCAACGTCACGGCGCGACGCTGTTCATGACGCTGCTCGCTGCCTACGACCTGCTGCTCGCGCGCTACAGCGGGCAGAAGGATATCCGCGTGGGCGTGCCGGCGGCGGGGCGCGACCGGCTGGAGACGGAGGGGCTGATCGGCTTCTTCGTGAACACGCTGGTGATCCGCACGGAACTGGCCGGCGTGCACGACTTCGGCGCGCTGCTCGCGCAGGTGCGCGACCGCGTGGTGGAGGCGCAGGCGCACCAGGACCTGCCGTTCGCGCGGCTGGTGGATGCGCTGCAGCCGGCGCGCAGCCTGAGCCACACGCCGCTGTTCCAGGCGATGTTCAACTACGCGGGCGCGGGCCGCGGGGCGGTGACGCTGCCGGGGCTGACGATCCACGGCGTGGCGGGCGAGGCGCAGACGGCGCGCTTTGATCTGGTGCTCAACGTGGCCGATGGGGACTCGATCGCGGTGTCGCTGGGTTATGCGCGCGACGTGCTGGACGAGGCGGTGGTGTCGCGCATGCTCGGCCATTACGTGGAGATTCTGGGGCAGATTGCTGGAGAGGAATCGACGCAAGAGACCCTGCCGCTGGGCGCGATCGCACTGGCTGTGGAAGGCGACTGGCACACGCAGCCGCCGTCGCGGCCGTTCGAGCCGGTGATGCGGCGCATCGCGCAGCAGGCGCAGATGCGTGCGGACGCGGAGGCGGTGCACTGCGAGGGCGAGCGGCTCAGCTATGGCGAACTGGAAGGCTGGGCGAACCGGATCGCGCGTCGGCTGGCATTGCCGGACACGAGCACGGGCACGGCCCTGCGTGACGAACGCATCGGCCTGTGCCTGACGCGCTCGGCGGGCGTGATCGCGGCACTGCTGGGCGTGCTCAAGTCGGGCGCGGCGTTCGTGCCGCTGGACCCGGAGTATCCGGCCGAGCGCCTGGCGATGATGATGGAAGACGCGGGCGTGCGCCGCGTGATCGCGGACGGCGCGACGGCGTCGCGGCTCGCGGGGCTGCTCGCGGGCTGCGAGGTGATCGACATCGCGGACGTGGCTCAGGAGAGCGACGCGCCGTTCGAGGTACAGGTACATCCGGAGCAACTGGCCTACGTGATCTACACGTCGGGCTCGACGGGGCGGCCCAAGGGCGTGGCGATCAGCCATCGCGCGCTGGGCCTGCACCTGGAAGACTTCATCGCGACCTACGGGATCACGTCGTCGGACCGTCAGCTGCAGTCGTCGACGATCAACTTCGACGTGGCGCTGCACGAGATGCTGCCCGCGCTGATGCAGGGCGGCCAGGTGGAGATGCGCGGGCCCCAGCTCTGGGACCTGGAGACGACGAGCCGGCATCTGGCCGAAGGCAAGGTGACGTTCTCGCGGATCCCGACGGCGTACTGGCAGCAGTGGCTACGCGAGCCGCCGTCGCGCGAACGGCTCGCGTCGCTGCGGCAGATCACGGTGGGCGGCGAGGGGCTGCCCGGCGACGCGCTGCGGCAGTGGCGCGAGGGGCCGCTGGCGTCGATCCGGCTGGACAACCTCTACGGCCCGACGGAGACGACGGTGGCGTGCCTGTACCGGCATACGCAGGCCCCGGACGTGGAGCAGGCGATCGTGTCGATCGGGGTGCCATACGCGTCGCGGGTGGCGTACGTGATGGACGACGCGGGCAACGAAGTGCCGGTGGGGGCGCTCGGCGAGCTGTGCATCGGCGGGGCGACGCTGGCGCGCGGGTATCTGGGTCGTCCGGGGCAGACGGCGGAGAAGTTCATCCCCGATCCGTTCCGTGATGACGGCGCGCGGCTGTACCGCACGGGCGACCTGTGCCGGCGTCGCGAAGACGGGACGATCGACTTCCTGGGGCGGATCGACCAGCAGGTGAAGCTGCGCGGTTTCCGCATCGAGCTGGGGGAGATCGAGGCGGCGCTGCGCCAGGTGGAAGGCGTGAGGCAGGCGGCGGCGGAACTCAGGGGCGTGGGCGAAGGCCGGCGTCTGGTGGGGTATGTGTCGGGCGACGGCACGCACGAAATCAGTGTGGCGGCGCTGCGTCGTGGGCTGGAGGGCAGGCTGCCGGGGTACATGGTGCCGTCGGCGTTCGTGGTGCTGGAGCGCCTGCCGGTGATGCCCAA
>NZ_CAJMZF010000109.1:0-2375 GCF_905220245.1 Paraburkholderia sp. J63 | reverse complement strand
CCGCGTGGCGCGCTATGAAACGCGCCGCTACGACTGGGACGCCCTGAAGTTCCAGGCCGACTACGACCCCAAGTACCGCCGCGCGCAGATGCGCTACGTGGGCACGGGCGGCACCGGCGTGGCGAAGGACACGAACACCGTGCCCGCGGGCGGCTTCACGTTCTCGACCATGGTGATTCCGGCCGGCAACATCGGCCCGAGCCACATTCATATGGACGTCGAAGAAATTTTCTTCGTGCTGCGCGGCAAGATGAAGGTGATCTGCGAGAAGGACGGCGAGACGTGGGAAGCCGTGCTCGGCGAGCGCGACCTGATCTCGGTGCCGCCGGGCGTGTACCGCACGGAAATCAACGTGGGCGAGGAAGACGCGCTGATGTGCGTGATGCTCGGCTCGCCCAGGCCCGTGACGCCGACGTACCCGCCCGATTCGCCGCTCGCGAAGATCAAGCGCGAAGCGAAGTAAGGCCGTGCAGCAACCCACGAAATCCCAACGGAAACCCGAAGTCATGACCCAAGCGATCGACACCGCCGCCTCATCAGCCGCCGCGCTCGAAACACGTCTCGCACGCTTTGCGCCGCGCGACGTGCGGGCGGGCGAGGCGCGCGTGAGCTATCGCGAGGCAGCCGGAAAGAGCGGTAACGAGGCACTGCCGCTCGTGCTGCTCCATGGCATCGGCTCCGGGGCGGCTTCGTGGGTCCAGCAGTTCGAGGCGCTGGGCGAAGGGGAGAACCCGCGCCGCGTGCTCGCGTGGGATGCGCCCGGTTATGGCGCTTCCACGCCGGTCGCGAGCGCATCGCCCGTTGCCGCCGACTATGCGCGCGTGCTGGCCGGCTGGCTCGACGCACTCGGTATCGAGCGCTGCGTGCTGGCGGGTCATTCGCTGGGCGCGATCATCGCCGGTGCGTTCGCGGCGGCCCATCCGGCGCGCGTGAGCGGCTTGCTGCTGATTTCGCCGGCCGGCGGCTATGGCGCGGCCGACCCCGCCGTGCGCGAGGAAAAGCGCGCCGCGCGCCTCGCGATGCTGGCCGAACTTGGGTCCCAGGGCCTCGCGGACAAACGCAGCGCCAACATGCTTTCGCCGCACGCGAGCGACGAAGCGCGCGCCTGGGTGCGCTGGAACATGTCGCGCGTCGTGCCGCACGGCTATGCGCAGGCCACGCATCTGCTCGCGAACGCCGACCTCGCCGCCGACCTCGCGCGCTGCGTGGGCAAGGTGCCGATGGCCGTCGCCGTGGGCGCCGAAGACACGATCACGCCGCCGCCGGCCTGCGAGCGGCTTGCGCACGTCGCGCAGGCGCCGTTTCAGACCGTGCCGCGCGCGGGCCACGCGGGCTACATCGAGCAGCCGGCTGCCTACAACGCGCTGCTCGATACCTTCTGCGCAGAACACTAAGGACTACGGAGCTTAAAGAATGACACCCGACGTCGCCAGCGCGTCCCCCGACGCCGACGCAGATCGCAACGACACGAGCTATCGCGTGCCGGGTCTGGAACGGGGCCTGCGCATTCTGACCGAATTCTCGCCGCGCGAGCCGGTGCTCGACGCGCCCGAACTGTCGCGGCGCCTCGGCATTCCGCGCACCACGGTGTTTCGTCTGTTGCAGACGCTCGAATCGCTCGGCTTTCTCGAGCGCGCCGACCGCGACCGCAACTATCGCCTCGGCGTGGCCGTGCTGCGCCTCGGCTTCGAATATCTGAGCTCGCTCGAACTGACCGATCTGGGCCTGCCGCTGATCGAGGCGTTGCGCGATGCCACCGGCCTGACCACGCATATCGTGATTCGTGACGGACGCGACATCGTATTCGTCGCCAAGGCCCAGAGCCACGCGCCCATTTTCAGCTCGGTGAAGGTGAACGTCGGCACGCGCCTGCCCGCACATGCCACGACGCACGGCCAGGTGCTGATGGGCGACCTCACGCTCGACGATCTGCGCGCGCTCTATCCGGAGCCGCAGCTCGAACGCTATACGCCCTCCACGCCGGAAACGGTCGAGGCGCTTTACGAACGCATTCGCGAAGACGCGGAGCGCGGCTACGCGGTGAGCGAATCGTCGTTCGAGCGCGGCATTTCGGTGGTGTCGGCGCCGGTGCGCAACGACACGGGCCGCATCGCCGCCGTGGTGACGACGACCATTCCGCGCTCGGGCATCGACACGCAACTGCTCGACAGCGGCCTGATCGACAAGGTGCGCCACGCTGCCGACGAACTCTCGAAGCGCCTGAACTATCGGCCGCCAATGAGGCCGCAAACGGCAGTGCAGGCAGCCGGCAGGAAATCGCCTTATATGAAGGCATTGGGGATCAAATGATTCAACTCGACTTGACCGGTCAGGTTGCGGTGGTGACGGGCGGCTCGTCCGGCATCGGCCTCGCG
>NZ_CAJMZF010000108.1:0-2473 GCF_905220245.1 Paraburkholderia sp. J63 | reverse complement strand
ATCGGCACCTGCACGGCGTGTTTCTGATTTTCTCTCAGGAACGGCCAGAGCCCGACGATCAAGTCCCCGTCGGTACGTGCAACGCGGTCTTCATGCGCTGTCCGGCCAGATACGCGGATTTGCCGGTCAACATCATCACCTCGGAGCGCAACTCGTCGGGCCAGTCGTTCATGTGACCGAGCTGGGCCGCGGCCTGCTGCGTGTGCTCCGTCATCGGACGCTCGGCGAGCTCCCATTGCGCGAGCGCGCCCGCCAGATCGTCGCGGTGCGCGTCGGCGAATACGGCGAGGCTCAGCGCATTCATGAGCGCGCAGCCGCCGCCCTGGCCCAGATACGGCGGCATCGCGTGCGCGGCGTCGCCGATCACGGCCACGCGGCCCTGCGCCCAGCGGCGCAGCCGCACCACTTCGAACGAGTCCCAGCGCCCCGCGTCGGCGAAACGGTCGATCAGCGAGGACAGATGCGGAAACGAAGCCTTCCACAGCGCCGCGTCCACGGGCACCTGACGCGCCGCGTGATCGTCGTCCGTGCAGCACAGCGCGATATAGAGGTCGCTGGCGCTCGCGGGCGTATAGAGAATGCGGCGCGTTCCCGAGAAATACTCGATGTATTTGCTGCGGTCCCCGGCGGGCACGTCGGCATCGTCGCGCCCGATCAGCATGCGGACCGCGCCGTAGCGCAGCGTCTCGCGGTACGCGAGCAGGTCCAGCGAATCGCGAATGCGCGAGCCGATGCCGTCCGAAGCCACCACGAGATCCGCGTCCAGGCGCGTGCCGTCCTCCAGCGTCAGCACGCCATCCGCGCTCGCGCACGAGACCGGCGAGTTCGTCACGATCTCGACGCCGGCCCGCTCGCACGCATGGGTGAGCGAGCGGATCAGCGTCTCGCGCAGGATCGTGATGAGCCGCGCGCCGCCGCTCGCGTTGATCGGAATACGCTCCATCGTGCGGTTCAGATGGTCGCGCGTTTCGAACCATTCGCCCTCGTGCGCGCCCACGACGGCCTCGTCATAGGCGCCCACGGCCTGGAGCACGCGCAGCCCGTTGCCCCAGATGTAGATGCCCGCGCCGAACGCGCGCAGGTCCGGCGCGCGCTCGTGCACGCGCACCTGCCAGCCGCGCTGCGCGAGCGCAGCGGCAGCCGTCAACCCGCCAATGCCGCCGCCCGCGATCTCCGCGCGCGGCCTGCTGCCCTGTCTCATGCTTCCTCCCCTGCGATGGATGTGGCGATCAGCATTCGTAGTCGACGAAACAACTGGCTGCCACGAGCGCATCGACCTTGGCCCGCGTTTCATGGTGCACGGGATGATGGTGATAGGCGTCGAGCGCCGCGCGGTCGGTGAACACCGTGTAGATCGCCACGTCGAAGGCCTTCTCCGAGGCCTTGAAGTTCAACCCCGCTTCGGATTCGATGAGCCCCGGAATCTTGCCCAGTTGCGCCTGCATGGCCGCATGGATGGTTGCAGCGGCGGCTTCTTTGGTTTGTCCTTCGGCGAGTTTCAGGCGCCACAGCGCAATATGCTTGATCATGAGTTTTCCTTTCGTTGTCCTGTTCTTGAGGCGTGAATTAACGGAGCCGTGCGTTTCGTGCCTGGCTCGCCGGGCACAGCACGAAATCGAAATGGCCGTGCACGTATGGGCCGCCCGTACCGGAGCGCTCGATCGACGCCGCGTCCGTGACGTCATCGAGCCCGATCACGAGGCTCTGGTGGACGCAGTTCGCCGCATCGGATTCGACATAGGGGTCGCCGTTGAAATAGATCTGCGTGGTCAGCGGCTCCTTGCCCGGATAAGTCACTTTGAGGTGCAAGTGCGCCGGGCGGAACTTGTGGCGGCCCATTGCCGTCTGCATCTCGCCAACCGGGCCGGTCTTCGAAATTTCGTAGGGGCACGGCAGGATCGTACGGACTTCGAAGCTTCCGTCTTCGAGCGCGTCGAACTGCGCGCGGAAATTCCACTCGGGCACTTCGGCGTCGATATTGCTGTAGAGGCCATCGGCCGTCGAATGCCAGAACTCGATCAGCGCACCGGGCAGCGGCTTGCCGTCCAGATCGCGCACGGTGCCCGAGAAAATCAGCGGCGTGCCGCTGACCTCGCCCTTCATCGGCACGACATAGGGCAGCGTGAGACGCGGCGCGCCGGGCAGGTAGTACGGCCCCTCGGCGTTGAACGCCGTGCCCTTCGACGAAGCGAAGTGCGCCTCCATGACCGCCGCTTCGAAAATGAAGTCGCAGATCAGGTTGACTTCGCCGGCCGCCGCCACGCGATTCATGAACTCGACGCCCTGGCAATACTCCTGGTGCGTGACCTGCTGCTCCACCACCACGCGGCGCAACGCATCGCGCATGGCGTCGTACACCTGGATCAGGCGCGGATTGACCGCCCCGGCTGCCTGCGCGCCGTGCGGCGCCGCGGGCTCGCCGGCCGGGGAAACGGAGAGTGCGGAAGATTGGGAAGACATGTGTCTCTGCTCC
>NZ_CAJMZF010000107.1:0-2500 GCF_905220245.1 Paraburkholderia sp. J63 | reverse complement strand
CTGTCCGGAGACACCATGAACGTTCCCCGCAGCAGCCCGTCACGGCCCCTGCGTCTCAATGCCGATCCCGCCGGCCTCGCGCCCGCGTCCGATATCGGCGCGGCCAATGAGCGGCGCATCGTCCGCAAGGTGGCATGGCGCGTCATGTGGTTCCTGTGCGCCGTCTACTTCTTCGCGATGATGGACCGGCTGAACATCGCGTTCGCCGCGTTGTCGATGAACCGCGATCTCGGCTTCGACGCCGCGACCTTCGGGCTCGCGGTCGGCATCATGTACGTGAGCTATGGCTTGTTCGGCCTGCCCTGCAATCTCATGCTCGAACGCTACGGCGCGCGCCGGGTCATCTCGTGCATTGCGATCGGCTGGGGGATCGCGGCGACGGCGATGGGCCTCGTCACCGGCAAGACGGGCTTTCTCGCGCTGCGCGTCGCGCTAGGCGCCGCCGAAGCGGGGCTCGTGCCCGGTGTCATGGTCTATCTGGGCCAGTGGTTTCCGGCGCAATACCGCGCGCGCTTCAACGCGACCTTCATTCTCGCGGCGCCCGTGGCCTCCGTGGTGACCGCGCTCCTGTCGACGGCCATTCTGCAGATGGATAACACGCTCGGCATCGCGGGATGGCGCTGGATCTTCCTGATCGAAGGCAGCCCCGCCATCGTGCTCGGGATCGTGGGACTGTTCTACCTGTCCAGCACGCCCGACGAAGCGCGCTGGCTCGCACCGCACGAGCGCGAATGGCTGACGCGCGCCATGCGCGAGGATAGCGGCCGCGAGCAGGCGCACGAAGCCGGCCAGGCCCGCAAGCCCCGGCTCGTGGAGATCGTCTTTCATCCGATGGTGCTCGTCTTCAGCCTCGTCAACTTCTGCCTGTTCTGCGGGCTCGTGACCACATCGAGCTGGCTGCCCGCCATGCTCGACGAACGCGGACTCTCGAAGGGCTGGATCGGCGTGCTGTCCGCGTCGATCTCGCTGGCCTGCGTAGCCGGCATGTTCATCATGAGCCGCTCGTCGGACCGCAGGAACGAGCGCATCTGGCACGTCGTCTTCGCGCTATGCGTCGCGGGCGGCGGCTTCTTCGTCGCGGCGACGGCCAGCGGCGTCGCCGCAATCGTGCTCGGGTTCGGGCTCGCGACGTTCGGCTGCTTTTCGGCGCAGTCGATCTTCTGGACGATTCCTCAAGGCTATTTCAGCCGCCACGCGAGCCCGGCCGCCATCGGCATGCTCTCGACCGTGGCCAGTATCGGCAGCGGTCTGATGCCCTATGTCGTGGGCTCGCTCAAGCGTTCGACGCATAGTTTCGCGCCCGGCCTCGCGCTCGCGGGCGGCATCCTCGTGCTCGCGGCCGTCATCATGTGGCTCGCGCGCGGGCGCATCCGGCATTCGAACATGCCGTTGTAGCGCCCAGCTTCAAATCATTCGCACACCCTGGTTTTTTGATTCTATGGAGACGGTATGGCGCAGCAAAGCGGCACGGTTCGCAACGTGCTTTTCATCATGGCCGATCAATTGCGCTGGGACTATCTGTCCTGCTACGGGCATCCCACGCTGCAGACGCCGAACCTCGACCGGCTCGCGCAACGCGGCGTGCGCTTCAGCAACGCCTATGTCCAGGGGCCCGTGTGCGGGCCGTCGCGCATGTCGTACTACACCGGTCGCTACATGACGAGCCACGGCGCGATCTGGAATTTCGTGCCGCTCTCGCTACGCGAAAAAGGCCTCGGCGACTATTTGCGGCCCAACGGCATACGCACCGCGCTCGTCGGCAAGACGCACATGGAAGCCGACGTCGCGGCCATGGCGAGGCTCGGCATCTCGCCGGAGAGCCCGCAAGGCCAGCTCGCGATGGAGCTCGGCTTCGAACCCTTCGAGCGCGACGACGGCTGCTGGCCCGGACCTTCGGCGCAAGACAGCCCGTATTGCGATTATCTGCGCGCGCAGGGCTATCGCTCGGGCAATCCGTGGCACGACTTCGCCAACTCCGCAGCGGGACCGAACGGCGAGATTCTCTCGGGCTGGGAGATGCAGTACGCCCGCCTGCCGGCCCACATCGATGAAACGGACTCCGAAACACCGTATATGACACGCCGCGCGATGGCGTTCATCGAAGCCCAGGGCGACGCGCCCTGGTGCCTGCATCTTTCGTACATCAAGCCGCATTGGCCCTACGTGGCGCCGGCGCCCTACCACGCGCTGTATGGCGCGGAAGACATCCTGCCCGTCAAGCAGCACCCCGACGAGCGCGAGCACGGCCATCCCGTGCAGCAGGGCTTCCAGCAAATGATCGCGGGGCGCAACTTCTCGGAGCCGCACGTGCGCGAGGCGGTCATTCCCGTCTATATGGGGCTCGTCAAGCAGATCGACGACCAGCTCGGCGCGCTGTTCGAGTTCATGGAGGCGGCCGGCCGCATGGACGACACGATGATCGTCTTCTGCAGCGATCACGGCGACTATCTGGGCGATCATTACCTCGGCGAAAAGGAGCTGTTTCACGACACCGTGGCCA
>NZ_CAJMZF010000106.1:0-3451 GCF_905220245.1 Paraburkholderia sp. J63 | reverse complement strand
ATATCATGTAGCCCCTTTATTCTTTAATGGCAGAAAGTGCTGCCTTGTTCTGCTCGCTCGTAATGCCTAAAAATGAGAGTGCGCGAAGAATATCAAAAAAATAACAAACCAAGATGGTATTTATGCAGCTTGATTCATGAGGCATACCCCGGACGGGTCTGCTCGGGCTGAAACGTGTTGCTGCCACTAGCTCTGCTTTGAGATACGATCGCTGGTCGTTTTTACCTCCGAAAACGTTTGCTGGAGAAAATTCGAATTCAGGTTTATGCAGCTCGCCGCAATTGCATCATGCCGACGCTGCCTTGGCGTACCGCCAGTTCCGGTAAAATCTCGCCGCATTTGCACCGGCCTCTGTTTTGCGTCAACCTGCCATGCTCCGTTCCCTAGCCGCCCTACTGATCTTCCAGTGCCTCGGCGAGAGCGTCTCATACGTTTTCTCGCTGCCCGTTCCCGGCCCGGTCATCGGCATGCTGCTGCTATTCGCATTCGCGATGTTCCGGCCCAGTGCTGTCGAGTCGATCGAACCCACCGCGCTTGAACTCCTGCGCCACCTCTCGCTGCTCTTCATTCCCGCGGGCGTGGGCATCATGGTTTCCGCGCAGGCTGTACGCGGTGAGGCACTAGCCGTGATCGCGAGCCTCGTCGTGAGCACGACGCTTGGTATCGTCGTCACCGCGCTCGTCACGCGTGCGCTGCTTCGGCGCTCGCGTGGCCATGAAAACGCAGGGCAGGGCGCATGATGAATACGCACTTGCCGTTAGCGAAACTCGATGCCATCTGGGTCTACCTCGCAGCCACTCCACTGCTCGGGCTCACGGTCACGCTTGTCGCGTATCTGGTTGCGCTGAGCATTTACGCCCGCGCAAAGCACAATCCGCTTGCCAACCCGGTGCTGATCGCGGTGGCCATCGTCGTCGCCGCGCTGAAGATCACCAATACGCCGTATCACACGTATTTCGAGGGCGCACAGTTCGTCCACTTTTTGCTCGGCCCCGCAACAGTTGCGCTCGCGTTGCCTCTATACCGCCAGTGGGACAAGCTCAAGCGCGGGGCGCTTCCGCTCCTCGGTGGTCTCGTAGCCGGTTCGCTCACGGCGATCGTTTCGGCGGTCGGTATTGCCAAGCTTTGTGGCGCCTCGCATCAAACGCTTGCATCGCTCGCGCCGAAGTCGGTCACGACGCCCATCGCCATGGCCGTCGCCGAGAAAGTGGGCGGCATTCCTTCACTCACCGCCGTGCTCGTGATCTCGACGGGCGTGTTTGGTGCCGTGAGCGCGCGCTGGATCCTCGATATCGTGCGTGTGCATGAGGCCGAGGTGCGAGGTTTTGCGATCGGCGTGGCGTCGCATGGTATCGGCACGGCTCGGGCGTTTCAGGTGAGCGAGGAGATGGGGGCGTTCTCGGGCCTGGGCATGGGCCTCAATGGCGTGTTCACCGCGTTCATCGTGCCTGTTCTGCTGCCAGTACTTCTGCGGTGGTTGTAGGGCGCTTCGGGTTCATCCGGCGTGACGCTTCGCCGAGTGATTGAGGTTCGTCACTGTCGTCGCCGAAATGAAGTTGATGATCGACTCGTTCACAACCCGCGGCAATTAGCTTTTGATCTGTGTTTCATTAGCGTGGGAGTTTTGAAAATAGTATCCAAACTACCCGTTGAGTATCGGATGACCAACAGTCATGTATGACGTAGTCTGAACTAGACCGGCGACGTAGCTAAATCTGCGGTTAGTCCTATTTGAGAGTCGAGGAACAGTATGTCTTTGAATGCAATACGCGTCGGTATCATCGTTGCAGGAATTGTCTCTACATCGCCTGGAACTGTCGAGGCCAGCGAGTACAAGATTGTGGGCGATAACACGTCGAACATTGCTGCATATCGCGAAGGAAAACTGGACGCGCTGACGCTTCTGGTCACAATCCGGAACGAGATGGCGCGCGGTGATGCGCTTGTCGACAGCATTCCAAATGGCAGCGGATCGTCTGATATCCAGGTGCATGGAGAGCGTATGACGCAACTGGTACACCAGGCGGTGCAGAAATTCGGGGATGGGTCGGCCGGTCCATTCTCCGACTGTGCGTTGCTAGCAAGTGCTGCAGACGATCTTTGGAGGGATCAAATCGTGGCGCTTGAGTCTGCATCGCACAAAGCAAATACGCTTGACGAAATACTGTACCGTGAAGAGGTTTCTGCCTGTCGGTCTCAAATTACCTCTGAGCCTAAACCGACGATCACAGTTGCGGGGCCCCAGAAGTCAAGCGAATTGCCCGCTCCAGGCTGCTCAATGCTGGGCTCCACGCACAGTAATGGAGCGATGCCAGCTATTTACTGGACCTGTCCGAAGTCTGCTGAGAGCATGCTGCACTGACGGTGCAATTAATTAGCCGACTATGCGAGAGTTGTCACGTCATCTACCTTCCGCCGTGCATCGGAGGCGGATGGCGCCGATAGCGGCAACGGCTCGCGGAACGAAATGTAGGCGCATGATTTTGAGACCGGCGTGGTGTTGCATGGCATCGACTTGGGCGTTTCAGGCGAGCGAGGAGATGGGTATGTCATCGACTCGGCACGGCTCCTGAATGTGGAGATTTTCCAGCTAGTTGTCGCCTCAACGATTAAATTTCAGGCGCCCTCTCTCTCCTGCTCGTGGAGTTGTGGGGCGACGCCCTGGTTGTCGCCTCGATCCGGGTTCAGATGCACAGCATGTACGCGCTGCCAGTTGCGGGTGGGGCCTTTCCATCGTAGTGGATTGCGCTGCCGCGCAGTCTCATAAAGCGCCGCCCGTCGATCCAGAATGTCCTGGTCGAGGTTGGCATGGCGCTGCGCCGGCGTCACGAACTGGATCGTGCTGTGACGATGTTCATCGTTGTACCAGCGCACCAATGTGCCCACCCAGGTGCGTGCGGCGAGCAGGGTATCGAACGCCTTGAGAGGGTAAGCCGGCCGGTACTTCAGGGTCTTGAACAGCGACTCGGAATACGGGTTGTCGTTGCTCACGCCCGGGCGACTCAACGACGGCGTGACACCCAGCGCCTGGAGGGTGGCGAGCATCGTCGCGCCCTTCATCGGACCGCCGTTATCCGAATGCAGAATCACCTGGCCGGGCTGTATCACTTCGCGCGCGCAGAGGTCCCTGAGGACTTCGCTGGCCTGCGCGCTGCTTTCCTCGGCATAGACCAGCCAGCCGACAATTTTTCGGCTGAACACGTCCATAAACAGGTACAGATAAAAATACTGTCCGCGAATCGTCGTTGGCAGGAGAAAGTTCAGAGGCGACAACTAGTATGACGCCGGGGGGAATGGGCGTTTAAGCGTTTATCGTGCCCGTGCTGCTTCCCTATGCCACTATGTTAGTTTAGTCCCGTCGTCGGCGGGCTACGAATGCTGGTTGGGTAGTGCAGTGCAAGTCCTGTGGTACGACATGGTCCTGGTTGCCACCTCCCGGAGAGGACCTTAT
>NZ_CAJMZF010000105.1:0-3583 GCF_905220245.1 Paraburkholderia sp. J63 | reverse complement strand
TCAGACGTTGCGAAGCAGCTCCAGCACCCGCTTCACGTCCGGGTCGGCAAGGTCGCCTTCTGGTTCCTTGCGCGCGAGCAGCAAGTCCATCAGGTCGTTATCGCTCAGCTCGAGCAGGCGCGTGAGGGCGCCCACATCGGCGTCGCTGAGGTCATGCTCGTAGCGGTCGAAAAAACGCTCGAAAATCAGGTCGTTTTCGAGCAGACCGCGCCGCGCGCGCCAGCGAAGGCGCGCGCGGCGATGGGGATCGGACTGATGCGATTCCATTTGATCGCGCCGCCTCAAACCGCGCGGCGGACCATCAGTTCCTTGATCTTGCCGATCGCCTTCGTCGGGTTCAGCCCCTTCGGGCAAACGTCGACGCAGTTCATGATCGTGTGGCAACGGAACAGGCGGTACGGGTCTTCGAGGTTGTCCAGACGCTCGCCGGTGGCTTCGTCGCGGCTGTCCGCGATGAAGCGGTAAGCCTGCAAGAGACCCGCCGGGCCCACGAACTTGTCCGGATTCCACCAGAAGCTCGGGCACGACGTCGAGCAGCTCGCGCACAGAATACACTCGTAGAGGCCGTCGAGCTCGTCGCGCTGTTCCGGCGACTGCAGACGCTCCTTCTCGGGCGGCGGCGTGTCGTTGATCAGGTACGGCTTGATCGAGTGATACTGGTTGAAGAACTGCGTGAAGTCGCAGATCAGGTCGCGCACCACGGGCAGCCCCGGCAGCGGACGCAGCACGATCTTCTGCGGCAGCTCGTTCAGGTTCGTGAGGCACGCGAGACCGTTCTTGCCGTTGATGTTCATCGCGTCCGAACCGCATACGCCTTCGCGGCACGAGCGGCGGAACGACAGCGTTTCGTCGAGTTCCTTGAGCTTGACCAGCGCGTCGAGCAGCATGCGCTCGTGCGTGATTTCCAGCTCGTACGACTGCATGCGCGGCGCGGCGTCCTTGTCCGGATCGTAGCGGTAGACTTCAAAAATTCGTTTGGCCATTTCCGATTCCTTTTAACTGGCTTAGAACGTACGCGCCTTCGGCGGCACGGACTCGACGGTCAGCGGCTGCATGTGAACCGGCTTGTAGTCGAGACGGTCGCCCTCGCTGAACCACAGCGTATGGCGCAGCCAGTTTTCGTCGTCGCGGTGCTCGAAGTCGCTTTGCGCATGCGCGCCGCGGCTTTCCTTGCGCGCTTCGGCCGAGACCATCGTTGCGCGCGCAACTTCAATCAGGTTCGCCACTTCGAGCGCTTCCACGCGCGCCGTGTTGAACACCTTCGACTTGTCCTTCAGGTGGATGTGCTTCGCGCGCTCGGCGATCTGCGCGATGTCCTGCACGCCTTCGGCCAGCAGCTTCGAGGTGCGGAACACGCCCGCATGCTTCTGCATCGAGCCGCGGATGTCGTTCGCGACGCTCTGCGCGTACTCGCCCGAGGTCGACTTGTCGAGCTCGGCCAGGCGCGCGAGCGAGAAGTCGGCGGCATCAGCGGGCAGCGGCTTGTGATCGCGGATTTCCTTCACGTGCTTGACGATGTGGTTGCCCGCGGCACGGCCGAACACCACGAGGTCGAGCAGCGAGTTCGTGCCCAGGCGGTTCGCGCCGTGCACCGAGACGCACGAGCATTCGCCCACGGCGTAGAAGCCGTTGACCGGTTCTTCGTGACCCTTCGCCGTGCCCACGACCTGGCCGTGGATGTTGGTCGGGATGCCGCCCATCTGGTAGTGGATGGTCGGCACGACCGGGATCGGCTCCTTGATGCAGTCCACGTTCGCGAACTTCAGCGCGATTTCGCGGATCGACGGCAGACGCTTCATGATCGTCTCGGCGCCGATGTGCGAGAGGTCGAGCAGCACGTGGTCCTTGTGCGGACCCACGCCACGGCCTTCCTTGATTTCCTGGTCCATCGAGCGCGAGACGAAGTCGCGCGGTGCGAGGTCCTTGAGCGTGGGCGCGTAGCGCTCCATGAAGCGCTCACCGTTAGCATTGCGAAGAATACCGCCTTCGCCGCGCACGCCTTCGGTGATCAGCACGCCCGCGCCGGCCACGCCCGTGGGGTGGAACTGCCAGAACTCCATGTCCTGCAGCGCGATGCCCGAGCGCGCGGCCATGCCGAGGCCGTCACCGGTGTTGATGAACGCATTCGTCGATGCCGCGAAGATGCGGCCCGCGCCGCCCGTGGCGAACAGCGTGGTCTTGCCTTCGAGGATGTAGACGTCGCCCGTTTCCATTTCGAGCGCGGTCACGCCGAGCACGTCGCCTTCGGCGTCGCGGATCAGGTCCAGCGCCATCCATTCGACGAAGAACGTGGTCTTGGCCGCAACGTTCTGCTGGTACAGCGTATGCAGCAGCGCGTGGCCGGTACGGTCGGCAGCAGCACAGGCGCGCTGGACCGGCTTCTCGCCGTAGTTGGCCGTGTGGCCGCCGAACGGACGCTGGTAGATCGTGCCATCGGCATTGCGGTCAAACGGCATGCCGAAGTGTTCGAGCTCGTACACGGCGTTCGGCGCTTCGCGGCACATGAACTCGATCGCGTCCTGGTCGCCGAGCCAGTCGGAGCCCTTGATTGTGTCGTAGAAGTGGTAGTGCCAGTTGTCTTCGCTCATGTTGCCGAGCGAGGCGCCGATGCCGCCTTGTGCGGCGACCGTGTGCGAGCGCGTCGGGAACACCTTCGACAGTACGCACACCGAAAGACCGGCGCGCGCGAGTTGCAGCGATGCGCGCATCCCCGAGCCGCCCGCGCCGACGATAACCACGTCGAACTTGCGACGCGGCAGAGAATTCTTGATTGCAGCCATTCTTTTACACTCTCCAGAGAATCTGAGCGGCGTAGCCGAGGCTGCCCAGCAGCCAGGCGATCGTCAGTACGTCCAGCACGATGCGCAGGCCGACCGGCTTGATGTAGTCCATCCAGATGTCACGCACGCCAATCCAGGCGTGGTAGAACAGCGCGACCACCGTCACGAAGGTGGCGAGCTTCATCCATTGCGCGGAGAAGATCGAGGCCCAGCCGTCGTAGGTGAAGTCGTGCGCGCCGAAGAACAGCACGAGCAGTACGATGGTGTAGATCGCCATGATCACGGCGGTGGCGCGCTGGGCGATCCAGTCGCGCAGACCGTAATGCGCGCCCACGACGAGGCGCTTCGGACCGATTCCGTTTTTAGCCGACATTATTAGAATGCTCCGAACAGTTTGGCCGCGAAGGCGATCGTGAGGATCGTGGAGATCACAACGACGACGAGCGAGGTGGACTTGCCTTTTTCCTTGCTCACGAGGTCATGGCTGAAGTCCATGAACAGGTGGCGCACGCCGGCGCAGAAGTGAAACAGGAAGGCCCAGCCGAGGACCAGCACGACGATCTTGACGACGATGTTGGAGAGAAAGCCCTGGAAGACCTCGAAGCTGAGCTCCGAAGTGAGGCTCTGGTCGAACAGGAACAGGATGAAAGGCAGGAACAGGAACAACAGCGCGCCGCTCACGCGGTGGCCGATCGACACGCGCCCCGCGAGCGGCAGGCGGTAGGCGAGCAATATCTGCCCAAGCCCGATGTTCCGGTATTCCGGCCTCGGTTTTTTTGTGGCTTCTGCCATGCTAGACCCCT
>NZ_CAJMZF010000104.1:0-3814 GCF_905220245.1 Paraburkholderia sp. J63 | reverse complement strand
CATTGGGAGTGGTCGCAAGACTCAAGGTATCTGCGTTTCGAGGTCTTTGGTGAATCTTTTGGGTATTTTGAGAGATTCGCCTTCTTCTGGTGCGCAAGAAATATTTTCACGGACTGGATTCCAGAAAGTATGGATTTTACAGCATCAACGCCAAAACATATTCCTGAGCAAAATAATTTGTCTCGATTTGAGTGAGTTGCCGACCATGAAGAATATAATCACTACTACTGCAGTGATCCCGCACATATTTTTCGCCTCAATCGCCTGGTCGAAAACTCCAGATCAGGACGCCTTTCAAGCTTGCATGAGTCGAGCAAAGCAGGATAGTCTAACTTGTACTGCTGGATGCGGGATGATTCTTCAGCAATGCTATGAGGAAGGCATTTCTGATATAAACAGTAAGATAAATAATATGTTATCTCAAATTAAATATAAGAACGGGGGTTCATGCGGCAATCTGGCGGATTCCTACCTCTCGGAGGCTACCCATATGGATGGTGATATCAGCCAAAAGGCCAACGATATTCCAGGCTGGATAGGAAGCGAGTTGGCGCTTAATTTTGCAAAGCAACGACTCGATAACCTTAGATTGATCCAGCAATCTTGCAAACCGTAGCTATAGAGTCGCTTATGATCAATCTCATCTGCTTTGGCGATACCGCTGACCAAGGCTGGAAAGTCATACTCGTGCTCGTGCTGTTGGCTTCTAAACAACGTCATTTCGTCATAGCGCACAGTTCGAACGAGCTGCGCGAGCGGTCAACACAGTCTCGCCTGATCGCACTGGGACGATGAACGGATTGGTGCCGCGGACGAATGTATTTCTAACCGCGATGGCTGTGATGTCCGATAATATTGTTTATTTTGACGCCGCATACGAGTAAAAAATGACTGAAAATTCTAGATTGATTGCCATCTGGTCAGCGGTTTTGCGGAATAAATATATAGCGAGACACGGTGTTGTTGCCGGACTATGTATTCTTCTTGCCTTTCATCAGAATAAGGTGTGGAGCGAGGACTTATCCGTTAAGCCAGTCATAGTGCTGGATGGGAGTTCCGTGCAAATCAAAACCCCGACCGGGAAAGATCAGGTAATTTCACTTGATCATGCTGTGTCAGCATCCGATATAAGCTTGGAAAATTTTACGTTTGGGAAATATGCGGATTTAAAGATCCTGGATACGGAGGGGGTCTCACAGAAATTCTATAAAGTCTACCTGTACGATGCCTCATCTGGATTATACAAATATAGCAAGGAACTAAGCGCCCTTCCATGTATGCAAACTGACGTAAAGCAAAAAGAAATTGTAGGGACATGCTTTCACGAAAGTGCGTGTGAAAATTGGGAGGAACGATATACCATGAGCAAAACTGGGAAGCTCGCGCTTTCGGAGAAATCGGGTACATATTGCGACGCCACAGGCCAAGGCTATTTTTATACCGATACATATAAAAATGACAAAAAAATATCTTCAACCATAAAACCGGTTGAAGATAATCCTCCGAATTCACAATAGAGTACCAAAGTAAGAATGCGCGCCATTTTATCATGAAAAATCTCTTCTACTTTCTTTTACTGATATATGCTTGCTCATCAAAAATTGCCATATGTCAAACCCAAAATTTTGTCAATATCAATATTGACGGAATCGGGTATCAATTCCTCTGCGAAGGTTATGAGGGGACATCCCGTATAACGGTGACGAAAAATCCCCTTGACCACACCAGCAAGTCGACAGTTTTCGAAAAAAATCTGGAACAGACGGATGATTGTAGCCTGGGGACTTGGACTGTAGATCCACCCAACGCCCAATTCACCGGGACTCGCCTACTGACTATCAACCCAAGTCAGCTTGGCCTAAATACTCAAATGCTCGTCTTTTCCGTTGATTCTGGGAATATTTTTTTTGCGGGTTATATTCCCGTGGCGGCTGATCGATTGGGAAATTTAAAGTTCCAGCTAGAAACCGCTGACGCTGGGCGCGCCGGAGTTTGGAGGGATGTGTACGAAATCATAGACAATAAAGTAAAGATGACAGGTGAGCAATTACTTGCCAGTAGTGGGAGTGTTTGTATCAGCGACGATGGGGAGGCAAGGAGTTTAAACGTGGCTGGCGCAGAGGAATGCAAGGGAAGACGTATTTCAGTGACCTCAGAGAGGCCCTTATGCATAAAATATAGCAACCACAAAGGTAAGATTACTAATCTAAAGGATTGCGCGGGAATTTCAAAAGAGGACGCCAATTAAATTCAACTGGGCGTATTCAAGTTCGATCACTCAATCTGAATCGGTGTGTGGCACCACGGGCGAAGGTTTTCCTCCATCATGTTTTTCACGGTGCGATTTCCGAACCGCTCAGCGACGCGGCACTGAACACGGTCAGCGATTTCATGGTGCACACGATCGTAGATGGCACGCCTGTACGAGTAATTACCTCGCCGCCAAGTCCCGTCCACAGGCTTGGCATTCTCCACTACAAACTAGCTAAATTTAAACTCAAGGAGTTGGTTTTATGATGAATCTGATTCGCCTCGACGATGAACTTAACAATGGTGGCAAGGTAACCAGCGCTTCGGAAGCTATGAAGTTCGACGGCAGGAAAGTCGCCCGAAAGGGTGACAGGGTGGTTTGCGAGAAGCATCCCGGAGTCGTGCCCAATGTAATCGAGCAAGGTGACGAAACGATGCGCGACGAAGGCATTCCGATTGCACGGCATGAGCATCGGACAACTTGCGGGTGCCACGTCATATCGAGCCTGATTTGAAACCGTTCAGTGACCATCGATTGCACTCCGACTCGACGAATCGATATCTTTCTCAGCGTAGTACCGGCTGATGATGCGTGTAGGCGGATTGCATCCCGGACTGGCAGAGAACCGGGAGTATGCGCGCTATGGCAGAGAGCAGCAAATGAGTACAACGAAACAGATGCCGACGGGAAGCCTGGCGAAGTTGCATACGCGTGCAGCAGTGCTTGGCTGGCAGTGCCTGTCCGAAACGTGGCGTGGGCACCAGACTTCCTACGAGTTTGAGTGCTCGCGCGGTCACCACTTTGAACGGCACGCGACAACGGTGTTGTACCAGAACCCAGCGTGCCCGGGTTGCGAAGCCGAGGCGATCCGCGAGCGCTGGATGATGACGCTTGCGGCACGCGGTGGTGAACTGGTGGAAGGTGTGTTTACGGGGTTGCAGGCGCGCAACCGGCTGCGCTGTGATGTATGGACCGGAGACATAGGTAACAGGTGTGCGGGGACATGGGTAACACCTTGCCAATCGATCATAGCTGCTCAGTCAGGTTGATGGTTGTGAAGCGATGGTTCATGAAGTACAGGTCATAGCAGTTCCCGGTGAGTGTGCGTGGCCGTATTGCAATGGGCAGATTCTGCAGCGCACTTGAAACCTTGAAGGTACGCGATCCGAAGCGCAGTTCGCCATTCCAGCCCACGCGCACGACCTTCTCGCCGCTGCCGTATTCGATGGGCGGCAGTTTCTCCGGATAGGCACGCGCACTGGGCTGGTATCGCGTGGCCGGGGTCGCCATGTCCAGCCCGCAGGATCTGCGGGACAGCATGGCGGCAGTGCTCAATCCTGGTGCCTCGGCAAGCCTCTCTCAGCCGATGCAGGCCGATACGCAGTACGTGGCCATCGTGGCGCTCTACCGCAATCCCGGCGGCGGCAACGGCTGGAAATATGTGATCGGGAAAAATAACCTCGATGCGGATAAGCCGCTGAAGCTCAAACTGCTCGACCAGATCCTGCTTGCCGGCGACCAGTCCAGTACAGAGTCTGCCCGGTGAAAGACCGTGGCAAGACG
>NZ_CAJMZF010000103.1:0-3941 GCF_905220245.1 Paraburkholderia sp. J63 | reverse complement strand
GCCGTCTGCGCCTGCCTGCGCGTCCCGTTCGGCATGAAGGCACCGATTGCGTCAAACCGTTCGGGCTGCTGACCATGCGCTGAGACCGGATGCAGGAACACCATAGGCGCGGCCCAGCCGAGCGCCGTGGCGAGCGTCGAGAGCGTGCGCGGCAGTTCCGTATCGGCTTCGTCGGCGCGGGCGACGTGGACCAGGCCATCGACCGGATAACGGCCACGCAACCGCCGGATCTGGCCGAGCCACTTCGCCGGCTCGATGCCGTCCGGCGCCGCATGGACGAGGATGATCTCGCCGACGTGCAGAACGCCTGTCTGCTTGAGTCCGGGCGCGACCTGATCGACCCGCTCGTCGGCGCCGTTCACCAGCAGCCAGCGCAGGCGCCTGCGCCAGAACCAGCCGTGCGCGACACGCAGTTCCTCGGCCATGCGTTGCAGCCGTGCGTCGCGCTTGAGCGGCTTCGCTGTCGTTGAGGTTGCCCCCTTGTCCCCTGTTTCATGCCGGAGCAGTCTTGCCGCGCCCGCGTAGGCACCGGTCGATATCGCGACCAGATGCATGATCACGAGAATGAAACCTGACACCGGAACGCCAACCATAGCCAGTATGCGAGGCGTGCCCTCTGGAATGCCAAGACGTTCGCTCTGCAACCAGAGCAGCAGCAGCACGGCAATGACAAGAACCAGGATAGCGAGCGGTAGGCCCCAGATTGCAATCCGACTCGGGGTTTTCTCGGCAGTGGCAGCTTGAGGCTGCATGTTGAGCAGGTTATTTTTGGGTATCGTCATGCGTTGAAGCCGTTTGATCTTCGGGGATGACATGGAAAATGGCCGATTGAAGACCATCGACGACAAGTTGCGGCCCGTCGGCAATACCCGACTCAACCGCAGCAGCTATCGCGAGCAGGCCGTTCGCCGCGCAAAGGTTGCCGACAAGAAGATCGAGCCGGCGCTGCGCAACGTCTTTTGCCGCAGCCACAAATCCTGCGGCATCCAGAGCCCGGTCGCAGTTGGCAACTGGACGGGTAATCCAGGCGCCTGTCACCGTCGCGGGGTCGGTCTTGCCCCAGACTGCGGCATTCGCAAAACCGTATTCGGGTTCGCCCGAAACGCCTGCGACGGGTCGGTGCAATACAGCCTGGGGGCGAACCTCCGGCGGAAGCCGGAAATAGCCGGCGTCGAGCAGTACCGCAACGCATCCCTCGGCAAGCCCCTCCTCAATGCCATCGTCGTACCACGCTGGTGCGACGATGAGCAACGGGCGGGATTCGCGCGCGTCAAGCCAGGCATCGGCTACCAGCAACCCGTCGACTGCCGGAACGGCCTGAACCTCTAACGGTGGGAGTGCCGCCAGACGCAATGCGTCACGAACCTGGGTCAAACGCAGGTTTGAAACTTCGGGCTCGGCCAGTACGCGCACCCTCGGCCAATATGCCCTTTCGTATCGCGTCAGCGCCTGAATGCTTCCTGCCAGCGGCTCGAGCGCGACGCGAACCATCTGGGTAGCGGGAGGCGCTTTCGCCAGCACGGCTACGTCATCCGCCAAGCTTTCCTCCTCACCCACGCCGGAGGCAACAGCCAGCAGCGGATCGTTATCCTCAAAGCGGTTGCATGAAACCTTGCCGGAACCGTGCCGCGGCGCCTGGATCTTGAGGATCGACCTTTTGCCCGCCAGCACATCGGACAGACTTTTTCCGCCGGGCGGCAGGCAGTGCCCCACGCCGATTACCTTTAGCGGACGCTGCGCGAACCGGACTCTGTCCGCGAGCCAGCGATCACGATGGTAGTTGTACCAGTACGCGCGAAACCATAGCGTCTCGTAGACTGCGCGGGCAAAGCCGAGCAGAACCAGGAACAGTCCGTTCGGAGCCCCAACGATCCAGCTCCAGAATTTGAGCCCACTCGCAGGTTCGCTTTTCGGCCAGACCAGCAGGACGACGACCGGACCGAACACGTTACAGACGAACCAGGTCGCCGCCCACGGCCAGAAACGCATCCGTCTGGGATACGCGTGGGGACGTCCTGCGGGAGAAAGATCGACCGGCATTACGCGATATTGACGTTCTGCAACGACGAGATCAGCCGGCAACCGCACGCGCAGCGGTAATGATGGAAGGCGACCCACTTGCCGTCACGGTCAGGGAATTTCTCGTAGCCCTCGTCGATGACAGTCGGGCCGTGCGGCGCGCAGAGCGCTGCGTCGCCCTTGCGGGCGAGCGGCCTGCCCATGAAGTTCATCCACGGCGAGCCGCTTGTGACTTCGCCACCATGTTCGAGTTCGTCGCCTTTGCGGATGGGTGATTGCATAAATTAATCGAAATTCTCAGTAATTTTCAATTACACTGCGGTACATCGGGAGAAAAATAAACATTGATCCACTTCATTAGAAATGGTGATTTCATCATGTCACCAAGTGCACTCCTTCCCGCCCCCTCCTAATGCCTCCGGGTTAAAGATAAATGCCACCTTCTTACGAGCTCCGTAATTTTTATAAGTCATAGAATATATGTTTGCGCCCTGACTCATCATTTCATACTCCCCCGTAATTCTCCCTCCATATACCTCATACCATGTTGTTATCGCTTGATCGGGACGCCCCGGACTAATTTCTTCATCATCCTCATTTTTTACCACCAATGTTATTGCCAATTTAGCACCACGATATTTTACAAACGCGCCGGACCATTTCTCTGCATCGTCATACAAAACATGGAGACCAAAATTCTTTGATCCCATCCCACTGGAGTCGAAGCAATATACGTCCTCGGAAACTTCACAATGAGCGACGACGGGAAGCGACATGACAGAAAAAACAAATAGCTGAGCAAGGTACTTTTTCATCAAGGAACCTGCCGTTGAATAGATGCAGTGATAGTATGAGTCGTTTTATAAAATTTCTTTTTCGGGTGCTGATGGGGAGGGTCACCTTCCATGATCGGCACACCTTGAGCGTTCAATGCAGGCTCCTTTTGCGAATTTCTCCGCCAGTCAAAAGTTATGACAACTCCGTCACTTTTGAAAATCTCATCCGTAAGAATATTTCTCAAATATATGACTGATTGAAGACGAACCTCTAAGCCATTAAGATTCTCAATGGCAACATAGCCATTGACATCCTTACTCGCTCTGATTGCGTCGTCCTGCGTGACACCCGCATCCACGTGCGAAAGCATTCCGCTGCGCTTTACAACATAAAAACACGCGCTATCAACGCAATTATCGGTATTTTGACCACCATTGTTATCTTTCGCAATCAAAACGTCGGGGTCCCATCCAAGTGATTGAAATTTCTGCGGAACGACTTCAGATTGGAATTTTCGAAATTTGCCATAAGGTTGATAGTTCTCAAGGTGTGTTAGCTGGATAAGTCCACGCCCATAATATGGATTATAGGTCTTGTGCTCACCACCAATTTCCTTGACCAAACTCAATCTACCCGTCTCGGGAATAACGTGAGACAAGAAATGCAGCACGCGAATTGAATTAATCCCATATTTTCTCGTTCCCACATTAAACGATTTACTCCACTTCTCCGCGTGAGAAAGCGCGCTGTTCCAAGACAGGGTTGACGTTCGGAACTGAGTCAACTCTAACTGGAGCAAACTACGCGGGAAGCACTCCGCCATTTCTTTTGCATTAAGCCATGCGCACTTTCTAAAGTGCCGGATAAACGCGAGCGGATGGAAAAAAAAGAGCTTCTGCCCGGCGAGCGGCGTCTTGTCCAGAAACTGGAACTTGTTCAGGAAATCGATGAAGTTGGTGTACCCATCGGGGTTGGTATCCTTCTGCTTTCCAAAGAAGCCGTCCGGATCGTTCAGATCCTTGTACCGGTCGCCGTTGTTGGACGGATCCCACTCACTGCGCGCCTGGCACACCAGCCCTCTGAGTTTTTCGCGCACGCCCCAGGCACTCTGAATGTAGCCAGCAAGCTGCTGGTTGGCACTGTTA
>NZ_CAJMZF010000102.1:0-4230 GCF_905220245.1 Paraburkholderia sp. J63 | reverse complement strand
TACCTGGGGCTGGCAGCGCAGCGAGTACGGGTCCTGGACCTTGCCGCAGTCGCGGTGCGAGAGATTGATCGACGAGCCGTCGAGCAGCGTGCGGTAGGCCGAAGCGGCTTCGATCTGGCCGCGATGGCCGCGCAGTTCGTGGATGCGCGCGTCGAACGGCTTGACCGAGCCGGCCGCCGCGTCCACGCAGAGCGCGCCGGAGACGAGCGCCGTGCGGTAGAGGTCTTCGATCGCAAACATGTTGTAGAGCGCGAGCGCCGTGGAAGCCTGCGTGCCGTTCAGCAGCGCGAGACCTTCCTTGGCCTGCAGCGCGATCGGCTTGAGGCCGGCCAGGCGCAGACCTTCTTCCGCGCTCATGCGCTCGCCCTTCGCGAACACGTCGCCCACGCCCAGCAACACGGCCGACATGTGCGAGAGCGGCGCCAGGTCGCCCGACGCACCCACCGAGCCCTTCACCGGAATCACGGGCAGGACGTCCGCATTGAACAACGTAATGAGCGTTTCCATCACTTCGCGGCGGATGCCCGAATGGCCGCGGCCGAGGCTCGAAAGCTTCAGCGCCATCATCAGGCGCACGACCGGCAGCGACATCGGCTCGCCCACGCCCACCGCGTGCGAGAGCACCAGATTGCGCTGCAGCAGTTCGAGCTGCTCGCGCGGGATATGCGTGCTCGCGAGACGCCCGAAACCCGTGTTGATGCCGTAGGCCGGCTCACCCTTGGCCGTGATCTCGGCAACGGTGCGCGCGCTCGCGTCGATGGCGGCAAAGCTCGCCGGATCGAGCTGGAGCTTGACGCTGCTGCTGTCCGCTGCGCGCGCGATCTGGCGCAGTTGCGTGAGGGTCAGATGGCCGGGAGTCAGGGTAATCATCGCAGTAACCAGGTTGTATGGACAAGATGGCGCCAGCTTACACAAAACGACTTGTCTATACAAGCTGATTACACTCCATGTATACCCTCGCCATTCCCGGCTAACGCTGGAATTACGGGCCCTTTCGGTTAAGGAACAGTGACCTTCCCCCAGGTGATAACACCGATTGCCGGTCCCTCGTCCAGTCGTTAATTTGTATAGACAACTCGCTGCTGCCTTGCAGAATATTCCGCCTGGAGACGTAATGAAGAAACTTGCCCTGTGTGTCGCACTCGCCCTTGCTGCGGGCGGCACCTATGCGAAAGACTGGTCCACCATCCGCTTCGGCACGGACGCCAGTTACGCGCCGTTCGAGTCGAAGGCACCCGATGGCAAGCTGGTCGGCTTCGACATCGACCTCGGCAACGAGATCTGCAAGCGCCTGAACGCGAAGTGCGTCTGGGTCGAGCAGGACTTCGACGGCATGATCCCGGGCCTCAAAGCGAAGAAGTTCGACGGCGCGCTCTCCGCGCTCACGGTCACGCCGCAACGCGAGCAGCAGATCGCCTTCACCGTGAAGCTCTACGACACGCCCACGCGCCTCGTCGCGAAGAAGGGCTCGACCTTGCAGCCGACCGTCGAGTCGCTCAAGGGCAAGTCGGTGGGCGTCGAGCAGGGCTCCACCCAGGAAACGTATGCCAAGCAAAACTGGGCCACGCAGGGCGTCAACGTCATCACCTACCAGAACCAGGACCAGGTCTATCTGGACCTGAACTCGGGCCGCCTGGACGCCGCGCTGCAGGACGAAGTGCAAGCCGACCTCGGCTTCCTGAAGACGGCGCGCGGCGCGGGCTTCCAGTTCGCGGGCAAGGAAATCCCCACGGGCGCCGCGGCCATCGGCCTGCGCAAGGACGACGCCGACCTCAAGGCGAAGATCGACAAGACGATCGCCGACATGATCAAGGACGGCACGTACAAGAAGATCGAGTCGAAGTATTTCGACTTCGATGTCTACGGCGGCTAGACGCGCTTGCCTCATCTGTATCAACACGGGCGCGCCCGCCACGCCGCTGTGCGGCAGGCGCCCCGTCATTGAAGGACGTCCACCCATGCTCTTCCAAGGCTTCGGCCCTCTCCTCCTCGCGGGCACGCTGGAAACCATCAAGCTCGCGCTGCTCTCGCTCGCCGCCGCGTTCCTGCTGGGACTCGCGGGCGCCGCCGCAAAGCTCTCGCCCAACCGCGTGATCTCGCGCATCGGCACGATGTACACGACGCTGATCCGCGCGGTGCCCGATCTCGTGCTCATGCTGCTGCTGTTCTACAGCATCCAGATCTGGCTGAACCACCTGACCGACGCGATGGGCATGGACCAGATCGACATCGACCCGTTCGTGGCCGGCGTCATCACGCTCGGCTTCATCTACGGCGCGTATTTCACCGAGACCTTCCGCGGCGCCTTTCTGGCCGTGCCGCGCGGTCAGATCGAGGCCGGCTTCGCCTACGGCATGAGCTCCACGCGCGTGTTCACGCGCATCCTGTTCCCGCAGATGATGCGTTTCGCGCTGCCCGGCATCGGCAATAACTGGCAGGTGCTCGTGAAGGCGACGGCGCTCGTCTCGATCATCGGCCTCGCCGACGTGGTGAAGGCCGCGCAGGATGCGGGCAAAGCCACCCAGCAGTTTTTCTTCTTCACGCTCGCGACCGGCGCGATCTATCTCGTCATCACCACTGTTTCCAACCTGGCATTGCACCGCCTCGAAAAGCGTTACTCGACCGGTGTGCGGAGGGCCGCGCTGTGATCGAACTCATTCAGCAATACTGGCCGAACTACCTCTATAGCGACGGCTTCAACTACAGCGGCCTCGTCATCACGCTCTGGCTGCTGGTGATCTCGATCGTGCTGGGCTTCGCGCTCGCGGTGCCGCTCGCCATTGCGCGCGCCTCGCGCAATCCGTGGCTTTCGCGCCCGGTCTGGCTCTACACCTACGTGTTTCGCGGCACGCCGCTCTATGTTCAGCTGCTGCTCTGCTACACCGGCATCTACAGCCTGCATTATGTTCATGAGCACGCGCTGCTTGGCGAATTCTTCCGGAGTGCGATGAATTGCACGCTGCTCGCGTTCACACTCAACGAGTGCGCCTACGCCACCGAGATCTTCGCCGGGTCGATTCGCGAGACCCCGCATGGCGAGATCGAAGCGGGCCTCGCCTACGGCATGTCGAAGTACAAGCTCTACACGCGCGTGATCCTGCCCTCGGCCCTGCGCCGCGCGCTGCCCGCGTACAGCAACGAAGTGATCCTGATGCTGCACGCCACGACGCTCGCGTTCACCGCGACCGTGCCCGACATCCTCAAAGTGGCGCGCGATGCGAATTCCGCCACCTATATGACCTTCCAGGCCTACGGCATTGCGGCCGCGCTCTACGCGACGATCGTCTTCGCCCTGATCTGGGCTTTCCGCCGCATGGAAACCCGTATGCTGGCTTACCTGAAACCGCAAGGGCACTGAACGCGTTCCGCGCTGATGGAGTGGATTAAGAATGTACAAGCTGATTGTCGATGACCTGCACAAGAAGTTCGGCGAGAACGAGGTTTTGAAGGGCGTATCGCTCAAGGCGAAAGCCGGCGACGTGATCAGCCTGATCGGGTCGAGCGGCTCGGGCAAGAGCACCTTCCTGCGCTGCATTAACTTCCTCGAATCGCCGTGCTCGGGCCGCATTACCGTGAACGGCGAAGAGATTCGCACGAGCGCCGACCGCGCCGGCTCGCTGCGCGTGAGCGATCCGAAGCAACTGCGGGCCATGCGCACGCGCCTTTCGATGGTGTTCCAGCATTTCAATCTGTGGGCGCACATGACCGTGCTCGAGAACATCATCGAGGCGCCGGTGAGCGTGCTGGGGCTGAGCCGCAGCGAAGCCGAGGAACGCGCGCGCAAGTACCTGGCCAAGGTGGGCCTCGCGAACGGCGTCGAGCACAAGTATCCGTCGCATCTGTCCGGCGGCCAGCAGCAGCGCGTGGCGATCGCCCGCGCGCTGGCCATGGAGCCCGAGGTGATGCTGTTCGACGAGCCCACCTCCGCGCTCGACCCCGAGCTCGTGGGCGAAGTGCTGCGCGTCATGCAGGCGCTCGCGGAAGAAGGCCGCACGATGATCGTCGTCACGCATGAAATGGGCTTCGCGCGCAACGTGTCGAATCACGTCGTCTTCCTGCACAAAGGCAAGATCGAAGAGCAAGGCGACCCCAAGGAAGTGCTCAACGCGCCGCGCAGCGAACGGCTTCAGCAGTTCCTCGCGGGGCGCCTGAAGTAAGCGTCATCCGCAAGCTTCATCCGCGCGGGGGGGGGGGGGGGGGGGGGCGGGGTGTTTGGCGGGGGTGGGTATT
>NZ_CAJMZF010000101.1:0-4936 GCF_905220245.1 Paraburkholderia sp. J63 | reverse complement strand
CAATGGATGCACGGCTTCTACGCCAGTCATGCAAAGCCCTACCCGATGCGCATGCTCACACTGCTGAAGCTTGCCGGTAGTGAGGACGAGAGTCCGAGCAGCGGTCGACAGACTCTGCGCAAGGCCCTTGATGCCTTGGCCGAGGCGAGCGAGGCCCACTGGAGGGCGACAATCATTTTGGCCGGTGTAGCGGCGAAGGTTTTGGCCGGTGGGGAGAAGTCGGAGGCGGCGTAGCCGCTGGAGAGTTCTCCCCACCGGCGGCGCCGAGTCGGCTGGGCTCTACGATGGCTGATCGAATAAGAAAGCGATCAGCTACATGTCTGGAACCCGCATTACCGACCAACAGGTTCGCCTCTACATGTCCAAACGCAAACATCACTCTCAGGAGATCGCCGCCGCCAAGGCCGGCATCAGCGTGCGCAGCGCGCGTCGCATAGAACGAGACGCCTTACTGCCATCCCAGAAACCTCGTCGTTACTGGCGTTCCCGTCCCGATCCCTTCGCTGACGTCTGGGATACTGAAGTCGTTCAGATGCTCGCGAACGCGCCGCAACTTCAGGCGGTCACGATCCTGCGCAAGCTGCAGGACGATCACCCCGGTGAGTATCCGGATAGCACACGCCGCACGCTCGAGCGACGCGTGCGGCACTGGAGGGCGATGTCCGGCCCACCGAAGGAAGTCTTCTTCCCGCAACTGCATGAGCCCGGCGCACGTGGCCTGTCCGACTTTACCGACATGGCCGAACTGCGAGTGACGATCGCTGGCGTGCCGTTCGAACATCGGCTGTATCACTTCGTGCTCGCGTTCTCGCGCTGGGAATACGCCAATGTCGTTGAAGGCGGCGAGAGCTTCGAAGCCCTGTCCATGGGATTGCAGAACGCACTTTGGCAGGCCGGGGGATGTCCGCGCGAGCATCGCACCGACAGTCTGTCAGCGGCGTTCAGAAACCTCGCGGACGAGGACGACTTCACGGTGCGCTATGCGGCGCTGCTTGAGCACTATGGGATGAACGGGACACGCAACAATCGTGGTCTGGGTCACGAGAACGGTAGCGTTGAGTCATCGCATCGTTACCTGAAGGAAGCCGTCGACCAGGCGTTGATGTTGCGCGGTCACCGGGACTTTGTAGATCGTGCGGCCTATGATGAGTTTCTGCGCGAGGTCGTCATGCGTCGTAACCGGCGTAACGCGGCGGCGTTCCGCCTTGAGCGCGAGCAGCTCACGGATCTGCCGTTAAGACGCACCACTGACTTCGTCGAGGAAGAAGCGCGCGTTACACGCTGCAGCACCTTCACCGTACGCGGCATTCTGTACAGCGCGCCGTCGCGCCTGATCGGTCATCGCCTGAAGGTGCGCGTGTACGGCGACCGGCTCGACTGCTATCTGTCGGGCGCGCTGGTGCATAGCACCTCGCGCGGCTCGCGTGCCGGCGACAACCGCCGTGCGCTGGATTACCGACACTTTATTGAGAGCCTCAAACGCAAGCCGCAGGCCTTCAAGGGGCTTGCGTTTCGAGACGAGCTGTTTCCGCGTGAGGCGTATCGCCGGACGTGGGAACAGCTGGAGGCGAGACTGACACAACGCGAGGCGTGCAAAGTCATCGTTGCATTGCTTGAACTCGCCGCGCTCGATGGCGTCGAGGCCGTGCTGGCCGCGCGCCTCAACGCGTTGCTGGTTGACGGCAAGCTGCCTGATCTGAAGGCTCTGCGCGAGGAGTTCGCGCCGCGTCACGCCGATTGCCCAGTCGTCAATGTCGAGATGCCACCCGCAAGCAGCTATGACGACCTGCTCGGCAAGGAGGTCGCATGAGCACGCCCGCTTACGATGCCGGCCGTCTTGCCTTGATGCTCAATGAACTGCGCCTGCCGACCATCGCCCGCCTGTGGCCCGAGTTTGCGGAGCGCTCCGACAAGGAAGGCTGGCAGGCCACGCGGCTGATCGGCGCATTGCTCGAACACGAACTGGCCGAGCGGGCCAAACGGCGAATCGAACGACACCGTGCCGAGTCGCATCTGGACCCGACCAAGACGCTTGCGACCTTCGACTTCAGCATGGTGCCGATGGTTTCAAAGGCACACGTCATGGCGCTCGCGACCGGCGATTCGTGGCTTGAGAAAGGCGCCACGGCGCTCCTGTTCGGTCCGCCCGGAGCCGGCAAAAGTCATCTGGGTTCGGCCATCGGACACGCGTTGATTGACGCCGGCTACCGGGTGCTGTTCACGCGTACCAGCGAGCTCGTGCAGAAGCTGCAGGCTGCGCGTCAGAGCCTGCAGTTGCCCTCAGCTCTTGCCAAGCTCGACCGCTTCGACCTGATCATCCTGGACGATCTGTCATATGCCCGGAAGGATCAGGCCGAAACCAGCGTGCTGTTCGAGCTCATTGCCGAAAGATACGAGCGCCGCAGCCTCCTGATCACCGCCAACCAGCCGTTCTCGGGCTGGAATGACGTGTTTCCTGATCCTGGCATGACCGTCGCTGCAATCGACCGGCTCGTCCATCATTCGACGATCTTCGAGATGAATGTCGAAAGCTACCGTCGTCGCACCGCCAGCGACAAGCAGAACAACAGGCGCCGACAATCATCCGGCGACAATCAACAACAAGGAGCGACAACCATGACCGGATAACGACCGACAGTCATCCCGGTCGACCGGCCAAAATGATTGTCGGTAAACCGGCCGTGCTGCTTGACGCTATCCAGCCCACGGTCAGCCGTTCAGCTACGACATTCGAGGCGACCTGGTACATGTCGATAAGAAGCCCAGCGACTCGCAACGCCGACACCTAGCCAAGAAGGCCGGTGGACAAAGGAAACGGCGCCTCTGATGCCGTTCTTGCGCCTACGTGGATGCCGTTCCAGCACCTACGGTATGCCGTTCCAGCACCTACGCTCTGCCGTTCCGACGCCTAGGGTCTACCGTTCCAGCGCCTAGGCTGTCCACAAGCCGAATGCCTCACAAACTCAACAGCGGTGCGGAGTTGCGGCATTCGACTTGCAACGCCTAATCTGGTTTTAATCTTTATCTAATCATGCTGCGGCGATTTGCTTCCCAGAGCATGCGCATGGCTGTCGCGCCGCGCTACGCGTAACGAATGCGGGGTTGAGTGCGACGGACGCATCGAGCTGAACACCAAAGGATTTGAGCCGGCCACCTGGATACGGATCTAATAGTCGAAGCAGCGATCGGGGTAGCGTACCGCGCGCAATGCCGGAAGCCTTTCTGGTAAAGGCTTTGCGGGACGCTGTTCGCCCCCTACCTTCTTTCTACCTTTCTCTTACCCGGGACAGGATGTGAACAACATTGTGGCCCGATGCGCCGCTCAGGAAGTCTTCGGTCTGCAAAGACAGAACCGGTGCCGGGTTCCCCACCTTTGCGCTTTCTAGGATTGCCGCTGCGCGACTCTCCGCTATCTTTGGCATCGCCGTCGCCGTCGCCCCGTCCAAATTCAACAAATCCCATAGCGCATCGGTTTCCGTCCACGGTATGGGGTCATCGGAATACGGCCATACTTGGTGGCTCTGAATACCGACTGACGCGAGATAGGACGATTCTGTCGTCAGTCGATGTATTTCCATTTCCACCAGCTCGTCGCGTACAAGCTCGAAGCCGGACGGTTCGTCGTCGGGCGGTGACATTGGTGCCCGTCGTTTGCGTTCGGGGCGCGCATAGCTGTATAGCTCGGACCGTATGTCGAGGTCGTTCAGACAACGCCGAACGCAGCGATACGCGCCGGAACCATTGACATCCGAAACCGCCAAGCGATTTATCGTGCGATGTAGCCGATATAAGGCAATCGCCTCCGTCAAGTGCCCTAGCGTGAGAGGTTCTTTATACACCTCGGCCCAAAGCAGCTCACCTTCGAATGCGCGGAGCGTTTCGCCAAACGTTCGCTCGTTCAGGTGTTCGGCCTCAAGTTCTCTCCACGTCACATCGTCATGCCACGGTCCCAAATTGCAAAAGCGAGTGTGGCAAAGCGGCCAGAGTACGGTCGGATCGCTCGCGTCGCCCCAAAGCGCCCGCCACAAGTTCGCAGGGCCGTCGTGATAAAGCGCCTCAGCTTCGGGAAACAGCCGGCACAGCATGCTCACTACATCAAGTGGAGGTTTTTTGAAGCTTCCTCTGAGGAGGTGATACCACTTGTTGGAAAACTGTGTATCTGGCCAGCCAAATTTTTCAGACTCTCTGTTGACCCAGTCTCCAAACTGATTGGTGTTCATACAGCCAGTTTTGCGAATTAAGGTTGTGATTAAGGCTCTTGTGCGGAGCTTAACCACTTCAAAATCTTTGGCGGATTGATGTGCCACAGGGCAAGTTGTCCTAATGGTTGAAAAATATAAGAACCTCTACCGGTCATTCTATGGAAATTCAGTTAAATATTCACATGTCGAGCCAATTCAATGTGGTGTTTACGAAAGCGATGAATCAAACCTTGGAAATCCTCATCAAGCGGTATGGGGCGGTGATGACGCTCAACCAACTAGCCATAGCGCTGGATCGAAAGCCTGAGGGGCTTCGTATGTCCCTGCTCGCCGGCAAGGAACCGTGGGCGCGGGAACTGAGCGCACGCAAGATATACGTCGGCCGACGGATGTATTTCCCCGTTGACGTTGTCGCCGCTCTCTTGATGGGCGCACTGCGCAGGGAGGATCGAGCGTAATGGCTGCGACTCTGACTGAACGTATCGCAGCACGGGTACTAGCTCAATCGTCCGCTCCGCAATCGCAGTTAAACCGTGCTGTCTTCTTGGGCGTGCGCAACGAAGTGCAACGTGCCCTCGACGACGGTTGGTCGGTCTTGGCTGTATATCGAACCTTGCATGCAGACGGGCGCATTGCGTTCAGTTACCAAGCATTTCGCCGGTATGTAAACACACTGATTGCGCGTAAGCCGAACGTTCCTAAAAGGTGAAGGTGTTGCGAGTGAGAGCGTATTC
>NZ_CAJMZF010000100.1:2500-5207 GCF_905220245.1 Paraburkholderia sp. J63 | reverse complement strand
AAGTGCTGAAGCACCAACGAGCATCGCGAAACACACCTGTTATAGGATCAAGCCTTACGGGCAATTAGTATCAGTTAGCTTAACGCATTACTGCGCTTCCACACCTGACCTATCAACGTCCTGGTCTCGAACGACCCTTCAAGGAGCTCGAAGCTCCGGGGAAGTCTCATCTTGAGGCGAGTTTCCCGCTTAGATGCTTTCAGCGGTTATCTCTTCCGAACATAGCTACCCGGCAATGCCACTGGCGTGACAACCGGTACACCAGAGGTTCGTCCACTCCGGTCCTCTCGTACTAGGAGCAGGCCCCCTCAAACTTCCAGCGCCCACGGCAGATAGGGACCAAACTGTCTCACGACGTTTTAAACCCAGCTCACGTACCTCTTTAAATGGCGAACAGCCATACCCTTGGGACCGGCTACAGCCCCAGGATGAGATGAGCCGACATCGAGGTGCCAAACACCGCCGTCGATATGAACTCTTGGGCGGTATCAGCCTGTTATCCCCAGAGTACCTTTTATCCGTTGAGCGATGGCCCTTCCATACAGAACCACCGGATCACTATGACCTGCTTTCGCACCTGTTCGACTTGTCAGTCTCACAGTCAAGCACGCTTATGCCATTGCACTATCAGCACGATTTCCGACCGTACCTAGCGTACCTTCGTACTCCTCCGTTACCCTTTGGGAGGAGACCGCCCCAGTCAAACTGCCTGCCATGCACTGTCCCCGATCCGGATTCACGGACCAGGGTTAGAACCTCAAACAGATCAGGGTGGTATTTCAAGGACGGCTCCATTGAGACTAGCGTCCCAACTTCACAGCCTCCCACCTATCCTACACAAACCGGTTCAAAGTCCAATGCAAAGCTGCAGTAAAGGTTCATGGGGTCTTTCCGTCTAGCCGCGGGGAGATTGCATCATCACAAACACTTCAACTTCGCTGAGTCTCGGGAGGAGACAGTGTGGCCATCGTTACGCCATTCGTGCAGGTCGGAACTTACCCGACAAGGAATTTCGCTACCTTAGGACCGTTATAGTTACGGCCGCCGTTTACCGGGACTTCAATCAAGAGCTTGCACCCCATCATTTAATCTTCCGGCACCGGGCAGGCGTCACACCCTATACGTCCACTTTCGTGTTTGCAGAGTGCTGTGTTTTTATTAAACAGTCGCAGCCACCAGTTTATTGCAACCCCTTCACCCTCGGAGCGCAGGCTCCTCAAGCTACCAGGGCGTACCTTATCCCGAAGTTACGGTACCAATTTGCCGAGTTCCTTCTCCCGAGTTCTCTCAAGCGCCTTAGAATACTCATCTCGCCCACCTGTGTCGGTTTGCGGTACGGTCACTGTGAAACTGAAGCTTAGAGGCTTTTCTTGGAACCACTTCCAGTTGCTTCTGCTCCGAAGAGCATGGCCTCGCACCCTTGAATTGCGCGCCCGGATTTGCCAAAGCGCCTTCTCCAATGCAAGGACCGGGACTTCCAACACCCGGACAACCTTCCGCGATCCGTCCCCCCATCGCATTTCACAATGGTGCAGGAATATTGACCTGCTTCCCATCAGCTACGCATTTCTGCCTCGCCTTAGGGGCCGACTCACCCTACGCCGATGAACGTTGCGTAGGAAACCTTGGGCTTACGGCGAGGGGGCCTTTCACCCCCTTTATCGCTACTCATGTCAGCATTCGCACTTCTGATACCTCCAGCACACCTTCCGGTGCACCTTCGCAGGCTTACAGAACGCTCTCCTACCATGCACATAAATGTGCATCCGCAGCTTCGGTATATGGCTTAGCCCCGTTACATCTTCCGCGCAGGACGACTCGATCAGTGAGCTATTACGCTTTCTTTAAAGGGTGGCTGCTTCTAAGCCAACCTCCTGACTGTTTTAGCCTTCCCACTTCGTTTCCCACTTAGCCATATTTGGGGACCTTAGCTGGCGGTCTGGGTTGTTTCCCTCTTGACACCGGACGTTAGCACCCGATGTCTGTCTCCCGTGATTGCACTCTTCGGTATTCGGAGTTTGCTATGGCGACGTAATCCGCAATGGACCCATCAACCATGACAGTGCTCTACCCCCGAAGGTGATACACGAGGCACTACCTAAATAGTTTTCGGAGAGAACCAGCTATTTCCAGGTTTGTTTAGCCTTTCACCCCTATCCACAGCTCATCCCCTAACTTTTCAACGTTAGTGGGTTCGGTCCTCCAGCACGTGTTACCGTGCCTTCAACCTGGCCATGGATAGATCACCTGGTTTCGGGTCTACACCCAGCGACTGGACGCCCTGTTCGGACTCGCTTTCGCTACGCCTGCCCTATTCGGTTAAGCTTGCCACTGAATGTAAGTCGCTGACCCATTATACAAAAGGTACGCCGTCACCCCTTGCGAGGCTCCGACTGTTTGTATGCATGCGGTTTCAGGATCTGTTTCACTCCCCTCCCGGGGTTCTTTTCGCCTTTCCCTCACGGTACTGGTTCACTATCGGTCGATCACGAGTATTTAGCCTTGGAGGATGGTCCCCCCATCTTCAGACAGGATTTCACGTGTCCCGCCCTACTTGTCGTACACCCAGTTCTTCCAATCTGTTTTCGCCTACAGGGCTATCACCTGCTATGGCTGCACTTTCCAGAGCATTCGGCTAACAGTTCAGATAAAGAGTACAGGCTCATCCCATTTCGCTCGCCACTACTCTGGGAATCTCGGTTGATTT
>NZ_CAJMZF010000099.1:0-5542 GCF_905220245.1 Paraburkholderia sp. J63 | reverse complement strand
GCATCGGCGTTCTTCTGGCGGCGCGTATTGCCGTCGATACCGCCGTCGATGGCCCACTCCGCGAACACGGTCGGACCCGGCTCGAATTCGCGCGGCTGCCACTCGGGCGTGAGCACGTCTTCGTCCGCGTAATACTCGATCAGCGCGCCCGCCGGATTCTTGAAGTACCAGAAGTACGCCGAGGAGACCGGATGCCGGCCAGGACCCAACTGCGTGGTCCAGCCGCAACGGCTGATATGCAGCCCGCCGCCAAACACCTCGTGGATGTCGCGCACCGTGAACGCCACGTGATTGAGGCCCTTCTTGCCGTCGGGCAGCGCGAGCAGGAACAGGTCGTGATGGCCGCCGTGCGGCGCGCAGCGCATGAAGGCGCCGCGGTCCGGATAGCGATCCGACGTTTCGAAGCCCAGCAGCTCGTGATAGAACTTCTCCTGCTCCGCGAGGCAGTTCGTGAAGAACACCACGTGTCCCACTTCCACGGGCTGCGCGCGCTCATAGATGGGCGACGGCGTATCCACGCGCAGCGTCTGGCCCCACACGTTCGAGAGCGAACCCTGCACGTCGACCTCGCGCTTGCGCGTGACTTCCACGCGAATCGCCATGCCGGCGGGGTCGAAGCAGCCCACCGCATCGGCGTTGCTGTAGTAGCCCGGCTGGCCCCTCAGGCGCTCGCGCAATGCGTCGAGTTCTTCGAGCGTGGCCACGCCCCACGTCACTTCGCGCAGCGTCGGGCCCGCTTCGAACGCGGCGGGCAGCGTTGCGTCGTTCGCGTCGGCCACGAGCACGGTGCAGCCATTGAGCGTTTCAAAACGCGCGCGCGTTTCGTCGTGCGACGTTTCCTTCAAGCCCCAGTCGGCGAAAAAGCGCCGGCAGGTTTCGAGGTCGGTCACGCCGTAAGTAATCTGTTCGATGCCGAGTATCGTCATGTTCATTGCTCCGTTGCGCGCGCTCAGGCGTTGGCCCAGGGCAGCGGCGCGTCGTTCAAGCCCCAGTAGAGGCTCTTCTGCTGCATATATTCGCGAATGCCGAGCCGCCCTTTCTCGCGGCCCATGCCGCTCTCCTTCCAGCCCGAGAACGGCGTGGAGATCGAGAACAGCTTGTAGGTATTGATCCAGACCGTGCCCGCTTCGAGCTTGCGCGCGACGCGCCACGCGCGCTTGTAGTCGCGCGTCCAGATGCCGGCGGCGAGGCCGAACACGCTGTCGTTCGCTTCTTCGATCAGTGCGGCTTCGTCGTCGAAGGGCATGGCCACCAGCACCGGCCCGAAGATCTCTTCCTGGCAGATACGCGCATTGTTCTGGAGTCCTTCGAGAATGGTCGGCTGATAGAAGAAGCCGTTTTCGCGCTCGTCGCCCACCGGCCGCTCGCCGCCGCACAGCAGACGCCCGCCTTCCTCCAGACCGATCGCGACGTAGCGCTCGACCGACTCGCGATGCTTCGCGGTAATGAGCGGACCCATCTGCGTATTCTCGCTGGACGGGTCGCCCACGCGCAGCTTGCGCGCGCCTTCCACGAGCCGCTTCATGAACGCGTCGTAGATCGAGCGCTGCACGAACAGGCGCGATCCGGCGATGCACGCCTCGCCCGACGAGCTGAAGATGCCGTAGAGCACGCCGTTCACGGCGTGATCGAGATCCGCGTCTTCGAACACGATGGTCGGCGACTTGCCGCCCAGTTCGAGCGACACGGGCATGAGCTTCTCCGCCGCGATGCGCGCGATGCCGCGACCCACTTCGGTGCCGCCCGTGAACGAAACCTTCTTCACGAGCGGATGGCGCACCAGCACGTCGCCGATCACCGAGCCCTTGCCCGGCAGCACGCTCAGGATGCCTTTGGGCACGCCCGCTTCCTCGCAGATGCGCGCCAGCGCGAGCGAGACGAGCGGCGTGACTTCGGCGGGCTTGAGCACCACGGCGTTGCCGGCCGCGAGCGCGGGCGCGAGCTTCTGCGCGTCCGAGGCGATCGGCGAATTCCACGGCGTGATGGCCGCGATCACGCCAATCGGCTCGTGCACGCTCATCGTGAGGTAGTCGCCGCGCGGGGGCGTGAGTTCGTCGTCGAGCGTTTCGAGGCAGGCCGCGAAGTAGCGGAACGTATTGGCGGCGCTCGCCACCAGCACGCGCGTCTCGCCGATGGGCTTGCCGTTGTCGCGGCGCTGCAACTGCGCGAGCGCTTCGTGGCGCTGCATGATGAGCTCGGCGATGCGGTAGAGCACGAGCGCGCGCAGATGCGGCTTCATGCCGGCCCACTCGCCCTGCTTCCATGCCGCGTGCGCCTTCTCGACCGCCTCGCTGGCGTCTTCGGCGCTTGCCGTCGAGACCTCCATGTTCACCGACTGGTCGGCGGGATAAAGGCTCGCGAAAGGCGCGGCGCGTCCCTGGCGCCACTCGCCGCCAACCAGGATGTTGCCGTTGGGTACGAGGCTCGGGTCGAATGAAGTCATGTCAGAGGTCTCTTTGATTCAGTGCCGGCGGTATGGTGCATATGCACTGCACCGCCGGATATCGCTTCAAACAAGCGCTGCAAAAATCGCTTCGTCAGATCACGCAGCGCGCGGCCCGGTTGCGCAGCGCGCGAATCGCGCTGTACGCGGTGAGCGCCGAGGTCTTCGGGTTGTCGGGCAGCGGCTTGCCGCACATCTCCAGCGACATCTCGCCAAAAGCGCCGCGCGCGACGATGCGGTGCACGTTGCGCTCCACAGCCGGGTCGGCGATCAGACGCACCTTCGTCTGGTCGAGGCCGAGGCCCGCGAGCGCGATCGTGGCCGCCACGTTCGCGTTCTTCGGAAAGAGCCGCGCCGCTTCGCGCGCGCTGCCTTCGAAGATCACCTGCTCTTGCGCGAGCGAGCGCAGATCGCAGACCTTTTCCGCCGGCGTATCGAGCCAGCCGAGCGGCGGCTTGCGGCCCGTGTACAGCACCTCGTCGAGGCCGCCGAGCTTCGCGGCCGAGAGCGCGTCGATACCGCCGATCGCGCCGGACAGCAGCGTGACCGTGGCGCCGCCTTCATCGGCGGCGAGCGAGAGGCGTTCGAGCAAGTCGACGTCGGAAAGCGCGCCGATCGAGTTCACCGCGCAATCGGTGCCGCTTTGCAAGAGCGGCACAACGTGATCGACGAGCGCCGCATGGCCCGCGCATTCGAGCGCGAACTGCGGCCTGGTCGAAAGCGCCTGCACCGACGACACCACTTCCACCGCGCCGTCCACCTGCTCGCGCACGGCGGCGGCGTGACTCTCGGGCACGATCACGTGCGAGACGTGCACGAGCGGGTCCGCCGCAACCGCGCGATACACCGTCTGCCCGATCGCGCCGAAGCCGATCATCGCGATGTCGATGGGCGCGTGGGCGAGATGGCCACCGTGACCATTACGCATGTTGTGGCTCCTCTTTGCGCACCGGCGGCCCTGCGAACGTGGTTTCGAAGCTGCCCACCGACTTCATGTCCACTTCGAGCAGCACCGGGCCGTCGAATGCCATGCCTTCGCTGATCACCTGGTCCGCGTCGTCGAGCGACGAGAGGCGGTAATGCTTGAGGCCGAGGCTCGCGCAGAACTGCGAGAACTCCGGCTGATGCAGATCGACGAACATGCGGCGGCCGCCATACTGCGCGTCCTGAATGTTGCGGATCACGCCGTAGCACTGGTCGTTCATCAGCACGATCATCACGTTGGCCTTCTCCTGCACGGCCGTCGCGAGCTCGCCCACGTTGACCATCAGGCCGCCGTCGCCCACGAGGCACACGGTCTTGGCCGCCGCGTTCGCGAGCGCCGCGCCGATCCCCATCTGCATGCCCTGGCCGATGCCGCCGCCGAGCGCATGCACGCCCGCACGCGGCGAGAAAATCTTCAGCAGGCGGTTGCCCCACGTGCTGTTCGAGATCGTGACGTCGCGCACCCAGTTGTAGTCGCGGCCCACGGCACGCTGCAGCGACTCCACGAGGCGGCGGTACGGGCCGAGACCCCTGGCCGTTTCCGACACGGCGATCTCGCGCGCCTCGGCCAGATCGGCGGCGAATTGCGGATCGACCTTGATGCGGTTTTCGAGGCGCGTCGCGAGTGCGTCGAGCACGCGCGCCGCATCGCCGTGCACGAACAGCGCGTTGCGATAGCCACGGTTGTCGGCGAGCGCGTCGGCATCGACGCGATAAAGCGGCTGCGGCAGACCGAGCTTGTACTTGAGCGTTTCGTTGCCGCGCAGGCGCGAGCCCACCACGAGCATCGCATCGCAGGTCTTGTAGAAGCGCTCGACCGAAGGGCTCACGTTGAAGGCGCCCAGCGTGGCCGGATGATCTTCGGGCAGCACGCCGCGGCCCTGCACGCTCGTCACCACGCCGAAGCCGAGCGCCACGAGACGCTCCACCGCCGCGCGCGCATGGCGCGTGCCGCCGCCGAGCCACAGCAGCGGGCGTTTCGCCTTCGCGAGTTCGTTCGCCAGTTGCTCCACGCGCGCTTCGTCGTGCGTGAGCGTCGTGAGATGCGGGGCGGCGAGGTCGACGGGCCAGTCGGTCAGCGCGGCCTGAATGTCGATGGGAATCTCGACGCTCACCGGGCCGCTCGGCGCGGTTTGCGCGATACGCACGGCTTCGCGGATCGTCGGCAGCGCCGTTTCGACCGAGCGCACGCGGAACGCGGCCTTCGAGATCGACTGGAGCATCGAGAGCTGGTCCGGCGCCTCGTGAATATAGGCGAGGTCCTGATCGAGGTATTCGGTTTCGATCTGGCCGGTGATGTGCAGCAGCGCGGTGCCGGCCGTGAGGGCTTCGACCATCGCGCCCGCTGCGTTGCCCGCCGCCGTGCCCGTGCTCGTGAACGCTACGCCAAGGCCGCCCGAGACGCGCGCGAGCCCGTCCGCCATGTTGACCGCGCCCGCTTCGCCGCGCGCGCCCACGTAGCGGATCTTGCCGCGACAGCCGATGGCGTCGAGAATCGGCATGTTATGAATCGAGATCACGCCGAAAGCGGTTTGGACTCCGCATTGTTCGAGGAAGGCGGCGATCAGTTCGCCGACGGTGGTTTGATTAGACATGACGTGCAACGCCTCCAGATACATCGATATGACTGCCCGTCGTATAGGACGACAGGGACGTGGCCAGATAAAACAGCGCCTGTGCGGCTTCTTCGGGGCGGCCGAAGCGGCCGAGCGGAATGTGCTTCTTGCGTGCGAGCTCGCGCGTCCAGTCTTCCCAGCTCTGGCCCGCGGCCTGCGCTTCGTTGTCGGCTTCGTAGCGGCGGCGCCACTGGCCCGACTCCACGATGCCGATCAGGATCGAGTTCACGCGAATGTGCTCGGGCGCGAGTTCCACCGCGAGCGACTTGATGAGGCTCAGCACGCCCGCGCGCGCCGACGAGGTCGCCACCATGTGCGGCTCGGGCTGCAAGGCGAGCAGCGAGTTCACGCAGACGATCGCGGCATTGCCCGCGCCGTTGCCCTCGTTTGCCGCGTTGCGCAGCATCGGCAGAAACGCGCGCGTCGGGCGGATGATGCTGAAATACTTGAGGTCCAGCTCTTCGCGCCACGCTTCGTCGGTGGTATTGGCGAAGGTCGA
>NZ_CAJMZF010000098.1:0-6375 GCF_905220245.1 Paraburkholderia sp. J63 | reverse complement strand
GATGTACTTTTTATGCACAAAATACTTGTAGGTATTTACCCTGAACATAGAAAAAGGGGCGCTACACTCTCGCCCAAAAAAACGGCAGCGCTGGGCGAGCACACGCACTTGATGACGCTGCAATGCGGGACACAATAACGAGTATCGCCAGACAGGAAGGAAATTTCTACCCGCTACGAAACACCCAACATGGAAAGTCACACGCCCGGCACCTTTAACTCAGGAATCCAAAATATTTAACAAGACCCGTGCGCGAGTCAGTATCCTGATATTAGGCGATGTGGATACGATGGATGCCAGAGGGCTTGCTGTTCAAATCGCGATGCGCTGCTCGGCGCGACTTATATGTAACTGCACAATCCATGGCCGGCATCGCATCGTCGAATCACCTCGCTACCGAGGCGAAGGGCGCTCGCGATCGAACACTGCTTTCATGAGGCTCTCATGCTCATTGGTCTTGTGCCGCCCGATGACGCGATGCGTCGCTGAGTAGCGGCGATAGCGCCTTTGCCCGGTCAAAGAGAGAAGCCACTATAGCTTTGAGCAGAGAGTTCGAAGACGCTCCGACCACTTATCATCTAGCCCCATCGATCTGCTACCCATCTTCTTCTCGACAAGGCTCAGTTGGCGGAACACAGTCAGGACATATCTCCAACTTCTCTCTTCACTCTGGATGATCGAATCACTCAGCGCCTCTGATGTCAGCGTGTGCCTTCTCCATGTTGCGGTGTCCTGGTGCGGAAGCCACGTTCCCCGCAAAGGCGAACAGAAGAAAAGGAGTCGATAGCGAGTTGCCAAATTGTGCGTCACCGGCAAGAAGATGCTCCCGGTTCCTTGCAATTCTCATCCCGATGCCTTCGCGGTGTGTGGCCGTCCCGCTCATAGTGCCCTTAAATTGCCGACGCAAGCCTGCAAGATGTCCCGCAGGCTCTCTTCCGGAATCTGATCCAGCCCGCGTAGCATCGCCGACTCGACCTCGTCGATCGCCACGTCGCACTCCCCGAGCCGGCTAAGTCCTTCGCTTGTAAGACTGAGATGGATCAGGCGACCGTGAGTTGGGTGCCCTTCACGGGCAACCCAGCCGTTTGCCTCCATGATCTTCACGACCTCGTTGGCTGACTGCGGCGTGATGAACGAGCGCTCTGCCAGTTGCGCGTTGGTCAGTTGTCCGCGCGCGTTGAGCACGGAAAGCGCCGTGTATTGCGGAAGCGTCAAACCGATCTGCGACAAAACCTCAGTCAATCGGCGCTTGACGAGCCGGTCGAGCTGACCGACCAAATAAGTCAAGCGGATCGGCCTGCCTCGCTGACGTGGATTGGCATCCATACCCTGCCTGCCGGTGCGAATGCCGGATTCAATTGACGTTTTCTCTTTTGCTCGTGACATATTCCAGACGCTAGGGGTTTTCACGGACTCCATCATATTCCAGTTTACTTATCAGGTGGCCTGATATTAAGCTGATATCAAGGTCGCACGTGCGATCCCTCACACGGAGAGTGAAATGAGCTACGAAGGTCGCTGGAATACGGTCAAGGTCACCGTCGAAGATGGTATCGCGTGGGTGGCATTCAACCGCCCCGAGAAGCGCAACGCAATGAGCCCCACCTTGAACGCGGAAATGATCGAGGTGCTGGAGACGCTGGAACTGGACGCACAAGCTCAGGTGCTCGTGCTCACCGGCGAGGGCGATGCATGGACCGCCGGCATGGACCTCAAGGAATACTTCCGGGAAACCGACGCAGGTCCGGAAATTCTGCAGGAAAAGATCCGGCGCGATGCGTGCCGGTGGCAATGGCAGTTGCTGCGCATGTACGCGAAGCCGACCATTGCGATGGTCAACGGATGGTGTTTCGGTGGCGGCTTGTCACCACTGGTCGCCTGCGATCTGGCAATTGCAGCGGACGAGGCCGTCTTCGGCCTTTCGGAAATCAACTGGGGCATCCCGCCGGGCAACCTCGTCAGCAAGGCCATGGCGGATACGGTAGGCCATCGCCAGGCCCTCTACTACATCATGACAGGCGAAACGTTCACGGGCGAGGAAGCAGCGCGCATGGGCCTGATCAACAAGAGCGTGCCGCTTGCCGACCTTCGCGAAGAAACACGCGCGCTCGCCACCAAGCTCCTGGCAAAAAACTCTGTGGTATTGCGTGCGGCCAAGCATGGCTTCAAGCGCTGCCGCGAGCTGACGTGGGACCAGAACGAAGACTATCTGTACGCCAAGCTCGATCAGGCCCTGCACCGGGACTCCGAAGGCGGTCGCGCCAAAGGCCTCGAGCAGTTCCTCGACGAGAAATCGATCAAGCCGGGTCTGCAGACCTATAAGCGCTAATCCAGGGTACCTCATACTCCGGGATCAAACTCATGACAGTGGCGGAGACAGCGTAATGCAAGACGTTCACCTGCTAATCAATGGCAAATCGCGCGGCGCCTCGGACAGTCGAACCTTCGAGCGAATCAACCCCGCAACCGGCGCTGTCGCATCGCGCGCAGCCGCGGCGACCGTCGAGGATGTCGACGCCGCCGTCGCGGCGGCTCAGGCCGCGTTTCCTGTCTGGGCGGCGCTTGCGCCTACCGAGCGGCGCAAGCGTCTGCTTGCGGCGGCCGACCTGATGGAGGCGCGTGTCGACCAGTTCATCGAGACCGGAGTCGCCGAAACCGGAGCGATGCCGAACTGGTATGGCTTCAACGTGACGCTGGCCGCGAACATGCTGCGTGAGGCCGCAGCCATGACCACGCAAATCGACGGCGACGTGATTCCGTCCGATTTGCCAGGCAGCCTCGCCATGGCCATCCGTCAGCCCTGCGGCGTGGTGCTGGGGATGGCGCCATGGAACGCTCCGGTGATTCTCGGCACGCGAGCCATCGCCATGCCGCTCGCGTGCGGCAACACCGTGGTACTGAAAGCCTCGGAGGCGTGTCCGGGTGTGCACAGCCTGATCGGAAGCGTTTTGCAGGACGCCGGTCTCGGCGATGGTGTGGCCAACGTCATTACCCATTCCGCACAGGACGCGCCAGCCGTCGTCGAGCGCCTGATTGCGCACCCGGCGGTACGTCGCGTGAACTTCACGGGCTCTACCCGGGTTGGCCGCATTGTGGCCCGACTAGCCGCACAGCACCTGAAACCCGCGTTACTGGAGCTTGGCGGGAAGGCCCCCGTGCTCGTGCTCGATGACGCCGACCTCGATGCGGCTGTCGAAGGCATTGCCTTCGGCGCATTCTTCAATCAAGGGCAGATCTGCATGTCGACCGAACGGGTCATCGTCGATGCCGCGGTGGCGGACGCGTTGGTTGAGAAGCTTGCCACCAAGGTGCGCACATTGAAAGCGGGCGACCCGATGTCAACGGATTCGGTACTCGGTGTGCTGGAAAGCGAGTCCGCGGCGAAGCGTGTTGCTGCGCTCGTCGAAGATGCGCGCCTGAAAGGTGCCGTGCTGCCGGTTGGCTGCGTATGCGAAGGCAGTGTGATGCAACCGGCAATCGTCGACGGCGTCACCCCGACGATGAAGCTTTACACAGAGGAATCGTTCGGTCCGGTTGTGACAGTAGAGCGCGTTCAGGGAGACGAGGAAGCGCTGCGCGTCGCGAACGACAGCGAGTATGGGCTGTCCGCGTCGGTCTTCAGCCGCGACATCGCCCGGGCATTGACGCTCGCGAAACGGATCGAGTCAGGTATCTGCCACATCAACGGGCCAACCGTTCATGACGAGGCGCAAATGCCGTTTGGCGGCGTCAAGAAAAGCGGCTATGGGCGATTCGGCAGCAAGGCATCGATTGCCGAGTTTACGGACCTGCGCTGGATCACGATTCAGTCCGGACCGCGACACTATCCGATCTGAACGCATCCCGGAGAGACATTTTAGCGACTCGATACTGCGGCCCGGCCGCAGTCCGCTCGTGCCGCCCGACACAACGGACGAGCCGCTCCATCAGGAGACCGGTTTTGAATCCCGAATCGAAACAGGCCGGCATGGGCGCCTCGGCACAACCCGCGCTTGACCGCCTCCGGCTCATCGCGATCGGCCACCCCGGCGTGCAGGGGGAGCAGCGGCGCTGCCTTGACGGCAAGTGGGTCGGTATCCGCTGCGCACCAATGCTCGTCTCCGCGCCACCGGTGCAAGCGTATTTCCGCAGTCTGCCCGACAGGCGGAAGCGCGAACCGACGGGCAGCGCTACCCTGATTGCCCGTCTGAGACTTCTGGATGTCATCTCTTCCCTCGATCCCGGCGACGTGACCGGCAAGGGTTCGATCAACCAGCGGGCCGTGCCCGGCCACCGCGCCGCGCTTGTCGACGTACTGCATGCACCGGATCCGCATGCCCCTTTTCGCATCGTGGCGGCGCCACACGACTCCCGGCGACGAAACAGGCAAGCGATGCGGAGAAATACCATAAGGAATCCTTGAAATGACTTTCTCCTATCATGCGCCATTGCGCGACATGCGTTTCGTGATCGAGGAATGGCTCGATGCAGAATCGTTCTGGCGCACCGTTCCCGCGTGGACTGACCTCGATACACAAACCGCGCAGCAGGTGCTCGAAGAGGCCGCGCGTTTCGTCACCGAACAGCTTGCTCCCCTGAATTCGACCGGCGATTTGCAAGGCTGCCGTTTCGAGCAAGGCGCAGTCACGACACCCGACGGGTTTCAAGAGGCATATCGCGCTTATGTGGAGGGCGGCTGGCCCGCGCTCGCCGCGAGCAGCACCTACGGCGGACAGGATCTACCGCAATTGCTCGAAGTGGCGTTGCACGAGATGCTTGCCGCCGCCAATCATGCCTGGCTAATGTCGCCCGGGCTTACCCACGGCGCAAGCGCCTGCCTGCAAGCTCACGGCTCTGCCGCACTCAAGCACGACTTTCTCGAGAAAATCGTCACCGGCGAATGGTTGACGACCATGTGTCTGACCGAACCCCAGGCGGGCACGGACCTTGGTCTGCTGCGCACGAAGGCGGTTCCAGCCGTTGAAGGAGCTTATCGGATCACGGGTTCCAAGATATTCATCACAGGGGGCGAACACGATCTCACCGAAAACATCGTGCATATGGTGCTCGCACGCCTGCCCGACGCACCTTCCGGCACCCGCGGACTATCACTGTTCCTCGTGCCCAAATGGCTTCCGGGGGCACCCGAGCCAAAACGAAATAGCGTTCATTGCGACGGGATCGAGAAAAAGATGGGACTCAAGGCGAGTCCTACCTGCACCATGCAGTTCGATGAGGCGCACGGCTGGCTGATTGGCGAACCGAATCGAGGACTGGCTGCCATGTTCGTGATGATGAATGCCGCGCGTCTGCAGGTAGCGATGCAAGGCGTCGGCCATGCCGAATGCGCGTGGCAGCGGGCGATCGAATATGCGTCTGAGCGGGTGCAAATGCGCGCGGTGGTCCCTCCGCCTGTCAGGCAATACGACCCGCGGCAACCCGTCCCGATTGCGCTGCATCCCGCGATGCGGCGTTTGCTGATGGATGTGCGGTGCGTCGTCGAAGGGGAACGCGCAATCGGCTATTGGATCGGGCAATGGATCGATATCGCGGCACGCCACCCTGAATCGAACGCACGCCAGCAAGCGGAGCGTTTTGCTTCGCTCCTGACACCGGTGGCCAAGGCATTTTTCACGGCGAATGGCTTTGATAGTGCATCGAGCGCTCTGCAGGTCTTCGGGGGGTATGGCTACATCCATGAGTACGGCATTGAACAGACCGTACGCGACAGCCGCGTTTCGATGCTTTATGAAGGAACCAACGAGATTCAGGCGATCGATCTGCTTACGCGCAAGGTGATCGATGACAACGGCAAGACACTGGATGCCCTGTTCGCCCTGTTTCGTACGGAGGCGGCCTCGGTAAAAGATCAGGTGCCGGAGCTACGACACGTTGCTGAGGCACTCGAACGACTTTGTGGAGAAGTCTCGGCCGTCACAGGAACGATTGTGGAGAAAGTCAACGAGGACCCCGAACTGCCCTATCGGGTTGCCGGTGATTACCTCGCCATGTTCGGATGGCTACTGCTGGCCTTTGCATGGGCGAGATCGCTGCGCCTCGCAACGCGCGCCGTATCCAGGGACGCCTTCCATGAAAGCAAGTGTGTCACGGGCCGCTATTTCTTCGACTACAAACTTGTTGAATTCGAGCATCGCAAACGCCTCGCGGAAATTGGCATTCAGCGCACGCTTCCGTATCTGAACCAAGGTTGATTGCATTTTTCTGAGCTTCGCTCGCCCCGGGAAAGGAGAACATGGATGAAGGTTTTGGTGGCAGTCAAACGCGTCGTTGACTACAACGTGAAGGTTCGTGTGAAGTCGGATGGCACGGGCGTCGACGTCGCCAACGTGAAGATGTCGATGAATCCGTTCGATGAAATCGCCGTGGAAGAGGCGG
>NZ_CAJMZF010000097.1:0-7712 GCF_905220245.1 Paraburkholderia sp. J63 | reverse complement strand
GGGCAACAACACGATCACGCTGCCCGGTATCGGCGCGTACCTCGCGCAGGCCATCAGCGAAAAGAACCTGCACGCGATCGGCTGGGTCATTCTCGCGATGACCGTGGTGATTCTGGCCTACGACCAGTTCCTGTTCCGCCCGCTCGTGGCGTGGGCCGACAAGTTCCGCATGGAGACCACTTCGTCGGGCGATGCGCCCGAGTCGTGGCTGCTCGACCTGATCCGCCGCACGCGTCTGATTCACCGTCTGCTCGTGCCGATGGGCTTCATGCTCGCGACGCTCGCGCGCATCCCGATTCGCGTGCAACTGCCGAAGGCCATGCCCGCGGCGAGCGCCGCGCTCACGAAGCGCTCGCGTGCGAGCGACATCGTCTGGGCCGTGTTCGTGATCGCGCTCACGGTGTACGTGGTCTGGCGCGTGGTCGCCTTCGTGCGCACCGGCGTAACGCTCGACGAAGTGGGCCATGTATTCGTGCTCGGCCTCATCACGCTGTTGCGCGTGCTGCTGCTGATCGCGATTGCGTCGGTGATCTGGGTGCCGCTCGGCGTGCTGATCGGCCTGCGTCCCGCGCTCGCCGAGAAGATCCAGCCGCTCGCGCAGTTCCTCGCGGCATTCCCGGCGAACCTGCTGTTCCCCGTGTTCGTGATCGTGATCGTGCGCTTCCACCTGAACCCGGACATCTGGCTTTCGCCGCTGATCGTGCTCGGCACGCAGTGGTACATCCTCTTCAACGTGATCGCGGGCGCGACCGCCTATCCGAACGATTACAAGGAAGCGGCAAAGAATTTCCGCATTCGCGGCTGGCAATGGTGGCGTCAGGCGATGCTGCCGGGCATCTTCCCGTATTACGTCACGGGTGCGATCACGGCCTCGGGCGGCGCGTGGAACGCGAGCATCGTGTCCGAGTTCGTCCAGTGGGGCGACACGAAAATCCAGGCGCATGGCCTGGGCGCGTACATCGCGCAAACGACCGCCGCCGGCGACTTCCCAAAGATCATTCTGGGCATCGCGATGATGTCCCTGTTCGTCACGCTGTTCAACCGCGTGCTCTGGCGTCCGCTGTACACGTTCGCCGAGTCCCGGCTGCGGCTCGATTGAGATGGAGTAAAACATCATGCTGAATCCCAAGATCGTCTCATCCGACCTGCTGCCGGTGCGCCCCGTGCCGGGCGACGAAGTGCTCGCCGTGAAGCACGTTTCGCGCGGCTTCGCGAAGAAGGACGACGAGCGCCTCGTGCTCGACGACGTCAATCTCTCGCTGCGCGAAGGCGAGATCGTCGGACTGCTCGGCCGTTCGGGCTCGGGCAAGTCCACGCTGCTGCGTATCATCTCCGGCCTGATCGAAGCCACCTCGGGCGAAGTGAACTGGCTCGGCAAGCCGCTCAAAGGGCCTGCCGAAGGCGTCTCGATGGTGTTCCAGACCTTCGCGCTGTTCCCGTGGCTCACGGTGCTGCAGAACGTGGAAGCGGGCCTCGAGGCGCAAGGCGTGGGCGCGCGCGAGCGCCGCGAGCGCGCGCTTGCCGCGATCGACCTGATCGGTCTGGACGGCTTCGAAAACGCCTATCCGCGCGAACTCTCGGGCGGCATGCGCCAGCGCGTGGGCTTCGCGCGCGCGCTCGTCGTGGACCCGATGCTCATGCTCATGGACGAGCCGTTCTCGGCGCTCGACGTGCTCACGGCCGAAACGCTGCGCACCGATTTGCTCGACCTGTGGACGCAAGGCCGCATGCCGATCAAGTCGATGCTGATCGTCACGCACAACATCGAGGAAGCGGTGTTCATGTGCGACCGTATTCTGGTTTTGTCGTCGAATCCGGGGCGTGTGGTGGCCGAGATCAAGGTGCCGTTCAAGCATCCGCGCAACCGCCTGGACCCGGCGTTCCGCAAGCTCGTCGACGAGATCTACGCGAAGATGACGGCGCGCGAAGCGGCTGAAGCCTCGCAACGGCGCCTTGAAGTGGGCAGCCGGTTGCCTGATGTTTCCACGAACCTGATGGCGGGTCTGATCGAGACGCTGGCGGCCGCGCCGTATCACGGCCGCGCCGACATGCCGGAAATCGCGCGCTCGCTGCACCTCGAAGTGGACGACCTGTTCCCGATTGCCGAAGTGCTCCAGCAACTGGGTTTCGCCGACGTGCGCGACGGCGACCTGCTGCTCACGCCGCCCGCACGCGTGTTCGCGGAGATGGGCACGCAGGCGCGCAAGCTGATGTTCGCCGATCATCTGCTGCGCAACGTGCCGCTCGCGGCGCGCATCAAGAAGGTGCTCAACGAGCGCCCGGGCCATCGCGCGCCGCGCGTGCGCTTCGAGCAGGAGCTCGAAGATTTTCTCTCCGATGTAGCGGCGGAAGAGACGCTCGATACCGTGATCGATTGGGGTCGTTATGGCGAGATTTTTTCGTATAACGATCAATCGGAGATTTTTAGTCTTGAGGATGTTGAGGCTTGATGTCTTGCGTGCCGCGGTCCAAGCCGCGGTTCTCAGCCGCTTACGGCACCAGACAGGTCAGATGCCCAATCAGGCGATGCCCGTCCTTTACGATCACGGACTGTCTGCGGCGCGCCGCATGCCGTAACGCCTTGCGCACGGTACGCAGATTTGTCGCTATGGCAAGGTCGATCTCGGCGGGTGGCTGCGCATGTCGATAGACCTCGAGAGTTTCAGGCTGCAGCAGATTGAGACAGCGCAGATGCATCTCGCTCGCGGTGTGCTGGGCCGCAACGGCGGGTGACAGCCAGCCCAGCAACTCGGTTATGCGATCGTAGAGCAAGCGCAGGCGCGCCAATGCACCGGCTGGAGTCGAAGGAGCGGGTGCGTTGATGATCAGGGGTATGCCTTTGCGCGGGCGGCCTTCGCCCATGAGTGGGCCCAGCTTCCAGATGGGCTCATGATGAGCAATGCGGTTGCGCAACTCATTGCACAGGTCCAGGCGGGCAAACAAGGCATCGCGATGCTTGAGCTTCGCCCAGTAGGTTGCCTGACGTTGCCGATGGCCCGGCAAGACGTCGACGAGAATCGGCCCCCAGTCCAGGGTATGGTTGTGACTGTCCGCCTTCAGGTTCAGGAGGTGGGGGCCAAAATCCAAAAGTCAGGCTCGACACGACATCGTCGGGAGACGGAGCGGGCACCCGGGGAAGCATCTGTTGCCCTTGCCTGTAGTGGGTGATGTCCGTGATCCTCGATCGGGAATGGGCGCCAAGCGCTACATGCGCGTACCAGTCTTTCGAACCCTGCGAACCAACGACCCCGTAGCGCAGACTCATGGCATGGTGGAACTGATTGCGTAAAATCACCTCAACAAGGGAGATCGTGCGGAACAGCACGGCGCTCAAATCGTCGTTCCATTGGTAAAGCGCAAGCGCTTGCGCGTCGTCCGCGGCGCCGAAGAAACTGCGGTAATTGCTCAGGCGTGCATGCGACAACGCCTGAATGCGCGCCAGATTCCCCGCTGGGTTGGCTTTGAGCTGTTTGAGCATACGTGTTATGATCGTGCTGTAAGCGCTTGGGTTACATGGCTTGGCAGCTCCCTCCTCGGACGGACGCCCGGTTCCAAGACGCAAAAGAGGAAACGGCCGCGTAAGCGGCCGTTTGCCTTTGTGCCTGGCCCAGAGGTGGCCTTTCTTTAGCAGAACGGCCAATCCCGCTTCCGCATCTGCCAGATCCACTCCCTTCTCATCTTCGATCGCATTCACGTAGCGCGCAACGCTCAGATTGCAGTCGTTTGCATTTCGTCCTTGTTTCGTCCTGAATCATTAGTCTTGCCCGGCGGCTGACGTTCCATTGGAGTTGCCGGGTCTCTTCGAGGCGGCTTGTGACTGGGCAATGTGCACACCCAAAGGTGAGCTTCTTCAGGAGCAGCGGCATTGCACGCGCATCGCCCCGTCGCACCGCACGTAGGTCATTGATTGGACTGAGAAGTCCGCCGCGCGCCGCATGTGAGGCAACGGCGCCGCACCGCTTGAGGTGAGTATTTCCGGGAGCGCGCGAGTAAAGAAAGAGACGGTGAGGCCGGCGCGCGCGAGCCGCGCACCGGCCACGGCATCCATTCAATTCGGCTTGCCGCGCGGCGCTCCGCGCGTATCGCCCGAACCGCCGTCCTTGCCGTTGCGCGGCTTGGCGCTGCCACTGCCGCCGCCCTTCGCGCCGCCGCGCGTTTCATCGCGTGCGCGCGCATGCGTCGTGTCGCGATCGTCGTCGTCGCTCGCGCCGCTTTCATCGTCGCCGTACATGCGCCCTTCGACGTCGCCCTCGTGCGCGAGGCCCACAAGGAAGCTGCGCTGCGGATTGGCGAGCTCGATGCCGCGCTCCGTGAAGCGCGCCAGCACGCGCCGGTTGAATTCGCGCTGCACGCCCCAGCGCGCCGAGTCCTTGCACTGGATCTGGCCCACGAGCGTCACGCTCGCGCCGTCCACCTGATCCACGCCCCAGTACGCGAAATCGCTTAGGATGCCTTTCTTGTACGCTTCGTCGCTGCGGATCTCCGCGCCGATTTCCTTGAGCGTGTCGATGGCGCGCTGCAGATCCGCGCCGTGCGCGATCAGCACCTTCACCGCCGCATTGCCGATGCCGCGGTTCGTGTTGTTCACCGTCGTCACCGAGCTGAACGGCACCGTATAGAGCGAGCCGTCGCCGCCGCGCAGGCGTACCGTGCGGATCGAGAGGAACTCGACCGTGCCCGAGACGCCCGCGACCGTGATCCAGTCGCCCACCTGCATGGCGTTTTCGGTGAGCAGGAAGATGCCGGTGATGAAGTCCTGCACGAGCTTTTGCGAACCGAAGCCCAGCGCTACGCCAAAGATGCTTGCGCCCGCAATGAGCGGCGCGGTGTTCACGCCGAGCTGCGAGAGCGCCGTGAGCCCGACCACCACGAAGATCGCCACGAAGAGCGTGGTGCGGAACATCGGCAACAGCGTGCGCAGGCGCGCGGCGCGCACGAAGTCGCCCGCGTCGGTCCAGCTATTCAGGCGCCGTTCGGCGGCGCCGTTCGCCGCCTCCCAGATCACGACGGCCACGGCGATGGCGATGGCGATCGTCAGCAGCGCGGAGCCAAGCAGATGCCCGATGGGCGCGTTCGAGATGAGCCGGCCCGGATGCAGGCCCCACACGTGCAGCAGGATGTCGATCGTGACGATCCAGAGCGCGGCGGTCACGATGCGCCGCAGCGCCGGGTAATAGCGATACGCGCGGCGTTGCGCGATCGTCATGTTCTCGCGGTTGCCGCTCGGATCGAACACGCGGCCGAGCGCCCCGAGCGTGACGATGGCCAGCATGCGCACGGCGAGCAGCACGGCGAGCGAGACGCCGCCGGCGCGCAAGAGTTCCTGGTAGCCGCCGCGCAGGTCGAGCGCCCACACGAACCAGAGCGCCATGACGACGAAGACTGCGGCGATGGCCCAGATGTCGGCGAACCAGTGGACGAGATAGGCGAACGAGCCGCGCTCGGCCGACGACTTGCGGATGGCCGCGGCCACGGGCTGGCGGCACTGCAGGATCGCCACGGCGAGCGCTACGTGGACGAACAGGATGACGAGCTTGAGCAGGGCGAGATGCGCGTCCTCGGTCATGCCGAGCGGCACCGCGCCGCCGAGCGCGCCACCCACGCCGCCGATGATGACGAGGCGCCGGAGCCAGCGCTGCGCGAACGCGGCCCACGTGCTGGAGAGCGGCATGAGCCGCAGGGCATCGGAGTCGGGCGCGAACAGCATGGTGCCGATGGTGACGATGACGCGGCAGATCACCCACGTATCGACAAGATGACCGACGGCGGCGGCGGGCGCGGCATCGTCGGGACCGAAGAGCGAGAGCACGCCGGCGGCGCACAGCCCGAATGCGATCACGGGCACGAGTTCGAGCAGCGCGACGAGGAACGCCCAGGGCAGCCGCTTGAGCAGACGCCAATGATGCGCGCCGCGAATGCGGTGACGCGCCTCGCGCGCGAGCGAGGCGACACTCTGCTTGTGGGAATCGTCGGCGACCGCGGCGAGGGCGCTCGCCTTCGCGCTGGCGTGCTCATCGAGGCTGGCGTCTGCGGCGGCTTTTGCGGTGGCGTTCGCGGAGTTGTCCGCGTTGTCATCGTCGGCGGCAGGCGCCATGCCTGCGGCTGCGCGCAGGTTTTCCTTGTCGGCTTCAGCTTGCTGCGCATCGGCGGCTTCGGACGAGGCCTCCGGATCAGGCGTGACCGCAGCGTTCGACGCTGCGGCCGGGCCATTTTTGTCGTCGGCGTCCTGCGTGGCGGCCGCGTGCGCGGCGAGCGCGCGATGCGGCTTGCCGATCGCGCGGCGCAGGAGCGCCTCGAGCGCGAGCGCGGGCACGAGCGTGAGCAACAGCACGCGTAGCAGCGAGACCAGCATCGTGTGGCCCTCGGGCGTGCGCAGGCGCATGCTCCACCAGTCGCGTGCGGACGTCACGTTGAACAGCGCCCCGCGCGCGCGCAGCAGTTTTTTGCCGATGACCTGGGCGCCGTGTGCGGCGCCGTCGGCGATTTGCAGCACGAGGCCGTTCGAGCGCAGCGCGTTCGCGAGCGGCGCGGAGGCCGCCGCGCCGCTCGCCGCCGATGCCGCGGCGGCTGCGCTGGCCCCCGTCGTGGCCGAAGCCGCCGACGCCGGCGTCGCGAGCGCGCCCGCTGCGGCGATCGCTCGCAGCGTGTCCTCGACGTGGGCACGCTGGACCGGATCGTTGAGCACCTGGAGTGCCGAATGCGCCTGTGCGGGCGTCAGCACGACGGGCGCAGCGGGGTTCGCAGCGGACGCGGCGGCCGGCGCCGCCGCGCTGCACGGCGTGGCGCCGAGCAAGGCCAGTAACAGCGTGCACGCGAAGGCGGTAATCAATGCGTTGAGACGCGGCATGAAACGTGATCGCAAGCGGAAAGAAATAGGCATCCTGGGCATGGGGAAAAAGCGATATCGAATCCTGTGATTTGCAGAGCGGCCGGACAAGGCGAATGGGGACGCAACGGTTTTCGTGCCCGCAACTTGAAGGCATGGCAACGTGGGCGGGGTTGACTCGCGTCGACACCTGTCCGGAAGTGGTTCGACGGGCCGCCGCAAGTTTCGTGCCCTGATTCGCAATGATTCGTGCAGCGTGGAGGCTCAGAGTATGCGCCGTGCGACGGGGTTTTGTCGTCGAGGCTGCATCGCGCCGGGGCGCGGCGATTTCGGCGCGATCAAGAAATGCGTGCGGAAAGCGGGGAATCAGCGAGGACTACTGCGCGGTGTTAGCGAGCGGTAAGCCGGTTGAAGGGTCGAGATGTTTGGCTTTCGCCATCTGGTTGATGAGTTCGTCGGTGGGCTTTTGCGGGGGTAGCTACCCGTATATTCGTAGATCTCCGTCTGGGCTGGCAGACTGCCCTGATTGGCCATCGTCGGAGTCGATGTGCTTGTGGGATTGAAGGTCGTCGACGGATTCTTGTAATCGAAGGTGCGCGTCGACAGTTGCACGGATTGCAGCGTGCGTATGCCGGACCACTGCGTGATGGCGTCGGCTTCGCTATTCGTCGCCGCGCGGTAAAACCCGATGGTCTCGGGCGATAGCGGCTCCAGGGTTTGAAGCCGGTCGGTAATCACCAGGGCGTGCGATTTGCCGTCGGCCGCCTGTTGCCAGATTCCGTAGAGCCCTTCGGACTCCATCAGGCGATGGACGAAGTTCCAGTCGAACTCGTCCTGGCGGCAGTACGAGCGTGCTGGCAGCGGCTTCGAGAGGGCGAAGCGGTAC
>NZ_CAJMZF010000096.1:0-7783 GCF_905220245.1 Paraburkholderia sp. J63 | reverse complement strand
GTGAAGCTGCCGTTTCCCATCACCGTTGAACATTTCGCATGGTTTAATGACTACTCTCGCGCGGAGCGCGACCTGCACCTCCAGTACCATGAAAAGCGCCTGGAAGGTGAATGGTTCGACCTGACTGCCGCTGATGTGGCGCACATCAAGACGCTCGGCAAACCGGCATCGTTGTCCATGATTATGTAGGCGGCGAGAGACCGCCGGCGTCTGACTTGCAAGCTGCGCCGCACAAAAGACCCTGGATGTCGTTGTGTCGCCGGCCGGTAGCGCGAGCTACACCGACGTTAGCCAAATCGTATGCCGTGCTGCGGACGCCGGTTGCTAGGCGCTGTATGCGCTGCCGTGCGAGTGCGTCGTCGATGGCTATCGCGACGAAGAAGATGAGCGCACGCTTCATTGAAGATGTCCACAGGGCCCCTATGCAGGCATGACGCAAATCTCAGGCAGCTCTGAGGCGTTCGGTTTTGATTGTCGCCAGTCTGCTGCCAGCAAGCGGGTCATTGCCCCAATCTACGCTGGCGCGCTTTCCTGACTCGGGTTCCGGCGTCCCACTGATTGCGAAGTGCTCCAGCGACTGTCCTGCGCTGGTCGCCTGAACCACTCACTGCGGGGAATCGCCTTTGCCGTCCCACGTGTTGCCGATGGCGTCGCGGTATCGTGCCGTTCGCATTCTCACCTGGTCTGCCGCGATTGACGCGGCGACATTGTTCGCTTCGATTCCCAATGCGGCCATCCTGACCACAGGTAACAGTCCAGCACGCTAGCGAATTTCACACAAACCGTGCGTTCGCGGTGGAGCTTGTCGGCTGGGTATCGCAAGGCATGGCGCAGAAATCGTTCTCGGCAGGACGTGCCCTCGGAACTGAATAAGAAAGGGCCCCAAGGCGCGCTGTTTGTTTGATTACGTCGCACGGACTAATGGAATCACTTCGTATGATGAATTGAAGAGTCGACAGTCTATAAAAATAGTGATTCTGCTGACACCTGCCAATAAGCGTTCTCACCAGGCTTTCAATTAGAAAGATGTGTACTAGAACTGTAAAGTAATTGAAGGCAATTAGAATTCACGCGACGAATAAGGAGTGTCCATGAAACTCGACGTGGTTTCGAAGGTACTCGTTTGCCTGGTCATTCCCTCCGTTTTGTTGGCCTGCGGTGGCGGCGGGTCATCCGGTGGCCAAACGGGGTCCACCGTGTCGAAGGTAGTCGACAGGGATGCTGGCGGAACGCTTGAAATCACCGACCCTTCGAGTCCAATGTACGGCGCAAAGGTTGAGATTCCTCCAGGTGCGCTAACCAGCCCTCAAGAAACGATTTCCATGAGTGTCGAGGAGCCTCCCAGTCAGGCGAAACTCGACGCTGCGTCCGATGGGGAGCTGCAGTTTTCATCGAAATTACTGGTGTTGAAGCGAACTGGGACCGAAAGCTTCAATGTGCCCGTGACGGTTACTCTTCCGTATGACAAGTCCAAAGGCGACTTCGTTTTACCGCTCGACATCGACGAAGCCAGTAACACGTTTGAGTCACACGAGATTAGCAGTATTGCGGATGGAAAGGTTTCATTTCCTACAGCTCACTTCTCCAGCAAAGGTGCCGCCTCTGGGTCATTGGACTCTCTTAAATCCAAGCCCATCGTTGTTCCAGGATTCGACCCGAGAAAACATGGATTCTTCATTCCGAATTTTAGAACGACAATCCCCAATACATTCTCAATTTCCCCAGACTCAAAAGCCGCAGACGCTAAATCCGACGGCTATCTCGACGGCGTTTGTTACGGAATGGTAGCCATATCAAAGTGGTTTTTCGAGAAAAAACCTGCAGTTAAGCTATTCGACTATTATAAAGAGCGACTTGAGGAGCTTGGGACAGATGATGTTATTGCCAGAGATTTCGCAACGGAAGTGCATTACCGGCTTGGCAAATTCACGGCGGCCGACGCGCGGTTGCCTGTTATGCGCCCAAATGCGTTCTACTACGACATGCTACGCGTTATCGGCCCAGGGCAGTTCAAGCATCAGGTCGAGGGTATTATCGCGCATTTTGCAATGAAGAAGCCACAAATCATCATGCTGGGGAGGTATGACGCGAATAATGAATTCAAGGCCCATGCGGTGCTGGGCTACAGTGTTCGGTGCGGCTCAGCGATATGCAATTTTGAAGCCTATGACCCAAACCACCCCGGGCAGACGCTTACTATTACTGCCGACACAGATGAACGTACGTTGAATTACTCATTGTCGAGCGGTGAAAACCCCGGGTATCGCTATGACCGGATTGGGGTGGGCTCTGCAGATACCTTTTACGGGGAACAGGATGTAATGGCTGGCTTCAATTTTTCAGAGGTTGGGAAATTCACGCGTTACAGGACGCTGACCACGGTGTCGCCCAACTATTCCAACGCTCCTGTACCAGGTACAAAGAATGAATATGACGTGGTATTTGCGGACGCACGCAATGCGAAACTGGTTGTAGTGCCAAAGGGTTTTCCGGCGGGGCTGGAGTTGCGTACTTACCTGGATGGTGCACCGGTATATTCGGATAAGGTAACGCCCGATATAGCCATGAATGTAGACTTGACTCCCTTTCTAACGTTCGACCAAAACCTCCGTAGGCTTACCCTTGTGGTGGCCAACCATGTCGCGGACGATGACAAGAATCCAAAGTACGATAATTACACTGCTTTCTATTCCCTGAGGCCTCAAACCTATATCGGGACGTATTCGGGAACGTTCACCCCTATTGGCAAGGGTGACAGTGGTACAGTCAAGTTGAGTATCGACAACTATGGAGTGGTGTCTGGTACCGGCGTGTCTGCTGAAGATGGCGACTTTGTCATTGAGTCTGGCCAGATATTGGACGATGGCACCCTCACGCTGGGCTCGGCGAGCACACGAGCGACGTTTAGCGGCAAGGTTGACATCAACGCTTCGCCATGGACAATCACGGGAACCTGGAATAACGCGGTATGGCACCAGGCTGGAAACTTCAAAGTAGCAAAAGAATAACGCTCATCCCGCGCTGAGAAAAAACGCGCTCCATCGTTGGAGCGCGTTTTGTTTTTGGACTAGCAGTCCGTTGCCCCAATGCCCGTCAACGTGGCTGTTACTCCACGCATTGTTGTTCAGACTGCCCGTCACTGAGCACCATCCTCCGCAACCGCCGGTGAATACGTTTCCGTGAACTGGCAGGGTACTGGTGGCACGGGGGCAAATCCGCGAGCGCCTTTATCGCGACGACGCGGCATGCCTCGATGAGTTCGGGCCAGGCGCACGCGGCGCAGTTCGAGCTGAGCCAATCTGTGCTGAGTTGATGAGGTGGTCATTGCGTAACCACTCGCCAAGGCAACCACTCATTCGCCGGTCTTCCCTCGTAGGTTCGAGGCGGCTGGCTATAGTTTCTTGTAAGAATTGTCGTTAACGACTGCAAGGCATGCATCCGAGCGCGTCGCAATAGCGACTGCGCGCACATTTCACGTTCAAGTAACGCATTACGAGAGGGCGTTAGATGACTGTGTTTCTGGAAGAGCAGGGTTCCGACGACGGACTCGTTGGGTTTCAGCGTGTTTCGCTGACCAGTGGCCAGAGCGAGAGCTGGCTACAGGAGAGGCTATTCGAGTACGCATCCCTCATCCCGATGGTCGAAATGTTTGGCCAGGGGGAGGCCTTTGTGCCACTGTGCCGGGAATACCCCCTCCGGCATGGTGCATCCAACGTCTTTCTCGACCTGTTGGGCGTGTCGCCGACCGGACGCCTCGTCTTGATTGAGTGCAAGCTCTGGCGCAATCCCGGCGCTCGCCGGGAAGTCATCGCCCAGCTCTTCGAATACGCGTCGCTGATGTCCGGGCTGACGTACTCCGACCTCGAAGCCAAGCTCAAGCAGGCGCGCGGCCTGACGGGAGAGAATCCGATATTCAAGGCAGTCAGTGCGGCATATCCCGAGCTCGAGGAAGCACGCTTTGTTGACTCTGTGAACGAGTCACTCCGGCGTGGCGATTTTCTGCTCGCAATCGCGGGTGACGGCATTCGAAGCGACTTGCATGCACTGAAGAACCTGCTGGCGAATCAGGGCGGCCTGCTGGCAAAGCTGGCGCTGCTCGAAATCAGGCTCTTCAGGGATGCACGCGGCCGCACGCTTCTCGTGCCTAACGTGCCGATTCAAACCGAGGTGGTACGTCGCGAGGTATACGTCGGCGCGAGCAGGGAAGTACCCATCGAGCCCGCCATCTCCGTGCGCAGCGACGCCGCCGCAATCGGAATGGAAGGCTCCGAGGCAGCCTCGAGCTCGGCAAGTACTTCGAAGGCACAAAACAAGGAGTTCTGGACGAGGTTCATTGCCGAGGTGCGCTTCGACCACCCGGACCAGTCACCGCCGCGGCACGGCGGAAACAACTGGGTGAAAATGGACCTTCCGGGCCCTGTTGGCGGCCTTGTCGCATATCGGACCGTCGGCAACGTGGCAGGTTTCTCGGTGAAGTTCAAGGGGCCCGAGGGGCGGGACGTCATGCAGACGCTTCTCGAGGACCAGCCAGGCCTGGAAGGAGAAATTCGGCATGCAGTCCAGTTCCGGGTCGGAGATTCGACGGGAGATGACGACCGTGAAGTTGGCGGGCTGTTCCTGGAATACTCACCGCGCGAAGGTCCCGAGATGGAATCCGAGCAGATGGCCTGGCTGCTCAAGACCGCCAACGCCCTCGTCAATGCACTGCGACCGCGCCTGGCGGCTACAGTTGTTTGATGTAGTCTTACCCGGCATAAGGATTGCGCAGCATCACGGTCCGCCGGCTCTGACGCCAACGCAACCATTGACGCCGGAGCAACTCAGACTTCGATGCCTAGCCGCAGCCGCAGCCGCAGCCGCAGCCGCAGCCGCAGCCGCAGCCGCAGCCGCAGCCGCAGCCGCAGCCGCAGCCGCAGCCGCAGCCGCTGACGTGCTCTCCGCGCGCTTGACTTCCCTGCGTGGTTTGGTCGGCATTGCAGCGACTTTGGTAGGCCCGGGAGTCTTGGCGCCCAGCGCCTTAGCCTTGCCACCGCGCAGGGCTCACGCGCAGCGCTTCCGTGAGGTCGAGGACCTGGTCGCCTTCAAGTTGGGTTCCCATTTCTTTAGGTGTCCGACTTACGCGTGGTTGCCATGCACGTTATCGATTAGCTGAAGCGTTTCAGATGCACCTCCCGCAATACCCAAGCCTACGGTCAGCGCTATCGTGTATTCACGCGGATTGATACGGATAACGCGAGGTCCGTGGCGCTCGCTGAAGCGCCTGACGGTCGGTAATGCGCGGCCGGCCCCCATTTCGACTACGACAAGCCGGTCGACGGATTCGAGCCAGCGTGCAAGCCGATTCTCTTGCCTGTCCGCGTACTTTTCCACCCACTTCCAATCCCCGAACATCAGGATGTTCGGCCGGGCGAGCGCGCCACAGTGTGGACATCTCGGCATCTCGTTCTCGAGATGGCAACTCGTCTCGTTGACGATAGGATTGAAATCGTCTGCCGGCCAGGCGTCATCGGTGCAAGCCTCAACGCATTGAAGCCGATGGATGCTCCCATGGCATTCCGCGATGCGTTCGGCATCAAAGCCGGCCTTCTGGAACTGGCCGTCGACATTACTGGTGAACACGAACGCACCGTGCTTCATCGTCGACGCCCACTTGAGAAGGATGCCAAAGCCAGCATGAGGCACGGTTGAACGATAGAGCGCGAGTCGGTGTCCGTAAAATCCCCAGCTCAAGCGTGGGTTGCTCGTAAAGCCAGCGGGATTGGCTATGTCCTCGAACGAGAAACCATGATGGCGCAGCGCCGGATAGGCACGCCAGAACCCCTCCGTTCCCCGGAAGTCTGGCAGGCCGGAATCTACACCCATGCCGGCACCGGCGGTGATGAGCAGCCCGTTCGCATCGCGAATCCAGTCGGCTGCCCGCCGGATTGCATCGTCGTTATTCACCTGCTCGCTTGCCATTCAGTCACCTCACTTCGCAGACTCTCGAATTCGGCTCACTCTCCGAAACGGGCGAGATATGAGCTCGGGACATGCGCCGTAAGCCAGACCCCGTTGTCGGAGCATGAGAAGGAGAAGCCATCTTTGTGCATCCGCGCAGCGTCGACTACAAGCACGATTGGGCGGCCGTGACGACCGCCTACACGCGTTGCGGTATCCACATCGGCGCTCAAATGCACCGCATGCCTGCTTTGGGCCCTCAGACCCTCGCGGGCGATGTGTGCCCAGTTGTTCCTGGCAGTGCCGTGATAGAGGATTGCTGGAGGTTCCACAGCTGCGTACCCCAGGTCTATCTCTATAGAATGGCCTTGCGCCGCGCGTACTCGCTTACCATCAGGCGAAACGGAGAAGCGCTTCTTATCGTTCGTTGCCACGACGGCCAGAACGAGTTCCTTCGTGACAGGAGGTAGCGTTCTCAGACGCTTAGGGGCGCCCGCTTTACGCGCGGTCCGCTCGATTGCACGGACAAGTTCGTCGACGGATACCCAGCCTTGACCGTCGAGACGTATGCCAACCATCTCTGGCTCGTGCCGCAGTATTTTCGACAGTAGTTTGCTCAGCGCGACGTGCCCATCTGATGGATGCGACTCTGCATTGGTGTTCATAATCTATTGCTGAACGAAACTATTTCGCAAATCACTATGGCGTCCAACTCAGCGAACGCGCTAGGCGTGTGTCTCCGCGAGCCACTGCTTGATGCGGCTCAGCGCAATCTCGTCGCTGATACCGCGTGTTGGGTCGAGTAACAGGAAGTGGTCAACGAGCTCTCCGGGTTCACGTCCAAAATGCGCTGCCCCGAACACTGCGTCGTCGATTGCAAGCCAGTTCTTCAGCCGCTTACCAAAAGCGTAGCAGCTAATGACGTATGCGCGCTCGGTTCCTTCCAGTACATAGCTGCGGCGAGGCTTTATATCCTTTGTTGTTCCTGTGACGCGTTGGCGTAGCTCGTGAGGCAGGTAGGCCAAGACGCGCTCCTCTGGCAAGCTCCTCGTCCAAGACGTTGTCAGCACGATTTCCACGTCGGGATAAGGCTCCAAAACCTCGACGAGGATTGGCGCGAATTCCAGCAGTGGCCGGCCGGTGTCGAGCGATATATCGCCAGCGTCGTCAATATAGGCGTTCCCAATATGCAGCGTCCCGTCGAAGTCGACAAACAGCGTCGGAGTGGCGTTGTCGAGCGCCAATGGTGTTGGAGCCGGACGCGCTCGTCGAGGCGAACGTTGCTCCATGAGCTGACTCCAGTTGACAGTACGTCCGATGGCTGCCAACGCATCACTTGCATCGTCACGCTTCATGACGAGCATTTCCAATCCCAGCTCTGCAAGCACTTTGAAGAGCAACGCAATGTCGGTCGAGTGGCCGCCTTCGATGCGGCTCAGCGCCGAGACGTCGACTCGGACGAGGTCCGCCATGTCGATGAGTTCAACGTCGCACTCGAGACGGCGCGTGTGTATGAGATTGCCTAGCGAGTTGGGGTCTGTAGCTAGGGGGACGTGCAAGGGTGTACCTGCGGATGGGGTGGGTGACATGGTTGAGGGCGCTTTGTCGCACTGTAACGTGCCGTGCAGATGGTTATCCAGTCAGAGGTCGGCACAGGCAGTTACAGCAGCGCCGGATTATTTAGAACGAAGGTCCGAATCACTTTCATGGCTTCAGGAAATGTGAGAGCGCAGTACCGTGCCACTAGGAAGTGCTTCGCTTACCCCTCCGCGAAAACCGTGGCTGCCTTCAGTGCCCGCTCTAGTTCCTCACGCATGAGAAGTCGGAGCGGCGTGAGACCGCCAAG
>NZ_CAJMZF010000095.1:0-8116 GCF_905220245.1 Paraburkholderia sp. J63 | reverse complement strand
CTGATGGTGTTCGAACGCGTGCTGGAAACGCGCTCGGTCGTGCGGGCCGCGAATGAAATGCGCCTCACGCAGCCGGCCGTGACCAAAGTGATTCACGAGCTCGAAGCCTGCTTCGAGGGCGCGTTGTTCGAGCGTTCGAATCGCGGCGTGCAGCCCACGGAGCTGGGCGTAATGCTCGGCCGCCGCGTCAAGTCGCTGATGGCCGAGCTGCGCTACATGACGGACGAGCTCAACGACTTTCGCCTCGGCACGAGCGGGCACGTGGTGGTCGGCACGCTCATTTCGGCTTCGGCGCGGCTGTTGCCTGCCGCCATCGCCTTGCTCAAGGCGCGCACGCCCGACGTACTCGTGACGGTGCGCGAAGGCACCACCGCGCACCTCTTTCCGGCGCTCGCGACCGGCGACCTCGATGTCGTGGTCGGCCGTCTGCCGGAGCGCGAGCTGCCCATCGCGAGCGCGTTTCCGCTTACGCACGAGGCGCTATTCGACGAATCGCTTTGCGTGGTGGTGGGCCAGGGCTATGGCGCCGCGCCCGCGAGGGTCGCGCATCTGCGCGAGCTCATCGACTCGCCGTGGATCCTGCCGACGCCCGACTCGCCCGCGCGCCTCTCCGCCGAGAACCTGTTCCGCCGCGCGGGCCTTGCCATCCCGAAGGACGTCGTGGAATCGCTCTCGATTCTCACCAACGTCGGGCTGCTGTTCGAGACCCCGCGTATCGCGCTGATGCCGCGCGTGGCGGCGCGCCAGTTCGAAGGCGCCGGGCTGCTGCGCGTGATCGAGCTGCCCGAGACGGCCGCGTTCGGCACGGTCGGTTTCTCGCTGCGCTCCAACAAGGCGCAGAGCGCCGCGTGCCAGGCGTTCGTGGGCTGCCTGCGCGAGGCCGCTGCGCTGGCGCACGCGGCGCACGGCGGCGAGTGATTAGCGCTGCCGTGCCGCGCGCTGCCGTGTACGCGCCGGCGCGCTGGTATTCCGGATTTGCATATTCAGCGCCGAATGTTTGATTGGCCCGGTTGCCGGGACTTCCCTAGACTCGCTCCAACCCAACCATCAAGCAGGAGACGTCGTGACCTTCGAAACAACAGGAACGAGCGCGGCCCGCCGCGAGCCGCGGCTCTTGCGCCATTACATCGATGGCGAGTTCGTGGCCGGCGCAGCGGCGTTCGACGACCTGAGCCCCGTGGACGGCTCGCTGATCGCGCGGGTCTGCGAGGCCGATGCGGCTGCCGTCGACCGCGCGGTCCTGGCCGCGCGCGCGGCGCAGCGCGCGGGCTGGGGCACGACCACGCCGGCGCAGCGCGCCGACTGGCTGCACCGGATCGCCGACGGCATCCAGGCGCGTTTCGAAGACTTCGTGGCCGCGGAAGTCGCGGACACGGGCCGCCCGCTCGTGCAGGCGCGCACGCTCGACATCGCGCGCGGCATTGCCAATTTCCGCACCTTCGCGGACCTCGTGCGCACCGCGCACAGCGAGTTCTTCGAAACCCACGCGGCCGACGGCAGCGAGCTGATCAACTATGTGACGCGCAAGCCGCTCGGCGTCGTCGGCATCATTTCGCCGTGGAATCTGCCGATGCTGCTGTTCACGTGGAAGGTCGCGCCCGCGCTCGCGATGGGCAACTGCGTGGTGGCGAAGCCCTCCGAGGAGACGCCGGCCACGGCCACGCTGCTCGCCGAAGTCATGCACGAGATCGGGCTGCCGCGCGGCGTGTTCAACCTGATTCACGGGCATGGCCCGAACGCCGCCGGGGAATTCCTGACGCGCCATCAAGGTATCGACGCGATCACGTTCACGGGCGAGTCGCGCACCGGCAGCGCGATCATGAAGGCCGTCGCGGATGGCGTGAAAGACATCTCGTTCGAGCTTGGCGGCAAGAACGCGGCCGTGGTGTTCGCCGACGCGGACTTCGACGCGGCCGTGGAGGGCGTGCTCAAGTCGAGCTTCACGAATGCGGGGCAAGTGTGTCTGTGCAGCGAGCGCGTCTATGTGGAGCGGCCGATCTTCGAGCGCTTCGTGGCGGCGCTCAAAGATAAAGCCGAGGCGATCAAGGTTGGCAGTCCGTACGAAGAAGGCACGACGATGGGCCCGCTGATCTCGCAGGGCCACCGCGAGAAAGTGCTCTCGTACTTCCGGCTCGCCGTCGAGGAGGGCGCGACGGTGGTGACGGGCGGCAAGGTCCCCACCTTCGGCGACGCGCGCGATCAAGGCGCATTCGTCTCGCCGACCATCTGGACGGGCTTGCCCGATACGGCCCGCTGCGTGACCGAGGAAGTGTTCGGGCCCGTCTGCCACATCGCGCCGTTCGACAGCGAAGACGAAGTGATCGGCCGCGTGAACGACAGCGCGTACGGCCTCGCCGCGAGCATCTGGACCACCCGGCTCGAGCGCGGGCATCGCGTGGCGCGGCAGATCGAGACCGGCATCGTCTGGGTGAACGCGTGGTTCGTGCGCGACCTGCGCACGCCGTTCGGCGGCACGAAGCTCTCGGGCCTCGGACGCGAGGGCGGCCGTCACTCGCTCGACTTCTATTCGGAATTGACCAACGTATGCGTGAGGATTGCATGAGCGCAGCAGAACGGGATGCCGTGGCGCAGATGGCCGCCACGCTATGGGAGGCGCAGCGCAGCGGCGAGCCCTGCGCGCCGGTGAGGGACGCCGTGGCCGCGCTGGGCGGCGATGCGCTGGCGCTGGCCTATGCGGTGCAGCGCGTGAACACGGAACGCAAGATCGCGCAGGGGCGGCGCGTGGTGGGGCGCAAGATCGGCCTGACCTCGAAAGCCGTGCAGCAGCAGCTTGGCGTGGACCAGCCCGACTTCGGCACGCTGTTCGACGACATGGCCGTGGCCGACGGCGAGGAGATCGCGCTGGCCCGCACCCAGCAGCCCAAGGTGGAAGCCGAGATCGCGCTGGTTCTCGCACGCGACTTGCCGCACGAGCGCCACACGATCGCCGATGTGATCGGCGCCTGTGCGTATGCACTGCCGGCGATCGAGATCGTCGGCAGCCGCATCGCGAACTGGGACATCCGTCTCGTCGATACCGTGGCCGACAACGCGTCGAGCGGGCTCTTCGTGCTCGGCAACCGGCCAGTGAAGCTCGATGCGTTCGACGTGACGGGCTGCGGCATGGTGATGGAGCGGCGCGGCGACCCGGTCAGTGTGGGCGTGGGCGCGGCTTGTCTCGGCAATCCGCTGTTCGCGGCGCTGTGGCTCGCCAACACGATGGTGCGCGTGGGCACGCCGCTTCAAGCCGGTGACATCGTGCTGACCGGCGCGCTGGGGCCGATGGCCGCCGTGACGGCCGGCGACGTCTTCACCGCGCATATCGACGGACTGGGCGCGGTGAGCGCCGCGTTCGCGCCTCAACCGGAGCAACGCTCATGAACCAACGCGACTCACAGACACAGACGCACACACACGCACGAGGCAAGGCGAGCGTCGCCATCATCGGCTCGGGCAACATTGGCACCGACCTCATGTTCAAGGTCATGCGCCACGCGAAGCACCTCGAAATGGGCGCGTTCGTCGGCATCGACCCCGAGTCGGACGGGCTCGCGCGCGCCGCGCGCCTTGGCGTGCCCTGCACGGCGCAGGGCCTCGACGGCCTGCTCGCGATGCCGAACTTCGGCGACATCGCCATCGCTTTCGACGCGACCTCGGCGGGCGCGCATCGCCGCCATGCGGCCGTGCTGCGCGAGCACGGCGTGCAGGTGATCGATCTCACGCCGGCGGCCATCGGGCCGTTCGTCGTGCCCGTCGTGAACCTCGACGCGCATCTCGACGCGCCCAACATCAACATGGTCACCTGCGGCGGCCAGGCCACGATCCCGATCGTGCACGCGGTGTCGCGCGTGGCGCCGGTGCACTACGCGGAGATCGTCGCGTCGATTGCGAGCCGCTCCGCTGGGCCCGGCACGCGCGCCAACATCGACGAGTTCACCGAGACCACCTCGAAGGCCATCGAGACCGTGGGCGGCGCGGCGCGCGGCAAGGCGATCATCGTGCTCAATCCCGCCGAGCCACCGCTGATCATGCGCGACACCGTCTATTGTCTCGCGGGCGAGGACGCGGACACGGGCGCGATCGAGCGCTCGATCGAGGCCGCCGTGGCCGAGGTGGCCGCCTACGTGCCGGGCTACCGGCTCAAGCAGGCGGTGCAGTTCGAGCGCTACACGCGCGAGCATCCGCTTGCGCTCCACGCGCGCGACCGGCGCTCCGGCGTGAAGGTGAGCGTATTCCTCGAAGTCGAGGGCGCGGCGCATTATCTGCCGGCCTATGCCGGCAATCTCGACATCATGACCTCGGCCGCGCTCGCGGCCGCCGAGCGCATCGCGGCTGGCCGCGTGAGCGCGTGACGGGAGAGCTTCGAATGATAGACACGAGCAAGAAGATCACTATCTCCGACGTGACGCTGCGCGACGGCATGCACGCGATCCGCCATCAGTACACGCTCGATCAGGCCGTGGCCATCGCGCGCGCACTCGACGAAGCGGGCGTGGACAGCATCGAAGTCGCGCACGGCGACGGCCTGTCCGGATCGAGTTTCAACTACGGCTTCGGCGCGCATACCGATCTCGAATGGATCGAAGCCGTTGCCGCCACGGTCCGGCGCGCACGCGTGGCGACCCTGCTGCTGCCCGGCATCGGCACCGTGCATGACCTGCGTGCAGCTTACGATGCCGGCGCGCGCATCGTGCGTATCGCTACGCACTGCACGGAAGCGGACATCTCGAAGCAGCATATCGAGTATGCGCGCGAGCTCGGCATGGACACCACAGGATTCCTGATGATGTCGCATATGACGACACCCGAAGCGCTCGCGGGCCAGGCGAAGCTGATGGAGCGTTATGGCGCCCAGTGCGTCTACGTGGTGGATTCGGGCGGCGCACTGAACATGCGCGACGTCGCCGCGCGCTTCGACGCGCTCAAGGCCGTGCTCGATCCGGCCACGCAGACGGGCATGCATGCGCATCACAATCTCTCGCTCGGCGTGGCGAATTCGATCGTCGCGCTCGAACACGGCTGCGACCGCATCGACGCCTCGCTGACCGGCATGGGCGCGGGCGCCGGCAACGCGCCGCTGGAAGTGTTCGTGGCGGCGGTCGATCGCATGGGACTCAATCATGGCTGCGATGTGAAGGCGCTGATCGACGCGGCCGAGGACATCGTGCGCCCCTTGCAGGAGCGGCCCGTGCGCGTGGACCGCGAAACGCTCGCGCTGGGCTATGCGGGCGTGTATTCGAGTTTCTTGCGCCACACGGAGGCCGCCGCGGCACGCTACGGGCTCAGCGCCTTCGAGATCATGGTGGAGCTCGGGCGGCGGCGCATGGTCGGCGGCCAGGAGGACATGATCGTCGACGTCGCGCTCGACATGCTGAAAGCCCGGGAGGCCGCATGATCGACTTCGACGCCCTCGCGGAACGCCTCGATTCCGCGGCCTGCCATGCCGAACCGCTCGCGCAGCTGAGCGCCACCAGGGCGTTCTCGCTCGAAGAGGCCTATGAGATCCAGCGCGCCTCCATGGAGCGCCGCGTGCACCGCGGCGAAACCATGATCGGCGTGAAGCTCGGCTTCACGAGCCGCGCGAAGATGATCCAGATGGGCGTGGACAGCCTGATCTGGGGCTGGCTCACCGACACCATGCTCGAAGAGGACGGCGCGCGCGTGGCGCTGGAGCGCTTCATCCATCCGCGCGTGGAGCCCGAGGTCTGCTACCTGACGAGCCGCGACATCGACTGCCCGCTCACGGCGCTGGAAGCCTCGCGCTACCTCGAAGCCGTGGCGCCTGCGATGGAGATCATCGACTCGCGCTATCGCGACTTCCGCTTCACGCTCGAAGACGTGATTGCCGATAACTGTTCCTCGGCGGGACTCGTCGTGGGCCCGTGGAGCCGCGATTTCGCGCATCTGCGCAATGCGGGCGTGATCATGCGCGTCGACGGCCGGATCGTGCAGACCGGCTCGACGGCGGCGATTCTCGGCAATCCGCTGCGCTCGGTCGTGCAGGCCTCGCGGCTCGTGAGCGAGAGCGGCATGGTCCTGCGCGCGGGCTCGCTGATCATGGCGGGCGCGGCCACGGCGGCGCATCCGCTGGTTGCGGGAACCCACGTGCATTGCACGATTGCGGGCCTCGGCAGCACCGAATTCACCACCTCGCGAAAATCATGAACGAACCCATTCATCAGGGCCGCCTCGTGCCGGGCAAGGCCAAACCGCGCGGACGCTTTCCGCACGTCACGCGCGCCGGCGATTTCCTGTTCGTCTCGGGCACGAGCTCGCGGCGCCCCGACAACACCTTCGTGGGCGCCTCAGCCGACGCGCTCGGCACCGTGAGCCTCGACATCCGCGCGCAGACGCGCGCAGTGATCGAGAATATCCGCGACATCCTGCGCAGCGAAGGAGCGGACCTCTCGAATCTCGTCGAGATTTCCGCGTTCCTCGTGAACATGAACGACTTCGGCGGCTATAACGAGGTGTACGGCGAATACTTCGACGAGACCGGCCCCACGCGGACGACCGTGGCCGTGCATCAGCTTCCGCATCCGCATTTGCTGATCGAGATGAAGGCGATCGCGTACGCGCCGTTACGTCAAGGATAACGAAACATTAAGGGAGACGACCATGCTGGCATACGGCAAGCCGTTCAATTTTTCTCGCTGGATCGACGAGCATGCGCATCTGCTCAAGCCGCCCGTGGGCAACCAGCAGGTGTGGCAGGACAGCGACCTGATCGTGACGGTGGTGGGTGGGCCGAATCACCGGACCGATTACCACGACGATCCGTTCGAGGAATTTTTCTATCAGATGCAGGGCAATGCCTGGCTCGACTTGTGGATCGACGGCCGCAAGGAGCGCGTGGACCTGAAAGAGGGCGACGTGTTCCTGCTTCCCGCGCATGTGCGTCATTCGCCGCAACGCCCCGAGGCGGGCAGCGCCTGCCTCGTGATCGAGCGGCAGCGCCCCGAAGGGGCCGTGGACGGCTTCGAGTGGTATTGCGACGGCTGCGGGCACCTCGTATATCGCGTCGAGGTCCAGCTCAAAAGCATCGTCTCCGACTTGCCGCCGCTCTTCAATGCGTTCTACGAGTCGGAGGAGAAGCGCCGGTGCCGCCATTGCGGCCGCATTCATCCGGGGAAAGCCGCGTAAAGCAGGGCAAAGACAGCAGGGTAAAGACAAGATGACAATCCGAATCGACATGCATTCCCACTTCTTCCCGCCCATCGCGAAGGAAGAAGCCGCGCGCCTCGACCCCGAGCACGCGCCGTGGCTGAAGATCGACGCGGCCGGCGAGCGCGGCATGATCATGGCCGGCGAGCGCGAATTCCGCCCCGTCTATCGCGCGCTCTGGGACCCCGCCGCGCGCATCGAGGAGATGGACGAACGCGGCGTGGACGTGCAACTGATGTGTGCGACGCCCGTGATGTTCGGCTATCGCTACGCGGGCGCCGCGGCTGCCGCGTGGGCCGAGCGCATGAACGACCGCGCGCTCGAACTCTGTGCCTATGCACCGGAGCGCCTGTTCGCGCTGGCCCAGGTGCCGCTGCAGGACCTCGATCTCGCTTGCCGCGAGGCCACGCGCGCGTGCCGCGCCGGTCATCGCGGCGTGCAGATCGGCAATCACCTGGGGCCGCGCGACCTCGACGACGAGCACCTGATCGCGTTCCTCACGCATTGCGCGCACGAGGAGATTCCCGTGCTGGTCCATCCGTGGGACATGATGACCGACGGGCGCATGAAGAAGTGGATGCTGCCCTGGCTCGTGGCGATGCCGGCCGAGACGCAACTGAGCATGGTCTCGCTGATTCTTTCGGGCGCGTTCGAGCGGCTGCCGAAGACGCTGAAGCTGTGCTTCGCCCACGGTGGCGGCAGCTTTGCGTTCCTGCTCGGGCGCGTGCAGAACGCGTGGGAGCAGCGCGATATCGTGCGCGAGAATTGCCCGCAGCCGCCGCTCTCCTATGTCGACCGCTTCCATGTCGACAGTGCCGTGTTCGATCCGCGCGCGCTGAGCCTGCTCGTGGAGACCATGGGCGAGGACCGCGTGCTGCTCGGCTCGGACTATCCGTTTCCGCTCGGCGAGCAGTGCATCGGCGACCTCGTCGCCAATCACGCGGGCCTGAGC
>NZ_CAJMZF010000094.1:0-8211 GCF_905220245.1 Paraburkholderia sp. J63 | reverse complement strand
CTATGCGCGAAATTCGCGTGGCTAACCCGCGATAGCCCACGGATATCCGCGCAAATCCACGTCAATCCGCGCAAGCCGCTGCAAAAGCGGCGGCGTGCGCCGCTTCTAGCACCCCGTATTCTTCACGCGCTCCACTTCGAGGCCGAACAGCGGCCGCAGCTTCGTGCCGATCACGTTGCCGGCGAACGCGCACGCGAGCCACAGCCAGCCATGGAGACTGCCCGAGACGATGCCGCTGAAGTAAGCGCCGATATTGCAGCCATAGGCAAGGCGCGCGCCATAGCCGAGCAGCAATCCGCCGATCACGGCCGCCACCAGCGAGCGCAGCGGAATGCGCCAGACCGGCGCATAGCGGCCCGCGAGCGAGGCCGCGGCCATCGCGCCGAGCACGATGCCGATGTCCATGACCGTGGTCACGTCGTGGCTCGCGCTTGCGCTGAGCGCGGCGGCGTTCGGGCCGGCGGCCCAGTACTTCCAGCTGGCCACGTCGACGCCGAGCGCGGCGAAGCCCTTGGCGCCCCACAGCGCGAACGCCGAAGTCACGCCCCACGGTCGGCCCGAAAGCGCGAGCGTGGCGAAATTGAGCACGGCGAGCGCGACGGCGCCGGCCATCACCGGCCAGGGCCCGTGCAGCCACGGCGACGCGTGCGGCGCGCGCGTCGGCTGATCGACGAGGCGTCCATGGCGGCGCTTTTCGACGACGACGGTCAGCGCGGCGATGGCGGCGAACACCGCGAGATTGAGCGCGATGGCGGGCGCGGCGCCCATCGTCTTCACGAGCGAGAGCGGCTTGAGCTGCGGCAGCGCGGTCCAGAATGGCATGTGCGCCGTGGCGATCACGGAGCCGGCCACGAAGGCGATCAGCGTGACGGCCATGCGCGTGCTGCCGCCGCCCACGGTGTAGAGCGTGCCCGAGGCGCAGCCGCCGCCCAGTTGCATGCCGATGCCGAACATGAACGCGCCCACGATCACGGAGGTGCCCGCGGGCGAGACGAGCCCGGTCACGGGCTGGCCGAACAGCGACCCCGCGGCGAGTGCCGGAAAGAACAGCAGCACGCCGATGGCGAGCATGACCATCTGCGCGCGCAGGCCGGCGCCGCGGCCATCGGCGATGAACACGCGCCACGCCGAAGTGAAGCCGAACGCGGCGTGATAGAGCGTCATGCCGAGCAGCGCGCCGACGCCATAGAGCGCGGCCTGGCGCACGCTGACGGTCTGCGCGAGATACACGGCGCCGAGCGCGACGAGCACGAGCGCAATGGCGAGCGGCTTGGGATTGATGGAGTCGAGACGGCGCGGGGCGCGCGCAAGCGGCGTGGAGAGATCGGACATGGTCGGGCGGGAGAGCGGGCCAACCGGATCGAGCCGGTTGGCCACTGCGCAAAGAGGGGCGCAGGTCAAAAAAGAAGCGCAGAAGATAGCATGAAACGCGTATCAACCTGACGCGGTGCTTTCAGGGGCGGCTTTCGCGCGCTATTCGGTGGCGCGGCGTGCGGGGTGGCGCGCCGCAAACCGTTGTCGGCAAAGGCGCTCGTGGGATTGGTTCCGGCCATCGCGTCTCGGGCGCGCAACGGCCAAATCCATGCCATTAGTAAGGATTTGCCCACAGCGCTTTTCTTAACCTGAAGTTATACCCCTCGCTTAATTCGCAATTGAGTTCCTGTTTTTGCCTGGCGAGACTGGTGTCATGGGCCGCCGGGGCGGCCTGCAAAAGCACGAACGAAAACGAACGAGAACACCGGAATATGCGAATTTGTGTGCTGGGCGGCGGCGTGATCGGTGTGACGACCGCGTATTTTCTCGCCCGCGATGGACATCAGGTGACACTCGTCGAGCGTCACGCGGACGTGGCGCAGGAGACCAGCCACGCCAACGGCGGCCAGTTGAGCTATAGCTATGTGGCGCCGCTCGCGGACCCTTCGGTGCTGCCGAAGCTGCCGCAATGGCTTTTCTCGCGCGACGCCGCGCTGCGTTTCGTGCCGCGTCTGGACCCGCGCCAGTGGCGCTGGTGCGTCGCGTTCCTGCGCGCCTGCACGCGTGCGCGCAGCCGGGCGACCACGGCGGAGCTGCTCGGTCTCGGCTTTCTGAGCCAGCGTCTCATGCACGAGATCGTCGCGCGCGAGGCGCTCGCGTTCGACTACGTGCGCAACGGCAAGCTCGTCGTGTATCGCGACAGCGAAGCCTTCGCGGGCGCGCGCAGCCAGGCCGGCTATCAGGCGCAGCTCGGCTGCGAGCAGCATGCGCTCGACGGCGCGGCGTGCGTTGCGCTCGAGCCCGCGCTCGCGCACATCGGCGGCGAGATCGCGGGCGGTATTCATACGCCGGGCGAGGAGGCGGGCGATTGCGACCGCTTCACGCGCGGTCTTGCGCGCGCGGCGCAGCGCGACGGCGTGGATTTGCGGCTCGCCACCGAATTCTCGGGACTCCGTACGAAAGGTTTGCGCGTGCAGGCGGCCGTGACCTCGGCGGGTGAGATCGAGGCGGATGCGTTCGTGGTGTGCCTGGGCTTTCAGAGCCAGCCGATGCTGGCTTCGCTCGGCGTGAGCGTGCCCGTGTATCCGCTCAAGGGCTACAGCCTCACGCTGCCCAATGCGAGCGCGCAGGGGGCGCCGCGCGTCTCGGTCACGGATGCGCATCACAAGGTGGTGTACGCGCCGCTGGGCGAGCGGCTGCGTATTGCGGGCATGGTCGATCTCACGGGCATGAGCGCGCACGCCGATCACGAGCGCATTGCGCTGCTCACGCGTCAGGCGCGCGAGACGTTTCCCGAGGCCGGCGACTATGGCGCGATCCAGACCTGGACCGGCATGCGCCCCGCCACGCCGGACAGCAAGCCGTTGATCGGCGCCACGCATTTCCGCAACTTGTGGATGAACACGGGGCACGGCGCGCTGGGTTTCACGCTGGCGTGCGGAAGCGCGCAACTGGTGGCCGATCTGCTCGGAGAGCGCGAACTGGCGCTCGACGGCGATCCGTTCGCGCCGGGCCGCTGAGTGGCCGAATCACGGCGAGCACGACGGCGAGCACGATAAGCAGGAAAAACCAGGCACTACGAACCACGCATTCACTGCGAGGCAACCTCATTTTGACGAGACGGGAGAAGAGCACGATGAACCAAACGAAACTGATTGCGGCGATGGCGCTGGCATTCACGACGCTCGCGGGCGTCGCCCATGCCGATGACCTCACGGGCACGCTCAAGAAAGTTCACGACAGCGGCGTGATCGTGCTCGGCACGCGCGAGTCGTCGATTCCGTTCTCTTACTACGACCAGAACCAGAACGTGATCGGCTATTCGCAGGAAATCGCGCTGAAGATCGTCGATGCGGTCAAGCAGAAGGCCAATATGCCGAACCTGAAGGTGAAGACGATTCCGATCACCTCGCAGAACCGCATTCCGCTCGTGCAGAACGGCACCATCGACATCGAATGCGGCTCGACCACGAACACGTTCGAGCGCCAGAATCAGGCCGCGTTCTCGAACAGCATCTTTCTCTACGGCATTCGCTTCATCGCGCGCAAGGACGCGGGCGTGAAGGACTTCCCCGATCTCGCGGGCAAGACCGTCGTGACCACGGCGGGCACGTCGGACGAACGCCTCCTGCGCAAGATGAACGAAGAGAAGCATATGAACATGACGATCATCAGCGCGAAGGACCACGCCGAATCGTTTCTCAACGTGACGACGGGGCGCGCCGTGGCATTTGTCATGGACGAGCCGCTGCTCTACGGCGAGCGCGCGAAGACGAAGGACCCGAAGGCTTACGTTGTGACCGGCACACCGCCTGTTTCGGAGAACTATGCATGTATGTTCCGCCGCGACGACCCGCAATTCAAGGCGCTCGTGGACGAGACGGTCGCGAAGATGCAGACCTCGGGCGAAATGGCGAAGCTCTACACGAAGTGGTTCACGCAGCCGATTCCGCCCAACGGCATGAATCTCGACTATCCGCTTTCACAGCAGATGAAGGATCTGTTCGCGCATCCGAACGACAAGGCGCTCGATTGAGGCCAAAAAGAAAATGGCGCAGTCCCGTGAGGGAATGCGCCATTGTCATTGCGTAACTGCAACCAGACTGCTTGCGTACGCGGTACTGCCTATTCGTTGGTAGGCTCGATTGGATTCGAACCAACGACCCCCACCATGTCAAGGTGGTGCTCTAACCAACTGAGCTACGAGCCTGTAGAGAGCGCGAATTATAGAGACACTCTCGTGGGCTTGCAAGCGCTTTTCGCAAATTGTTGAAAACGGCGCTTGGGGCTGTGCTGGCGGGAGGGCGCGCTTCGCGATCAGCCTTCCTGCGCTTCGAGCGCCTTTTCCATCTCCTGCGCCGCGCGCTGCAATTCGGGCACGAAGCGGCGCACCGCTTCCGCGGGATGGATCGCCTGTTCCAGGTAGATGACGTTGAGGCTCGCGATCACGCGCTCATGCGCCGCGATCGCCACCGCGAGCGCGCCGATCTTGCGCTGGTCCGCCCAGTCGCCGTGATTCGAGCCGAAGCCGTCGGCACGCGTTTGCCGCACGAGATTGCGAATGAACGCCTTATCGGCGGCGAGCTTCTGTTGCTGCTCGCCGCCCGCACCCGCGCGCAGCAGATCGAGAATGTCCTCGCGCTCCGGCTCGGGGCATGCGGCGAAATAGGCGCGGCCCGCCGCCGTGAGCAGCATCGGCAGGCGGCGGCCCACCATCGCGCGGTGAAACGAGAGCGGGCTGAAACGGTGCGTGGTCTCGCGGATGATCATCGCGTCGCCGTCGGGCGTCGTGAGGTCCGATGGCCAGACGATGCGCTGCAGCAGTTGCCCCATGATCGGCGGCGCGATGGTAGCGATCCTTTCGTCGTCCGTAAAGCCTTCGCTCAAGGCGCGCACGTTGATCGTGAGGCGGAAGCTGTCGTCCGATGCGCTGCGCCGCACGAAGTCCTCCTCCACCAGCGTCTCCAGCAAACGCCGCACCGTGGTGCGATGCAGGCCCGTGGCCTCGCTCAATTGCTGGCTCGTCGCGCGTCCGTTCTCCATGGCGTTGAGTGCCCGGAGCACCTCTAGCCCGCGCGCCAGGCCCCGCACGTTTGCGTACTTGGTCATTAAAAATCTCTTTTGAATCAACGATGTGCATTCTATGCACATTTCTCGAAAAATGTTGAGAGCGTTCCGGCGCGCCCCTAGACTCGCTTCCATTCACTGGTCAGCGACACGGCGTCGCACACGGTGATCCGTTTTCAGGCACCCCCTGTCAGCATCCGTAGCGGCCGATGAGCCGCGCGAGACAAGGAGACAACATGCATACCCCTTCCGTACTGGCGGACGCCGTCCGCAGCGGTCCGCATGCGACCGACGTCGCCATCATCGGCGCCGGCCCTGTGGGCCTCATGCTCGCCAACATTCTCGGCCTGCAGGGCGTGCGCGTCACGCTCATCGAAAAGCTCGACCAGATTATCGATTATCCACGCGCCATTGGTTTGGACGACGAAGCATTGCGCGTGTTCCAGGCCGTCGGCCTGGCCGACGCGCTGCTGCCCCACACCACGCCCGATCACTGGATGCGCTTCGTCACGAAGGACGGCCATTGCTTCGCGTCGATCGAGCCGCGCACCGACGAGTTCGGCTGGCCGCGCCGCAATGCGTTCATCCAGCCGCTCGCCGATCGCGTGCTCTATGAAGGGCTCGCGCGCTTCGAGCATGTGGAGGTGCTGCTCGGCCATAGCGTCAACGCGTTCGTGCAGGATGCGCAGGGCGTGTCGATCGACGTGAGCGACGCAAGCGGTGCGCGCCGCACGATTCGCGCGGCCTGGATGGTGGGCGCGGACGGCGGCAACAGCTTCGTGCGCCGCGCGCTGAACGTGCCGTTCGAAGGCCGCACGAAGCCCAATCAGTGGATCGTGGTGGACGTGCGCAATGATCCGATCGGCTCGCCGCACATCTATCTGCATTGCGATCACGAGCGCCCCTATGTGTCGGCCGCGCTGCCGCACGGCATTCGCCGCTTCGAATTCATGGTGATGCCGGGCGAGACCGAAGAGGAGCTTTCGAAGCCCGAGAACCTGGCGGCGCTGATCCGCAAGGTGGTCGCGGACCCGGAAAAGGTCGACTACATCCGCAAACGTGTCTATACACACAACGCGCGGCTGGCCGAGACGTTCCGCGTGGACCGCGTGCTGCTCGCGGGCGACGCGGCGCACATCATGCCGGTGTGGCAGGGCCAGGGCTACAACAGCGGCATTCGCGACGCCAACAACCTTGGGTGGAAGCTCGCGATGGTCGCGAAGGGTCTCGCCGATGGGCGATTGCTCGACACCTATACGGTGGAGCGCCGCGCGCATGCGCGCTCGATGATCCATCTGTCCGAAGTGGCGGGCGATATCTTCGCGCCAACTACGCGCTTCGGCACGCGCTTTCGCGACCGCTTCGTGCGCTCGATGAACGTGTTTCCCGCGGTGAAGCGTTACTTCGTCGAGATGCGCTTCAAGCCGATGCCGCGTTACGAAGCGGGCGTGGTGCTGCTGCCGCCGCCGCAACAGACGGGCGGCTGGCTCGCGCGCGTGCTCGAACGCTCGGGCAATTCCGCGCCGGGCCGCCTGCTGGGGCTGATGAGCCAGAAGCGTGACTCGCTGCTGGGCCGCCTGGCGTATGGCCGCGATCCGCACGCGGCGTCGCCGGTGGGGCGCATGTTCATTCAGCCGCGCGTGCGTAGGGAAGACGGCCGCGTGGTGCGGCTCGACGATGCGATCGGCAACGGCTTTGCCGTGCTCGCCTGGGGCGCGGACCCGACCTTCGGCCTCACGCGCGAGGCGCGTGCGCTCTGGGAGCGGATTGGCGCGCGCTTCGTGTTCGTGAAGCCCGACGTGCAGCTCGACTACGCGGACGACGTGCCCGAGGGCGTGCTGGCGCTGGGCGACGTGCAGGGGCGCCTCAAGGACTGGTTCAGCCGCCTGCCGGAGTCGGTCGTGCTGCTGCGCCCGGACCGCTTCGTTGCGGGTGTGTGTGCGCCGCAGGAAGTCTCGGCCGCCATCGTCGAGCTCGCGGGCAAGCTGGGCTTGACCGAACCGACCGCGCACGAGGCAAGCGCCATTGCGGCCCCGCAAAACCGTCCCACGCTCGGCAACGTTGCCGTCGCGCGGGCAGCAGAAGCCTGAGCAGGAGACGCACGCCCATGCCTATTCATCTGGAATGTCTTTCGCACACGCCGCTGCATGGCTACTTCGATCCGCAGCCGGACGTGGTGGCCGAAGTCGAACGTGCGGGCCGTGCCGCGCGCGAGCGCGTCGAGGCCTTCAGGCCCGACCTGATCGTTGTGTTCGCACCGGATCACTTCAACGGCTTCTTCTATGACGTGATGCCGCCGTTCTGCATCGGCGCGAAGGCGCAGGCGATCGGCGACTTCAAGAGCCTGGCGGGCACGCTGCCCGTGCCCGGAGATCTGGCGCATGCGCTCGCCGAGAACGTGCTAGCCGCCGATATCGACGTGGCGCTTTCGTACCGCATGCAGGTCGATCATGGCTGTGCGCAGGCGCTCGAAGTGCTCACGGGCGGCCTCGATCGCTATCCCGTGATTCCGGTGTTCATCAATTCGGTCGCGCCGCCTATGGCGACGCTGCGCCGTGCGCGCCTGCTCGGAGACGCGATTGGCCGCTTCTTCTCGCGCACGGACAAGCGCGTGCTCGTGGCGGGCTCGGGCGGCATTTCGCACGAGCCGCCTGTGCCCGAGCTTATCGGCGCGGCGCCCGAAGTGGCCGAGCGCCTGATCGCGGGCCGCAATCCCACGTCCGAATCGCGCGCGGCGCGCCAGGCGCGCACCGTGGCCGCCGCGCAGGCCTTCGCGTGCGGCGATAGCCCGCTGCATCCGCTCAATCCCGAGTGGGACCGTGCGTTTCTCGAGCGCCTCGTCTCGGGCGAGCTGACCGCCGTGGACGGCATGACCAACGCGGCCATCACGCGCGACGGCGGCAAGTCGGCGCACGAGATCCGCACGTGGGTTGCCGCGTTCGGCGCGCTCGCGGCTTACGGCCCGTACCGCGCATCGCTCGACTATTACCGCGCGATTCCTGAGTGGATTGCCGGCTTTGCCACCATGCACGCTACGCCCGCGGCGGTGGCCTCAATGAATATACCTGGGAGAACGGAATGAGTGACCCGAAACTCGTTGCGGCGCTGGCTACGCGGCTGCGCGAAGCCGAAGCCTCGCGTGAGGTGATCGAGCCTGTGCGCGGGCAGATC
>NZ_CAJMZF010000093.1:0-8442 GCF_905220245.1 Paraburkholderia sp. J63 | reverse complement strand
TGGCAAGATCGATCGCGCGGCGTTGCCGGAGCCCGAAGGTCTCGACGACACCTCGCGCGTCGCGCCGCGCAATCGCAGCGAAGCCGCGTTGCTCGCGCTGTGGCAGGACGTGCTCGGCCGCGACGACTTCGGCGTCACCGACAACTTTTTCGAAGTCGGCGGCGACTCGCTTTCCGCTCTGCGCGTGACGCATCGCGCCGCGTCGGCGGGACTCGCGGGCGTCACGCTCGAAAGCCTCTTTACGCAGCCCACGGTTGCATCGCTGGCCGCCGCGCTGGAGGCGAACGCGCTGCCGCCATCGATCGTGCCGCTCAACGCCACCAACGTCGCAGATGTGCGGCCCATGCTGTTCGCGTTGCATCCCGTGTTCGGCCTCGTCGCCGAATATCGCGAGCTCGCGGCGGCGCTCGACGGCGTTGTCGAGGTCTACGGCGTGCAGTCGCGCCACTACACGGACCCGGACTGGTGGCCGGCGAGCTTCGAGGCAGCGGTCGCGGATTACGTCGCCGATATCCGGCGCGTGCAGCCGCATGGCCCGTACCGCTTGATCGGCTGGTCGTCGGGCGCGGTGCTCGCGGTCGAGATCGCGCACCGGCTCGAATCGCTCGGCGAAACCGTCGATTGCCTGCTCACGGTCGATGCAGGTCCGCCCGAGCGGATCGTTGCCGATGCGGGCGAGCTGCGCCCCGCCATGGCGCGCCGGCGCGCGCGTCCGGAAGAACTGGAACCGTTGCGCACCTTCATCGCGCAGACGGAAAAATGGCAAGGACTCCTGCCCGAAGGCGAGCAGGAAGCACTACTGGAACAGGTGGCATTGGTGTCGAAATATTTTGAATCGTTGCAGGCCACACGCGTCGCGCGCGCGCTGAACGTGCCGCTGCGGCACTGGTGGGCCACGCGCACGCAAGAGCCGCTCGACGTGCTGCGCGCGGGCTGGCGCGCCTATGTACCGGCCGAACGCGCAGGCGATCATTTGATCGACGCCGACCACGCCGGCATCCTCCATGACGCCGGTTTCATCGCGCAGGTGCGCGCGCTGCTGACGCAACGGGGAGCGAACGAAGCATGACGACAATGAGCCCGACACTTTCGCCCGCTCTTTCCGGACCTGTTCCGCCGACGCTCGACAATCAGCCGACGATGGCCGCGCGGCTCGCGTGGCTCGCGCATCGCCGCCCCGGCGATCGCGCGCTCGTGCAAGTCGATGCCGAGGGCGACACGCCGTTCAGCTACGCGCAACTACACGAACGCGCGGGCCGCGTCGCCGCCGTGCTCGCGGCGCACGCGGGCGAACGCGTGCTGCTGCTGCTCGACAGCGGCGTCGACTACGTGGCGGCGTTCTTCGGCTGCCTCTATGCGGGCGCGATCGCCGTGCCCGCGTTCCCGCCCGAATCGGCCCGCGAGCAGCATCTCGCGCGGCTGCGCTCGATCGCCAGCGATGCGCGCGCGACGGTCGTGCTGACCTCGTCAGTGGTGCTCGACAAGCTCGGCGACGCCATCGCGGCAATCGCCATGGCCAGCGGCGGCGCAGCCGTCATCGCGGTCGATACGCTGGCGCAGCAGGCGGCGGGCTTCGCCGCCGACTTCGCTTTGAGCGGCGCGAGCCTGCGTGGCGAGACCGTCGCGTTCCTGCAATACACGTCGGGCTCGACATCGGCGCCCAAGGGCGTGATCGTGACGAACGCGAACCTCTGGGCGAATGAAGTCGCAATTCAGGCGGGCCTCGGCGTGGCCGGGCAGGACGTGTTCGTGAGCTGGCTGCCGCTCTTTCACGACATGGGCCTGATCGGCGGTTTGCTGCAGCCGGTCTTCAGCGGCATTCCGCTCGTGCTGATGTCGCCGCAATTTTTCCTCGAGCGGCCGGTGCGCTGGCTCGACGCGATCGCGCGGCACCGCGGCACGATTTCAGGCGGCCCCGACTTCGCCTACCGGCTGTGCTGCGAGCGCGTGCGCGAATCGCAGGCCGCGGACCTGGACCTGTCGAGCTGGCGCGTGGCTTTTTCGGGCTCCGAACCCGTGCGGCGCGATACGCTCGACGCGTTCATCGAGCGCTTCGCGCCGCACGGCTTCGCCTCGTCCGCGGTTTATCCGTGCTATGGCCTTGCCGAGGCGACCCTGTTCGTCACCGGCGTCGTGCGCGGCGCAGGCATGCACGTCGCTCGCTTCGAGAGCGCACAGCTTGCGCGCGGCATCGCAGCGCCGGTGCCCGCAGATGCGGAAGACGAGGGCACGCCGCTCGTCGGCTGCGGTGCGACGGTGGCGGCGCATGCCGTGCGTCTCGTCGGCGACGACGGGCAGACCGCGCTGCCCGATGGGCGCGTGGGCGAGATCTGGGCCTGCGGCCCGAGCATCGCCCAGGGCTACTGGAACAACGCGGCAGCAAGCGAGGCGGCGTTCGTCACGCGCGACGGCGAGCGCTGGCTGCGCACCGGCGACCTCGGCTTTCGCGCGCGCGGCCAGTTGTTCGTGGTCGGCCGCAAGAAGGACATGATCATCGTGCGCGGGCAGAACCTGTTCCCCGAGGACATCGAGCGCGCCGTCGAGCGCGATATCGACCTCGTGCGCAAGGGGCGCATCTGCGCGTTCGGCGCCGAGCGCGACGGGCGCGAGGGAATCGGACTCGCTGTCGAGATTTCGCGCGGCACGCAAAAACTCGTCGAGCCGGCAAAGATCGTCGCAGCGCTCAACGAAGCTGTCGCGCTCGCCTGCGGCGAGCCGCTCGCCGTCGTCGTGCTGCTCAATCCGGGCGCGTTGCCGAAGACTTCGAGCGGCAAGCTGCAACGTGCCGCCACGCGCGCGGGCTGGCGCGAACACACGCTGGACGCGTGGGTGGTGAGCGAGCAGGGGCGCCTTGTCGTTGCGGACGGTGCGGGAAGTGGCGCGGAGAATGGTGCATCAACGCCCGGCGCATTGCCGGACGGCGCAATCGAGCAGCAGCTAGCGGCGATCTGGCAGGACGTGCTCGGCGGCGCCTCGCCGCGTCGCGACGACAGTTTCCTCGCGCTCGGCGGCAACTCGCTCGCGGCGGTCCAGGTCGTCTCGCGCGTGCGCGAAACGTGGGGCGTGCCGTACGACGCGATCAGCCTGTTCACGCACCCGCGACTCGACGCATCGGCGGCCGCGATCGCGGCATTGCTCGGCGGCACGGGCGCCGATAAACGTGGCAGCGCGCCCATCGCGCGCCGCGACGCGGACGCATTGCCTGAGTCGTCCGCGTTGTCTTATGCGCAGCAGCGGCAGTGGTTCCTCTGGCATCTGGACCGCGCGAGCACGGCGTATCACGTCGATGGCGCGCTGATGCTGCGAGGCACGCTCAATATCGCCGCGCTGCGCGGCAGTTTCAATGCGATCGTGGCGCGCCATGAAGCGCTGCGCACGACCTTCCACGCCACGGCGAGCGGCGACGCGCAACAGCGGATCGCCGCCGATGCGCACTACGCTTATGCGTTCGCGAATCTCTCCGAAGAGGCCGATCGGGAGTCGGCGGCCAGGGCATGGGCGCGGACGTTCGCGGCGCAGCCGTTCGACCTGACGACGGGCCCGCTGCTGCGCGTGGGCGTGGCGCGCGCGGCGGACGATGAGCACTTGCTCGTGGTCGCCATGCATCACATCGTCTCCGATGGCTGGTCGATGGGCGTGCTGTTGCGCGAGTTCGTCGAAGGCTATCGCGCGCGTGTGAACGACGAAGCCATCACGCAACCGGAATTGCCGATCCAGTACGCGGATTACGCGGTGTGGCAACGCCGCTGGCTCGCAGAGGGCGAGCAGGAACGACAGCTTGCTTACTGGCGCGCGACGCTCGGCGGCGGCGAGCAGCCGGTGCTGGCGTTGCCGGTGGATCGTCCGCGCCAGGCCGTCGGCGCGTATCGCGCGGCGAGTGAACGTATCGCGCTGTCCGCGTCGCTCGCCGATGCGCTGCACCGCGTCGCACGCGAGCGCAACGCGACGCCGTTCATGGTGCTGCTCACCGCGTTCGACGCGCTGCTGCATCGTTATACGGGCGAGACCGATATCCGCATCGGCGTGCCGGTCGCGAGCCGAAATCGTGTGGAGACCGAAGGATTGATCGGGTTCTTCGTCAACACGCAAGTTTTGAAGGCCGAACTCGACGGCCGCACGACGCTGGCCGCGCTGCTCGACCAGGTGAAGGCGCGCGCGCTCGACGCGCAGGCGCATCAGGATCTGCCGTTCGACGTGCTCGTCGATGCATTGCAGCCCGAGCGCAGCCTGAGCCATACGCCGCTCTTCCAGGTCATGTTCAATCATCGTCGCGACGATCTTCGCGTGCTCGATGCGTTGCCGGGCCTCACCGTAGCCCGCGAGGAACTGGGCGGCGGCGCGGCGCAATTCGAGCTGTCGCTGCAAACGGACGAAGCGCCGGATGGCGCAATCGCCGCCACGCTGAGCTATGCGAGCGAACTCTTCGATGCCGAAACGATGGCGCGCTTCGGCCGCCACTATGTGCGCGTGCTCGAAGCGCTCACGGGCGATTTGAACCGCAGCATCGACGCGATCGAACTGCTCGACGCTCAGGAGTGCAACGACTTGCTCGCGTGGGGCAGCAATGATGCTGCCCGACCGAACGCGCTGCCAGTGCATGAACGCATCCACGCGCAGGCCGAAGCGACGCCCGATGCCATCGCTGTCGTTTGCGGCGAGGCATCGCTGAGCTATGCAGATCTCGAAGCGCGTGCGAACGCGCTCGCGCACCGCCTGATCGCGCTGGACGTGAAGCCCGAAACGCGTGTGGGCATCGCGCTGGAGCGCTCGCTGGACATGATCGTCGGCCTGGTGGCGATCCTGAAGGCGGGCGGCGCATATGTGCCGCTCGATCCGGCTTATCCGCGGGACCGTCTCGCCTACATGATCGAGGACAGCGGCATCGCGTTGCTGCTCACGCACGCGCACGTGCGCGATACGCTGCCGGTGCCCGCATCGCTCAACGTGCTCGAACTCGACACGCTCGACCTGTCCGCCGGACCGCACGACGCGCCAGCCATGCACGTCGAAGGCGCGAACCTCGCGTACGTGATCTACACCTCGGGCTCAACGGGGCAGCCGAAAGGCGTCGCGGTCGCGCATGCGGCGCTGGCGACGCACTGCGCGGCCATCGGCGCGCGCTATGCGCTGACGCCGGCAGACCGCTTGCTGCAATTCGCGTCGATCAGCTTCGACGCCGCGCAGGAGCAATGGCTGATTCCATTGCTTGCGGGCGCAACCATCGTGCTGCGCGACGGCGACCTCTGGAGCGCGCCGCGCCTCGCCCGCGCGATCCGCGAACAGCGGATCTCGGTGCTCTATCTGCCGCCCGCCTATATCGACGAATTCGCGGCGAGCATCGGCGATGGCGAAGCGGCCGTGCGCACCTGCATCGTCGGCGGCGAGGCGTGGCCGCGCTCGGGCTTCGAAGCCGTGCGCGACAAGCTGCGCGCGCAGCGCATCTTCAACGCCTATGGGCCCGCGGAAACGGTTATCACGCCGACTGTCTGGGAAGCAGGCGCGGGCACGCGCATCGGCACGGCCTATGCGCCGGTCGGGCACGTGGTGGGCGCGCGGCGCGCCTATGTGCTCGATGCCGCGTTGAATCTGGCGCCGCGCGGCGTGACGGGTGAGTTGTATCTCGGCGGCTCCGCCGTCGCGCGCGGCTATCTGAACCGCGCGTCGCTCACGGCGCAGCGCTTCGTGCCGGACCCGTTCGGCGGCGACGGCGAACGTCTCTATCGCACCGGCGACCTCGTGCGCTGGAATGCCGAAGGCGAACTCGAGTACATCGGCCGCATCGACCATCAGGTGAAGATTCGCGGCTTCCGGGTCGAGCCCGGCGAGATCGAAGCCGCGCTGCTCGCGCAGCCGGGCGTGCGCGAAGCGGTCGTGATGGCGCTGGCGGGCGCGGGCGGCGCGCGTCTCGTGGCCTGGGTGACGGCGGCCGGGCATGCTGCGCCCGATGTGGACGCGCTGCGCACGGCGCTGGCCCGCACGTTGCCGGACTACATGCTGCCCGCCGCGATCGTCGTGCTCGACGCGTTGCCGCTGAATCCCAACGGCAAGGTGGATCGCAAGGCGCTGCCGAAGGTGGAAGCGCAAGTTGCTACGCACTACGAAGCGCCACAGGGCGACGACGAGCGCGCGCTCGCTGAAATCTGGCGCGACGTGCTGGGCGTGGCGCGCGTGGGGCGTCACGACAACTTCTTCGAGCTGGGCGGCGACTCGATCCTGAGCATCAAGGTCGTTGCGCGCGCCGAGGCGGCGGGCCTGCCGCTGAGCCCGCGTCAACTGTTTGAGCGGCAGACGGTGGCGAGTCTCGCGCAGGTGTTGCGCGCGCCGACGCCGCTTGCGGACCGCGCGCCAGGCGCGCCGCAACCGCCCCTCGTGGCCACCGCGCGCGACGGGGCGTTGCCGCTTTCTTACGCGCAACAGCGTCTGTGGTTCCTGTGGAATCTGCAGCCGGACAGCACCGCGTATCACATCGCGGGCGGCCTCGTCATCAATGGGCGCATCGACGTCGAGGCCCTGCGCGCGAGCTTTGCCGCCGTGGTGGCGCGGCACGAGTCGCTGCGCACGACGTTCGCCGAGCAGGTGGACGGTTCCGCGCGTCAGGTCGTGCATGCGTGGCTCGACTACGGCTATGCCTGGGCCGATTTTTCGGCGCAGGCCGACGCGCGCGAAGCGGCGCGTAGCTTTGCGGCCGAACTCGCGCAGGAGCCGTTCGATCTGATGGCCGGGCCGCTGCTCAAGATCGGCGTCGCGCGCGTGGCCGACGACGAGCACTGGGTCGCGATCTCGATGCACCACATCGTCTCGGACGGCTGGTCGATTGACGTGCTGCTCGACGATCTGCGGGCCGCCTGGTGCGCACGGCTGAGCGGCTTGAATGGCCTGAGCGGCCTGAGCGATGATATGCAGCCCTTACCACCGCTCGCACTGCAGTACGCGGACTACGCATGCTGGCAGCGCGCCTTGCTCGATGCGGGCGAACGCGAACGCCAGTTGCGTTACTGGACGGACCATCTGGGCCGCGATGCGCAGGTGCTCTCGCTGCCGGCCGACCGTCCGCGCCGCGCGCTCGGGAATTACCGCGCGCGCTCGCATGCGATCGCGCTGCCGCGCGGCATCGGGGAGCGCGTGCGCCGTTGCGCGCAGCGCGCCGGCGCGACGCCGTTCATGGTGCTGCTGGCCGCCTTCGACGCACTGCTGTATCGCCATAGCGGACAGCCCGACATCCGCGTGGGCGTGCCGGTCGCGAACCGCGAGCGCAGCGAGGTCGCGCCGCTGATCGGCTTTTTCGTGAACACGCAGGTGCTCAAGGCGCAGCTCGACGGCATCACGACGCTGGCCGCGCTGCTCGACCAGGTGAAGACGAACGCGCTTGGCGCGCAGGCGCATCAGGATCTGCCGTTCGACGTGCTCGTCGATGCGCTGCAGCCCGAACGCAGCCTCAGCCATACGCCGCTGTTCCAGGTGATGTTCAACCATCAGAAGGACGAGGGCCGCGGGCTCGGGCAGTGGCCCGGACTCGCGGTGCGCCTGTTCGCGGCCGAGGGCGGTGCGGCGCAGTTCGAATTGAAGCTCGATACGGTCGAGCGCGCCGATGGCGAATGGAGCGCGACGCTGACCTACGCCGACGAACTGTTCGATGCCGGCACGATCGACCGCCTCGGCCGCCACTATGTGACGATGCTTGAGCGGATGATCGACGAGCCGGCTGTGAGGATCGGTGATGTCGTGCTGCTCGACGGCGTGGATCGGGACGCGTTGCTTGAGCTTAGCCGTGTGGATGAGCGCTATGAAGAGCGCCGTCCGGTGCATTGCGTGATCGCCGGGCAGGCCAGGGCGACGCCCGATGCGGTGGCGCTCGAATTCGGCGAGCGCGCGCTCAGTTATCGCGAACTCGATACACAGGCGAACCGGCTTGCGCATCGTCTGATCGCACTGGGCGTGGGGCCGGAAGTGCGCGTGGGGATCGCGGTGGAACGCTCGGTCGAGATGGTGGTCGGGCTGCTGGCGATTCTCAAGGCTGGTGGCGCTTACGTGCCGCTGGACCCCGAGTATCCGCGCGAACGCCTCGCTTACATGATCGAAGACAGCGGCATTGCGCTGTTGCTTACCCAGGCTCGCGTGCGCGATGCGCTGCCGGTGCCTGCCTCACTCGATGTACTGGAGCTCGATACGCTGGACCTCTCGATGGAGCCCGCGACGGACCCCGCCGTGCCGGTCGATGTGGAGAACCTGGCCTACGTGATCTACACGTCGGGCTCGACGGGGCGTCCGAAAGGCGCCGCGAACCGTCACGGCGCGCTGACGAACCGGCTTGTGTGGATGCAGCAGGCCTACGGGATCGATGCGTCGGACACGGTGCTGCAGAAGACGCCGTTCAGCTTCGATGTGTCGGTGTGGGAGTTCTTCTGGCCGCTGATGGTCGGTGCGAAGCTCGCAGTGGCGCAG
>NZ_CAJMZF010000092.1:0-9636 GCF_905220245.1 Paraburkholderia sp. J63 | reverse complement strand
GGCAAGACGGTCCTCGGGCGATCCATCGTCGATGACGAAGTCATTGGCGGATCGGGTTGGCCGGCTCGATGCGCTTGATATGGCGTGCCGCAAGCCCATGCGGCACGACCCCCCCTCACTCCATCAAAACCCTCACCCCCTCAACAGCGCTACGCCGCAGCGCCTCCAGATCGAGACCGGGAATCTCGCCGTCTTCCACCACCACGCGGCCATTGACGATGCTATAGCGCACCCGCACCGGCTCGCCCGCAGCGACGGGCGCGATCGCACGGTCGTGAAAACCGTCGAAGCGCAGCGCGTTGAGATCGTAAAGCACGAGGTCGGCCGCCTGGCCCGGCGCGAGCGTGCCCACCTCGCCCAGGCCGAGCACGCGCGCGCCGCCGGCCGTGCCCCAATGGATGATCTCCTCGACCGTGGTCGCCTTGGCGCCGTGCGCGGCCCGGTGCACGAGCCACGCGAAGTTCGCCTCGTGGGTCATGCTGCCCGATTCGTTGGACGCCACGCCGTCGACGGCCAGCGAGACTGGCACGCCCGCGTCCGCCATGCGCGGCGCGGGCGCGATGCCGCTGCCGAGGCGCGCGTTGCTGACTGGGCAGTGCGCGCAGCCCGTGCCGGTTTCGGCCAGCAGCGCAATCTCGGAGGGTTCGAGATGCACGAGATGCGCGAACCAGACGTCGGGGCCGAGCCAGTCGTAGTCGGCCACGAACTCCACGGGCAGCTTGCCGAAGCGCTCGCGGCAGAAGTCGACGTAGCGCGTCGTCTCCGAGAGGTGCGTATGCAGGCGCAACCCCATGCCGCGCGCCGCGCGCGCGAGCTCGGGAAGCAGTTCGGGCGGCAGCGAGAACGTCGGCGTGGTGGGCGCGACCACCACGCGCCGCATCGAAGCCGCGCCGCCATCGTGATGGCGCGCCTTGAGGCGCTCGATGTCGGCGAGCATCTGGTCGAGCGTTTCCGGCTCGAGCGCCGTCTTCGAGAAGCCCGGATGATCGCCGGCCGCCTGCAGCGCGCCGCCGCGGCACAGCACGAAGCGCAGGCCGAATGCGGCGGCTTCCTCGAACAGCAGGTCGCCGGTCTCGACGCTGCCGTGCGCGTGGTACAGGTAGTGATGATCGGCGCAGGTGGTCACGCCCGAGAGCAGCATTTCCGCGAGGCCGAGCCGCGCCGCCGTGCGCGCGAGCTCGGGGGTGAAGCGCGCGAGACGCGGATACGGCACGGCGGCGAGCCAGTCCTGCAGATCGGCGTTGATGCCGGAGGGCACGGCCTTGAGCAGGTTCTGGAACAGGTGATGGTGCGTGTTGACCCACCCCGGATAGACGACGCAGTCGCGCGCATCGATCACGCGCTCGCCGGGACGCGGTTCGAGATTGGGCGCGATCGATTCGATCCGGCCGTTCGCGATCCGCAGGTCGACCTGGCCGAGGCGCGCATGCTCGCCCGCGAGGCCGCTCATGACGGCGGCGGGATTGCGGATCAATATCGATGAGGTGTTCGCTTGCGTTGATTCGTTCACGATCAGGTATCCTTACTATATGCGATGGCAGGAAATCCAGTTCTCTCTCTCGAACGGACGCGCGTCAGTCGCGCGCCATCGATCCGCAAGCGGCGTCGGCGTGATCGTCCTGCACACGCTCGGCGGGGCGCACGCCGTTCAGCAGCGCGTTGAGCACCACGGAAACGAGGCATGCGAGCACGACACCGCTCTGCAGGAAGGGCTGCGTCCAGGCGGGCATGTGCCCGAACACTTGCGGCGCCATCACCGGAATCAGCGCGGCGGCAATCGTGAAGCCCACGATCAGCACGTTGTAGCGGTTGCCTTCGAAATCCACTTTCGCGAGCGTCTGCACGCCTGCCGCAACCACCACGCCGAACATGGCGATGCCCGCGCCGCCGAGCGCTGCCGAAGGCGTCGCGGCCACGATGGCGCCGAACTTGGGCACGAGCGCCACGGCGCACATCAGCACGCCGCTCACCGCGACGATCCAGCGGCTGCGCACGCCGGTGAGAATCACGAGCCCCACGTTCTCCATGAACGCGATGAACGGGAACGCGGCGAACATGCCGGCGATCGCGCTCGCCACGCCGTTGGCGCGCAGGCCGCGCACGACGTCCTCCTCGCTCACTTCCTTGTCGACGATGTCGCCGATCGCCACGAACAGGCCCATCGATTCGACCATCTGCACGATCATCACGACCGCCATGGTGGCGATGGGCACGATGGAGAACACGGGCGTGCCGAAGTAGAACGGCACGGGCAGCGTGAACCAGGGCGTGGTGGCGACGTTGGCGTAATGGCCCATGCCGAGCGCGACCGCGAGCCCTGTGCCTACCACGAGCCCGATCAGCACCGAGAGATTGCGCACGAACGGTGTGCCGAAGCGGTTCACGCAGAGGATCACGGCCACGACGAGCAGCGTGATGCCGAGAAACGGCAGCGAGCCGAACTCGGACTTCGCGATGCTGCTGCCGCCGCCCACCCATTGATACGCAACCGGAAAGAGCTGGAGCCCGATCACGGTGACGATGCAGCCGGTCACGACGGGCGGGAAGAAGCGGCGCAGCCGGCCGACCAGCGGCGCGGCGAACGCCGTGAACACACCCGCGCCGATCACGGCGCCGCATACGCCCGTGAAGCCGATGCCGGGCGCGAGGCCGATGGCGATCACGGGTCCGACGCTGCTGAACGCAACGCCTTGCAGGATCGGCAATCGTACGCCGAGCTTCCAGAAGCCGACGGTCTGGAAGATCGTCGAGATACCCGAGCAGAACAGCGCGGTGCTGATGAGCACCGTGGTGTCCGCGGGCGACATCTTGAGCGCCGAGGCGACGATCAACGGCACGGCAATCGCGCCGATATAGGCCACCAGCATATGCTGCATGCCGAGCGTGAGCATCTGCCGCCAGGGCAGGACGCGATCGACGGGGTGTGAGGCAGTGTTCATGACGTGTCTCCTGATTATCGTGTCCGGCCGGTGCTGTGCCGGCCGGTTACTTCGGACTTCTATTCAGGCATCTGTTCAAGTCTGTGTTCAACTGCGTGTTCGACTGCGGGTTCGACCGTGTGTTCGATTGTGACGCTCAGGCCTCGACCGGCGTGGCGAGGCACGCGTGAAAGCCCGCCGTCAACGCGGCACGGTCGAGATCGCGGCCAATGAAGACGATGCGCGAGGTACGCGGCTCGCTGCCCCACGTTTGCGCGGCGCTCAGTTCGATCACGCCGTGCACGCCCTGCAGCACGTAGCGCTGCGCGCGGCCTTGCACCGCGAGAATGCCTTTCATGCGAAAGAGGTTCGTGGAATTATGTTCGCGCAGGGTGGCGAGCCAGCCTTCGAACACGTCGAGATCGACCTCCGCATCGACTTCGATACCCACTGAAGAAACGGTGTCGTCGTGCTGGTGATCGTCGTGGTCATGAAGTTGGTGATCCTCATGATCGTGACCGTGCTCGTCGTCGTGCGACGCGTGGCTTTCGTGGCCGTGATCGTCGGCGTGCAATCCATCGCTTTCCACGAGAATCTGCGCGAAGTCGCTCGCGCCCACGCCAAGAATCTTGCCGAGATCGATCTGCGCATAGCTCGACGTGACGATGCCGGCGGTCTCGTTCAGGCTGCGCAGGCGCTGCGTGAGCGCGGCCACGGCGGGCTCGTCCACGAGATCGACCTTGTTGATGACGATGCGGTCCGCGCAGACGATCTGGTCGACGGCCTGGTTGTCGCTGCCGTCGAGCACGAGGTCGTCGAGATGGGCGCCGATGTGCTTCGCGTCCACCATCGTCACCACCGCATCGAGCGCGACGTGCTTCGCGATCGGATCGTCGAGGAAGAAGGTTTGCGCAACCGGATACGGATCGGCGAGCCCGCTCGTCTCCACGATGATGTGATCGAGCCGCTCGGGGCGCTCGACCAGCGTGCGCACGATGCGCACGAGGTCTTCGCGCACCGCGCCCACGCAGCACACGCAGCCGTTGGTCATCTCGTAGATTTCCTCGGTCGATTCGAGCACGAGGCCGCCGTCGATGCCGATTTCGCCGAACTCGTTTTCGATCACGGCGATCTTGCGGCCATGCTTCTCGCGCAGGATGTAGTTGAGCAGCGTGGTCTTGCCCGCGCCGAGAAAGCCGGTCAGCACGGTGACCGGAATCTTTTCCACGTCGTGATGGGTCGTGTGAATGTGCGTCATGGTGCGTCTCCGTTGAACGTGATGGACGTGAAGCGAGGGATTCAAACCGTCGCCGCTTCGTGCTCCTTCCAGCGGTGCACGGTGCGGCTGTCGAGGTCGAACAGGTCGAGCACGCGGCCGAGCGTGTGCGCGATCATGTCGTCGAGCGTGGCGGGCTGTGCATAGAACGCGGGCACCGGTGGCGCGACGATCGCGCCCATTTCGGTGACGGCGGCCATGTTGCGCAAATGCGTGAGCGTGTAGGGCGTTTCGCGCGCGAGCAGCACGAGGCGGCGGCGCTCCTTGAGCGTGACGTCGGCGGCGCGCGCGATGAGTCCCGAGGAGAGGCCCGTGGCGATCTCGGCGAGCGATTTCATCGAGCACGGCGCCACGATCATGCCCATCGTGCGGAACGAGCCGCTGGAAATGGGCGCGGCGAGGTCGTCGCAGCGGTGGAGCGCGCTCGCGAGCGCGGCCACGTCGGCGAGCTTGTAATCGGTCTCGTGCGTCATCGTCAGCAGCGCGCCGCGCGATACGATCGCGTGCGTTTCGATGTCGAGCTCGCGTAATAGCGCTAGCAGGCGCATGCCATAGACGAAGCCCGAGGCCCCGCTGATGCCTACCACGATGCGTCGCGCGCCAGTCGTGCCCATCGTATTCATCGCGCGGCTCCGGCGAGGTTCGCGAGGCACTGCTCCGCGCGCTGCATTGCATCCGTGCTCACGCGTGCGCGCACGCCGTCGAAGCGCGAGCCGCGCGTGGCGTCGATGCCCATGCGCGAAGTGGTGCCGTCCGATGCCGACGACGGATCGAGCGCGCTGCCCGGCAATCCGTCGACGACGAACAGGTCGCGATGCGGCTGAAAATGCGTGGCGATGGCCCAGAGGACCTGGGCGTCGTCGTTGATGTCGACGTCGGCATCCACGGCCACGACGTTCTTCAGGTACGGGTCCCAACCGAGCAGCGCGAGCATGACCTGGCGTGCTTCGCCGTCGCGCGACTGATTGAGCGCGACGTAGCAGTGAAAATGCGTGCCCGAATTCGGATAATGAATCGCGGTCACGGCGGGAAAGCGCGCCTTGAGCTTCTCGCTCATCTCGGCTTCGCGCGGCAGCCGCGCGAGCGTGAGGTGCTCCGCATAGGGTCCGCCCACCACGTCGACGAGCCAGGCGTCGTCGCGGCGCATCATCGTCTCCACGCGCAGCACGTTGTTGGTCGAGCGGTCCGACGAGTAGCCGGTGAATTCGCCGAACGGGCCTTCTTCGGCATGTTCGTTCGCGTCGATGGTGCCTTCGAGCACGAACTCGGCGGCGGCCGGCACGCCAATGCCATGGCGCGGCGTGCGCACGATTTCGAGCGGCGCGCCGAACAGGCCGCCCGCGAGCGCGCGCTCATCCACGCCATAGGGCAGCCGCGCGGCGGCGGCGAGCATGAAGAGCGGATGCGCGCCGATCACCATCGCGACCTTGAGCGTATCGCCGCGCGCCTGCGCCGTTTGCAGCATGCGCCAGAGATGGCCGCGCGAATGGAGGCTCGTGGCGAGCGCGTTCTTCGCGTGCGGCATCGAGCGGTGATAGCTCATGTTGGCCACGCCCGTGACCGGGTCCTCGGCCACGATCACGGCGTTCGTGACATAGGGGCCGCGATCGGTTTCGAAGTGGCGGATCATCGGCAGCGTGGCGAGATCGACGGCGTCGCCTTCCGTCACGTTGTCGAGCACGGGGCCGTGCGCGACGATGCGCGGCGCGAGCGGCGCATTCGCGCGCTGCTGCCATGCCTCGAATAGTTCGGAAGACTGAACGCCGAACAGGCGGCCGATGCGCGTGCGCGAGGCAAACACATTGGTCACGAGCGGCGTGGCGAGTCCTTCGACGCGCTCGCAAAAAAGCATCTCGTGGCGGCCGCGCGCGGCGAGCGCGGCCACGAGCGCGGTAACGTCCTGGTCCGCGGACAACGGCTGCGCCGGCGCGAGCACGTCGTCGGGATAGCGTTCGCGATAGGTCTGCGCAAAGCCGTGAAAGTCCTGGGTCGCGCAAAGAGAGCGGGCGGTCATGAGGCACTCCGTCGAGGGCGGGGTGAACCGCGCGGACGCGCCGCGCGGTTCGCTGCTTGCTGCTGGGGCTAACGCTGCTTTACAGATAGCTGGACACGAGGCGTTTTTCGGCTTCCGCGAGATCCTTCGGCGGCCGCGTGGGCTCGATGCCGACCAGACGGGCGATGTTGTTGCCCATATAGTCTTCGAGTCCGTCCTCGTCCAGATCCATGCCTTGCGGCGCCGGTCCGCAGAGCATTTCGAGCTCGCGCAGCCACATGCCGGGTTCGTTCGGCGGCGAGTCGGTGCCGAACACGATCTTGTTGCGCGGCAGCTCGCGAGCGAACTCCACGATGCGCGACTGATAGCACCAGCCCGATTCGCAATAGACGTTGGGCGTATCCATCGCCATCCAGAAGGCCTCGAACGAGTAATTGCCACCCGTCTGGATTCCGAAATGTCCGATGATGAAATTCACCATCGGGAATTCGCGAATCACGGGGTAGAACATCGTCGGGATCGTGTACGGTCCGTCGCCCGTGTGAATCAGCACCACGGTGTTGTACTTCGCGCAGACCTTCATGGCCGGGCGCAGCCAGTCGAGCGCGCGGTCGGGCCGGTAGCCGTGCATGTTCGCGTGCAGCTTCACCATCTTGAAGCCGTACTCGCGAATATGGAATTCGAGCTCGGCGGCGCCGTTTTCCGGGCCCCAGCGCGGGTTGTAGGTGAAATTGCCGATGAAGCGGTCCGGGTATTTCTGCGTGAGCTCGGTGATATAGGCCATGTAATCGCGAATGCCTTCGCGGCCACGCCGGTTGCCGTCGCGATAGCCGGTGTTGCCGGGCGGCGGCTGGATGAAGCCCATGTCGATGCGGCGCGGCTTGCCATTGATGATGTAGGGGCCGTCCATCATCTTGAGCAGACGCTCGCCGGTGAAGGGCTCGCCGGTGTGGCGCCAGGCTTCGTCGACGAGATTGGTCGGGTGCAGATGGGTGTCGATGATCATGCGGTGCTCCGTGTTCGGAATGTCGGGGCGCGTGCTTTAATTCCAGTCGCTCAAGCCGCGAGGCGCGCCTGCGCTTCTTCCACGCTGCGCGGCGCGGGCGTGGGCTCGAGGCCGATCATGCGGGCGGTGTTGTTGCCCAGATAGTCTTCGAGCGTGTCTTCGTCGAGATTGAGGCCTTGCGGCGGCTCGAAGCACAGCACTTCGAGCAGGCGCAGCCACATGCCGGGCTCGTTGGGCGGCGTATCCGAGCCGAACAGGATCTTGTGCCTGGGCAGCACCTTCGCGAACTCCACGATGCGCGACTGCAGGCACCAGCCCGATTCGCAATAGACGTTGGGCAGATCCATCGCGAGCTGGAATGGCTCGAAACAGTACACGCCGCCGGTTTGGACTCCGAAGTGAGCCATGATGAAATTGACCGTGGGAAACTCCTTGATCATCGGCACCCATTCGGTCGGGATGCTGTACGGGCCGTCGCCAGTGTGTAGCTTGACCATCACGCCCAGCTCGGCGCACTTCGCGAGCGCGGGGCGCAGCCAGTCGAGCGCGCGGTCGGGGCGGTACGCGTGCATGTTGGCCTGGAACTGCACCATCTTGAAGCCGAGCTTGCGCACGTAATGGTCGATGGCGTTCACGCCGTTTTCCACGCCGCAGCGCGGGTTGTACACGAAGCAGCCGATGAAGCGGTCGGGATATTTCTGCACCATCTCGACCGTGTAGGCCATATAGGCGTCGATCGCTTCAGCGCCCGACTGCACGCCGTCGGTCCAGGTATAGATGGTGTTGCCTTGCGGCGGCTGGATGAACGCCTTGTCGACGCGGCGCGGCTTGCCGTTGATGAGGAACGGGCCGTTCATGGTCTGAATGAGGCGCTCGCCCGTGAACGGGGGCCCGTCGTGGCGCCACGCGAGGTCGACGAGATTCGTCGGATAACAGCTGGTGTCGATGATCATGGACTCGATCTCCTTGAGAGGAACTGGTAAAGCCAGTTGCCGGGTCGCGGGCAGGCACGTCGCCGATCGCGGTCGAATCGCGCGGATTCGGACGGATTCATGCGGCCCTTTGCAAGGCGCACTATTGAGCCAATAATCGCGGCTGCAATCGCGCCTTCCCCTCGCCGGCATCGAGTGACACCTTGACATGCACTGCTGCTTGCGACGCAGTTTCACAAGCCGTAAGTGCTCTGTACAATATTTTTTGCCCTCGATCTTGATACGTTTGCGATATGGACACCCCATGGATCTGCGTCTTTTGCGTTACTTCGCGGTGCTTGCCGACGAACTCCATTTCGGCCGCGCAGCCGCGCGCCTGCACATTTCGCAGCCGCCGCTGAGCCAGCAGATCCGCCTGCTGGAAGAGGAGTTAGGCACCGCGCTGTTCAATCGCGCGCAGCATCGCGTGGAGCTCACCGAGGCAGGGAAAACACTGAGCAAGCAGGTGCCGCTGATCTTCGCGCAGTTCGAGCGCGCGATCGATCTCACGCGCTGCGCGGGCCGCGGCGAGGTGGGCAATCTCGCGGTGGGCATCATCAGCTCGGCCATGGTCGCGCCCATTCCGCGCGCGCTGCGCACGTTCGCGAGCCGCCATCCGCAGGTGCGCTGGACGCTGCACGAGATGACGCCCACCGAGCAGATCGCGGCGTTAAAGGAGAAGCGGCTCGATGTGTGTTTTTTCCGGCTGTATCAGGACGACCCCGAAATTTGTAGCGAGGCGATTGGGCGCGATACGGCTATTGCGGCGTTGCCGGCCGATCATCGGCTTGCTGGGCGCGAGCAGATTGCGTTGAGCGAGCTCGCCGATGAGCGCTTTATTTCGTTTGGCTTGCGGCAGTCACAGCTCGCGCGGTTTCTTCAGGATGCCTGCGTGAAGGCGCGCTTTACTCCCCATATCGAGTATGAAGTGGTGGAGGTGCATACGCTGCTTTCGCTTGTGAGGGAAGGGCTGGGGGTGGCGTTGCTGCCGGCCTCGGCGCAGCAGATATCGACGGGTGGTGTGGCGTTCGTGAAGCTTGCTCAGGCTGAGCTTGAGGTCTCGCTGCATGCGCGTTATCGTGCGGACGATAATTCGCCGGTACTGCATGCATTTCTCGATACCGTGCGCGAGGTGGCTGGCGGGATTGAGGGGGCGGGTGGTTGAGAGTGGTTTTGTTTTGCTCTGAGGCACCGCGGTGGTTGATTCGTGGATTACCAGGGTTTTGCGCATTTCCTTGTATTCGTGTCGGTCTGCAAGCGTTGCCCCTGTGCGGGGCGGCACTTACTTTTCTTTGCAGCCGCAAAGAAAAGTAAGCAAAAGAAAGCGGCTCAAACCGCCAGTGTGACGTAGTACTCCACTCGCCTTCCGCCGGAGCGGTTCCGGAGCGTCTGCCATCTCGCGCCATACCACTCAGTGACAAAGGACTCATTCATCCCGCTGCTCGCTACGCGCGCAGCGGTCGGGTCTGCAA
>NZ_CAJMZF010000091.1:0-9817 GCF_905220245.1 Paraburkholderia sp. J63 | reverse complement strand
TGGTCCGGGTTTTTTTGGTTTTTGCGGCACCGCCCCCCGGGGTGGGGCGCGTAGGGGCGCCACGTCCGCTGCTGTTTACTCCAGGCCGAGCGCCTTGATGCCCGCCTGGGCGATGGCCGCATCCTGATCGGACTTCACGCCCGAGACGCCCACCGCGCCGATCACGTCGCCGTTCGCGACGATCGGCACGCCCCCTTCGAGCATCGCCGTGAGCGGCACGCTCAGGAACGCCGTACGGCCCTCGCGGATCACCTCTTCGTAGACGCGGCTTTCTCGGCGTCCCAGCGCGGCCGTGCGGGCCTTGCCCGGCGCCACCTCGCTGCTGATGGGCGGCGCGCCGTCGAGGCGGCGCAGATACAGTAGATGCCCGCCGTCGTCGACGATCGAGATCGTCACTTTCCACTCGTTCGCCCGGGCGTGCGCGATGGCCGCATCGGCCACTTTCGTCACGTCTTCGTCGGTCAGTACTGCTCGCGTTCGCATACGTCTCTCCGAAAAGTCAAAAACCGGGTGGCGCCTCCTGTCCTGTGTGACAGCAGCCAGTCCGGTTTTTGAGATTACACGCACACCCGCGCCGTGGCGCGGCCCTTTCTCGTATACCTGTCATTCGCGCCCGACGACACTGATGCGCTGCATCATGCCGTTTCATGAATCGCGCGCATCACGCGCTCGACACGCTCAGCGCACCCAGCCCCAGAACATGAGCCACCAGGCGCTGTCGACCACGGCGAGCGCCGCGCAAAAACCGGCCAGCGCGAGCGCGCGCTGCCAGAGGCGCGTGCTGTAGCGTGCCGTGACGCGCCACGCGAGCCACGCGCTCCAGACATTGGTGACGACGAGGATCGCGATGCGCACACTCGCGGCCCAGTCGAGCGGCACGTGCTCGGCGCGCAGCAGCGAGAGCGTCGTGGCCGAGAGACCGAGGAACACGCCCGCGCCCGCGAGCGGAATGAGCGACTGCGCGAAGTGATGGACGCGGCGCATCTCGAAGCGTCCGACGAATACGCTCGAGAGCGCGAGAATCGCGAACAGCGCCGTGCCGTAGACGAGCCCCGTCGCGACGATGTAGCCGACGATCATGCTGCCGTCGAGCCACGAGAACACGTCGTTTTGCGCGGGATAGTGCGTGAGCAGGAACCACGGCGCATTGGTGTCGAGCGGCCAGGTGATGTCCCGGTCGATGAGCCAGAGCGCGAGCGACTGCTTGAGGTCGATGAACCACGGCGAGCCGGTCCAATGGAACGCGCCGATCGCAATGCCAAGCAGTCCGTAGAGAATGAGCGCGGTGTCCCAGCCGCTCGCCGCCTGGTCGCCGAGCTCGACCACTTCTTCCGAGGGCGAGCGCCACGTGAGCGCGATCGCGTCGCGGTGGCCGCTGCAGCGTCCGCACATATGACACGACGCGGCGCCCTTCATGTTGCGCAGCGGCACGAGCGGCGCGCAGTTCACGGGAATCACGCGATGCCCGCCGTGCTCGCCTTGCGTGTACGAGTTGCGCCAGGCGTCCTCGTTGACCTTGAAGTGGAACGGCGCGAGACGCGCCAATAGCGAAAAAACCCCGTTCACGGGGCAGAGATATTTGCACCAGACGCGCTTTTCGCGTCCGTATAGAAAGCCGATCACCATCGCGCCTAGCGTCGATCCGCCTAGCACGAGCAGCACCGCCTTGGGGTACTGGTAGACACTCACCATCTGTCCGTAGATGGTGGTGAGGCCGAACGCCACGAATGGCCAGCCGCCCCAGCGCATCCAGTGCGGGATGGCCCTGCCACGCCCGAACTTGCTCGCGAATTCGCTGAGCGCGCCTTCGGGGCAGAGCACGCCGCACCAGACGCGCCCGAGCAGCACCATCGAAAGCAGCACGAACGGCCACCAGATGCCCCAGAACACGAACTGCGCGGCGAGCGTGAGGTTGTTCCACAAATGCGCCGTGTCGTCGGGCAGCGGCATGACCGCGGGCACGAGGATCAGGAACGCATAGACCGCCACGACGACCCACTGCACGGCGCGAATGGCCGCGCCGTGCCGCTGCATCCATTGGCCCGCCTGGGCGAGCCTGCCCCGCCGCAGCGGTCGCTGGACCTGTCCGTGGCCCGAAGCACAACTCATGCTGCCTTCCTCCCGGCCGCGGCGGCGCGCCCGCTCACGCGGCGCGCGAGAAGCCAGACCACGAGCCAGTACACGGCATAGGCGATCAGGTTCATGAGCGCCGGATGGGCGCGATAGCCCGTGAGCGTCGCGACGAGCGAGCCGAAGGTGCTCGAATCGTCGAGGATCGCCGACGAATTCCACATCTGGTCGACGAGCGTTGGCAGGACTTCCTTGTCGATGAGCTTGTCGACGCCGGTCTGGAACAGGCCCGCGCCGAGGAACAGCAGCATGATCTCGGTGACGCGGAAGAAGTGGCGCCACGAGAACACCTTGCCGCCCAGCTGCAGGATGTAGAACGTGAGGAACGCGAGGCCGAGGCCGAGCAGCACGGCCAGATACTGGCTCGCATCGACGTGGCCCGACTGGCCGAAGCCGAGGCCGTACAGGAAGATCACCGTCTCGCTGCCCTCGCGCGCGATCGCGAGCGCGACGAGCACCGTGACGCCCCACCAGTTCGCATCGCGCGTGGTCTGCTCGAGCGACTGCTCCATCTCGCGCTTGAGCGTGCGCCCGTGCTGCTTCATCCACAGCACCATCTGCACGATCAGCACGCACGCGACCAGCACCATGCCGGTCTGGAAGTAGTCCTGCGCGTCGCCGGAAAGCACTTCGGTGAAGCCCACGAGCGCCGCGCCCAGCGCGACCGCCGCGAGGATGCCGAGACCCACGCCGGCCCACAGATACGGCAGACCGCGCCGCGCACCGGCGTCGCCGTTCTTCAGCCACGCATACAGAATGCCGACGACGAGCAGCGCCTCGACGCTCTCCCGCCACACGATGAACAATACCTGACCCATTCAACCCCTCCTGCCGCCGGCCGCGTCGGGTACTGCGCGCCGGCCACGTTTGCTGCTTCGCGACTTGTCGCCTGGCGCCATGCCTGGCCGGCGACGCTCAGTTCGCGACATTCAATCGGCGACCCTCAATGAGCGACGCTCATTTGGCAACGCTCACTTGGCGACAATCACGCCTTGCGCCTGCTGATGGAAATCGTCGAAAAACTTGTACTCGCCCGGATCCAGCGGCGCGATCACGACGAACGAGTCCGCGCCCGGCGCGAGCACCTTCTCCTTGCGCAACTGGACGCTCTCGAACTCGGCCGCGCCCTTGCCCGTGTTGCGCACCTCGATCTTCACGCGCTTGCCCGCCGGCACCTCGATGCGCGCGGGATTGAGCTTGCCGTCGGTCATCTCCAGCTTGAACGTCGGCAGATCCTCGGCGTGCGCGACAGTGGCCACACCCGCCAGCGACGCCGCAAAAGACGCGCAGAGCGCGAGCGCCGCAAACTTCCGGATTCCAGTCATCGGTCTTACCTGCTCCTTGTGTCCTGCCCGCCTCCCCCGCGCTGCTGCGCATGGGGGAGGCTTGCGGCCCGCGCGCCGCATGTATCGCGTCACTGTGCTTACTGCCGCAACTGCGATCACGTCATGCACGGCGCAGGCCACCCAGCCTTGCTTCGGCGCGCTTTAGTAACCGCCCTTCTTGCCGATGCCCGCGAACGGGAAATCGTATTCGAGCGTGATGGGCTTGAACCACGGACCCACGCCCGTTTCCTTGTCGACGTGACGGCCGAACGCCATATGGCCCGTCTGCATCGGCGCCTCGATCATCAGCTTCAGGTGATACTTGCCCGGACCCGCGAGCTTGACGTTGTCGCCATAGTGCGGGCCGTCGTTCGCGACCATCGGCATCAGGTCGCCCTTTTGCACGTAGCTCGAACCCGGCTTGGTCAGCTCGTAATGAACCTGCAGATACGGCATCCAGTCGCCTTCGGCGAAGCCCGTCGGGTTGTTCTTGACCGCATGGATGTCCGACTCCAGATGGATATCGGAATCCGACGCCTTGCGCATCATGCCCTCGGGTTCCATCGTGATCGGCTGCAGATAGACCGCGCCGATTTCCATGCCGCCCTGGATTTGCTGCTTGCCGATCGGGTATTCAGCCGCCTGGGCCGAGAACGCCGCGCTCGCGGCTGCGATGACGGCAGTGCCGCGCAAGAAAGTGTGGATCCGCATCGAAACTCCTTGTTTTTTATGAGAGATACGACTGTCGAACGGTCCGGCATGTAAACGCAATAACGTTAATGCGAACTATTCTCAATACTTGCGGAGTTTAACACCGATGCGGTTGGGGAACAAACTCAGTTGTAAGGAACCCGCCCCTGTCAGACAGGGTGTTGCGCTTTCTTTCTGACACTGGCTGACATAAAGCTTCGAATTCATGTTCAGCGGTCGCTGAATCGAAAGGTGGTCCGCTGATTCCGTCCTGATCAAACAGCGCCATGCGCCAGCGAAAAAAGGGCGCGCAGCCCACAGCCGCGCGCCCTCCTGCATTCGCTACCCTCGCGCCGCACGCGAGGCCGATGTCCCGCTCAGGCCGGATGATCGCCCACGTTCGCCCCGAACACGCGCTGACGCAGCACCGCGAGCTGGTCGCGCGCCTGCGCGGCCTTCTCGAATTCGAGGTTCTTCGCGTAGTCCATCATCTGCTTCTCGAGCTTCTTGATCTCCTTGGCGATCTGCTTCTCGGACATGTCCTCGAACTTCGCGCGCTCCTGCTCTTCGCGCAGCTCGGCGCGCGCCTCGTCCACGTTGTAGACGCCGTCGATGATGTCCTTGATGCGCTTGACCACGCCGCGCGGCACGATGCCGTGCTCCTCGTTGAATTGCATCTGCTTCGCGCGGCGGCGCTCGGTTTCGTCGATCGCGCGACGCATCGAGTCGGTGATGCGGTCGCCATAGAGAATCGCCTTGCCATTCACATTGCGCGCCGCGCGGCCGATCGTCTGAATGAGCGAGCGCTCGGCGCGCAGGAAGCCTTCCTTGTCGGCGTCGAGAATCGCCACGAGCGACACCTCGGGAATGTCGAGGCCCTCGCGCAGCAGGTTGATGCCCACGAGCACGTCGAAGGTGCCCAGACGCAGGTCGCGGATGATCTCCACGCGCTCGACCGTGTCGATGTCGCTGTGCAGATAGCGCACCTTCACGCCGTGGTCGGCGAGGAACTCGGTGAGCTGCTCGGCCATGCGCTTGGTGAGCGTGGTCACGAGCACGCGCTCGCCCACGGCCACGCGCTCGTTGATTTCGCCGAGCACGTCGTCGACCTGGGAGGCGGCCGGACGCACCTCGATCACCGGATCGACGAGACCCGTCGGACGCACCACCTGCTCGGCGATCTGGCCCGTGACCTTTTTCTCGTAGTCGGCGGGCGTGGCCGAGACGAACACGACCTGGCGCATCTTGCGCTCGAACTCGTTGAACTTGAGCGGCCGGTTATCGAGCGCCGAAGGCAGCCGGAAGCCGTAATCGACGAGATTTTCCTTGCGCGCGCGGTCGCCGTTGTACATGCCGTTCAACTGGCCGATCAGCACGTGCGACTCGTCGAGGAACATCATGGCGTCGCCGGGCAGGTAATCGACGAGCGTGGGCGGCGGCTCGCCGGGCAGCGCGCCCGAAAAGTGCCGCGAATAGTTCTCGATGCCCTTGCAGAAGCCCAGTTCCTGGAGCATTTCGAGGTCGAAGCGCGTGCGCTGCTCGAGACGCTGCGCCTCCACGAGCTTGCCCTCGCCGTGGAAGAACTCGAGCCGCTCGCGCAATTCGGACTTGATGGTCTCGACGGCGCGCAGCACGGTCTCGCGCGGCGTCACGTAGTGCGACGACGGATAGACCGTGAAGCGCGGAATCTTCTGGCGCACACGGCCCGTGAGCGGATCGAAGAGCTGCAGCGTCTCGATTTCGTCGTCGAAAAGCTCGAGGCGCACGGCCATTTCGGCGTGCTCGGCCGGGAAGATGTCGATGGTGTCGCCGCGCACGCGGAAGGTGCCGCGCTGGAAATCCTGCTCGTTGCGCGTGTACTGCATCGCGATCAGGCGCGCGATGACGTCGCGCTGGCCGATGCGGTCGCCCTGGCGCAGCGTGAGAATCATCTGGTGGTACTCGGACGGATTGCCGATACCGTAGATCGCCGAAACCGTCGCGACGATCACCACGTCGCGGCGCTCCATCAGGCTCTTGGTGGCCGAGAGCCGCATCTGCTCGATGTGCTCGTTGATCGACGAATCCTTCTCGATGAAGAGATCGCGCTGCGGCACATAGGCTTCCGGCTGGTAATAGTCGTAGTACGAGACGAAATACTCGACCGCATTACGCGGGAAGAACTCGCGGAACTCCGCATAGAGCTGCGCGGCGAGCGTCTTGTTGGGCGCGAACACGATGGCCGGGCGGCCCAGCCGCGCGATGGTGTTGGCCATCGTGTAGGTCTTGCCCGAGCCCGTCACGCCAAGCAGGGTCTGAAACGAAAGACCGTCCTCCACGCCCTCGACGAGCGCTTCGATGGCGGTCGGCTGGTCGCCGGCCGGCAGATACGGCTGGTAAAGCTGGAACGGCGAGCCGTCGTACTGGACGAATTTCGACTCGTCGAGCGCATGCGCGTCGGCGACGGTGTGGTCGGACATGGGTGACATCCTGTGCGCGGAGCAAACAACTATTCTAGCGTCTTGCCCCATCACGAGACCGGGCAAGACTGGGCGGGCCCGGGGCGGGCTATGTTTGCCGTAGATGGGGCCCGGCAGCGGTGCTGCAAGGGCCCGCGCGCGGCGCGCCTGGCGCACGCCGCATGACCCCATGACCGGAATCGGCCGTTCGTGCCGGAAAAATGGCCCCGCTGGCGTCGCAGTCGGCGAAAAACCGGGCTGAGGATTCGTTACAATAGCGAGCTGCATGGCCGGCTGCCCGGCGTTCCCTCCCGTTCTCTACAGGAACGACGTACGCCAGAAGCAACCCGCAGCACCCGCGGCGCACGGCCCACCGAGCTTCTCACTCACTTTTGCCGAATCATCATGTCCCTCTTTTCCGCCGTCGAACTCGCCCCCCGCGACCCGATCCTGGGTCTGAACGAAGCCTATAACGCCGATCCGCGCGCGACCAAGGTGAACCTCGGGGTGGGCGTGTACACCAACGAAGAAGGCAAGATTCCGCTGCTGCGCGCGGTGCGCGATGCGGAAAAGGCCCGCGTCGAAGCCGGCCTGCCGCGCGGCTATCTGCCCATCGAAGGCCTGGCCGCCTATGACGCCGCCGTGCAGAAGCTGCTGCTCGGCGACGACTCGCCGCTGATCGCCGCGGGCCGCGTCGTCACGGCGCAGGCGCTAGGCGGCACGGGCGCGCTCAAGATCGGCGCGGACTTCCTCAAGCGCGTGAACCCCAACGCCAAGGTCGCGATCAGCGACCCGAGCTGGGAAAACCACCGTGCCCTCTTCGAAAGCGCAGGCTTCGAAGTGGTCGCCTACCCGTACTACGACGCGCAGACCAACGGCGTGAACTTCGAAGGCATGCTGAGCGCGCTCAACGGCTACGCCGCGGGCACGGTCGTCGTGCTGCATGCGTGCTGCCACAACCCGACCGGCGTCGACCTCACCATCGACCAGTGGAAGCAGGTGATCGAAGCCGTCAAGGCGCGCGGCCTCGTGCCGTTCCTCGACATCGCCTACCAGGGTTTCGGCGACGGCATCGCGGAAGACGGCGAAGTCGTGCGTCTGTTTGCCGCTTCGGAACTCAACGTGTTCGTCTCGTCGTCGTTCTCGAAGTCGTTCTCGCTGTACGGCGAACGCGTCGGCGCGCTGTCGATCGTGACCGGCAGCAAGGAAGAGTCGGCGCGCGTGCTCTCGCAGCTCAAGCGCGTGATCCGCACGAACTATTCGAACCCGCCGACGCACGGCGGCTCGGTGGTCGCCGCGGTGCTCGGCTCGGTCGAACTGCGCGCCATGTGGGAAGCCGAGCTCGGTGAAATGCGCAACCGCATCCGCGCGATGCGCACGGGCCTCGTCGAGCGCCTCGCGGCTGCGGGCGTGGACCGTGACTTCAGCTTCATCAACGTGCAGCGCGGCATGTTCTCGTACTCGGGCCTGACCGCGGCGCAGGTCGATCGCCTGCGAGAAGAGTTCGGCATCTATGCCGTGGGCACGGGCCGCATCTGCGTGGCCGCGCTGAACACGCGCAACCTCGACGCCGTGGCCAGCGCCGTCGCGCAAGTGCTCAAGTAATTCGTCTTCGCTTTGTTGTTAGCGGGGCGCGCTGCCAGAGGGCGACGCGTCTTGCCGCAACGAAGAAAAGCGCAAAAAAAGCGCCCGTTCTTGCGAATGGGCGCTTTTTGTTTTCAGGAGCGGCTTTCTGGTCGCGCGACCGGGCCACACGGCATGCACGCCTACGCGCTGTGCTCCCCGTTGCCGTGACCCCGACTGTCACGATGGATATCGTGCGTGACGAATCCGGAATCGTTGTCGGGCTTGTCGAGCCAGCCCGGCTGCGCGAGCGACGCGCGAATGTCTTCCAGACCGCTCGCCCAGTGCTCGCGCATCGTCGAGATGCCGAACTGGAAGTCCTTGAAATGGCCCTCGTACTCCTTCTGCCGGTAGATCAGATGGATCACGTTGTATTTTTTCGAGCATGAAAGCTCGTCGGCCAGCTTGATCCACTTGTCCTCGCGATGCTCGGGCGCCACGCGATCGAGCACCTCGCGCAACACGTGCCGGTAACGCTGCGAGCGCTGCAGCATGTCGGTGACGAGACGCGTGCGGCTCGAATACTGGATGTCCTTCACGCGGCCCTGGACGTCGGTGATGTTGTCGGGCACCGGGCCGCGCGCGCTCCAGAGATCCACCTGGAACGCGAGCGTGTCGCGCCGGGGCGTGGTCTGGATCACCTCGTAGAGCGGCGTATTCGACATCAGGCCGCCGTCCCAGTAATACTCGCCGTCGATCTCCACCGCCGCGAAGCCCGGCGGCAACGCGCCCGAGGCCATGAAGTGCTCGGGCCGCAGCTTCGTGGTGGTGTTGTCGAAGTAGGCAAAGTTGCCGTTGGCCACGTTCACGGCGCCGAGCGACACACGGGTCTCGCCCGAATTGATGCGATCGAAGTCGCACAGACGCTCGAGCGTGGCCTTGAGCGGCATGGTGTCGTAGTAGCTCGCCATCTCCGGGTGCCCGGCCGCCTGCGGCAGCGGCGGCGGGACGCGCGGCACGAAGAAGCCCCTCTGCCCTTCGACCAGCGCGCTCGCCGCCTGCAGCGCCGTGAAGGTCTTGCGGATGGCCTCGCCCGAATTGAAGAGCGCATGCTCTATGAAGGGCGGCAACGGCGGCGTGTAGGCAGGCTGGCAGATCGTCTCCCAGAACTCGCGCAGACGCGCCACGCGATGCTCGGGCGCGTTGCCCGCGATCAGCGCCGTGTTGAGCGCGCCGATCGAAATACCCGCGATCCAGTTGGGTGCGATGCCGGCCTCGAAAAGGCCCTCGTACACGCCCGCCTGGTAGGCGCCCAGCGCGCCGCCGCCCTGCAGCGTAAGCGCGACGGTCTCCCACTGCGCGGACTCGCTTGCGCAGTTCGAGACGAACGGCTGCGCGCGAGCGGCCGGTTGCGAGACCGACGGTGAAGCTGACGGTGGGACCGATTGCGATGCCGGCGACGGTGCCCGGTTCGCGACCGGCGGCGAGCCGGGCTGCGTATCGGTATCGGGCTGCACAGCGGACTGAACCCCGCCCTGCGGCCCGCCTCCGGTGCGCGCGCCGGCCTCTTCGCCTACCGCGCTCGACTCGACCTGCCCTTTCTTGCGTTGCGCCATTGCCACCGACCCTCCACGTTACTGCATGAACCAGCCGTGGCTCACCACGAACGAT
>NZ_CAJMZF010000090.1:0-10399 GCF_905220245.1 Paraburkholderia sp. J63 | reverse complement strand
GGTAGCATCAGCAAACGTAGTAGTAAAGGCCTCCGTCCCGTGAGCCAGCAACGGCGCAGCGCGCGGTTTGTGCCCATACCTTGCCGAGCGGCCGGAATACTTACCCGATAGCGGGGGGATGCAACAGTCTCTATTTGAATGTGGCCTCCTCTTCGGAGCACAAGGGAATGGCAGAAGAGAAATGCGCGCTTATTTATCAGATGGCGCCATGCCTTCGGCGGTCACCCGGTCCGGCGGTCTGACTCGGTCAATAGGCGGCAACAGCGGACAGAGGATTGCTGATTAAGCGACCCCGAAGCGCGGCACATTCGAAAAGGCGGATGAGGTCCAGGCTGCCTGGGACAGACTGCATCCATGACTATGCACGTTTTGTCCGGGCGAACGTCATCTCTGTCCATTGAGGGGAATGAGCCTCAGGCTCTAAATTGTTGTCATTAAACCCACCGGGCGCTCGCGAGAACCAAGGTTATCTCGCGCGCCACCGCCCGAACATACGGCCAGCGAAGCGGTATGTCCGGGCGGCTCCAGAGGAGACAACGCCATGAGCCACCAGATCACCCTCCGTTTTGAGGACGGAGTGACCCGCTTCATCGAGTGCGAGGAGGGCGAACGCGTCACCGATGCCGCCATTCGCGCCAAAATCAATATTCCACTCGATTGCCGTGATGGTGTATGCGGCACCTGCAAGGCAGTCTGCGAGTCGGGCGACTACGTGCTGGGCGACTGCGTGGACGATGCGCTCAGCCAGGAGGAGGCGAGCGAGCGCAAGGTGCTCACCTGCCAGATGAGCCCGCGTTCCGACTGCGTGATCCAGATCGCCACGAACGCCGATGTCTCCGGCACCGGGCCGGCTTCCCACAGGGGGCGGATCGTCGCCTGCCAGCGCGCGTCGGACAGCACGATTGCCTTCTCGGTCGAACTTGAGAACCGCGCGGATCTCAGCTTCCTTCCTGGGCAGTACGTCAACATCCAGGTGCCCGGAACCGATCAGACACGGTCCTATTCCTTCAGTTCGGGGCCGTCCGAGCCTCATTTGTCTTTCCTTGTGCGCAATGTGCGTCAAGGGGCGATGTCGACCTGGCTGTGCGAAAGCGCCCAAGCAGGGGACGAAATCGAATTTCGCGGCCCGATGGGAAGCTTCTACCTGCGCCCCATCGAGCGTCCGGTGCTGTTCCTGGCGGGTGGCACGGGCCTCGCGCCGTTCCTCTCGATGCTGGACAAGATCGTCCAGGACGGCGGCAGCCCGTATCCGATCCACATGATCCTGGGCGTGAACACCGATGAGGATCTGGTTGGCGTCGACCGGCTCGAAGCCTATGCGAAGCGCCTGCCGAACTTCACCTATGCCTGCACCGTCGCCAGCCCCGAAAGCGCCTGGCCCAACAAAGGCTACGTCACCCACCACATCGTCGCCTCCCAGCTCAACGATGGCGATGCGGATGTCTATCTCTGCGGGCCGCCGCCCATGGTTGATGCGGTGCGTAATTACCTCTCGTCCGAAGGACTGACGCCGCGCAACTTCTACTATGAGAAGTTCTCTGGCACCGGCCTCGTGGTCCAGACCGGCGAGGAGCGCATCGCGCCCGTTGATGTCGATGAAGCCTTTGACCTGCGCATGGCGCTCGAACTGGGGGCAGCGCAACTGACCATGGGCCGACTGTCGGGTGAGCAGTTGATCCGATTTCGCCAGCTTGCCGAGGCAACGGCGCCGTTCGTGTCGGGGCAGCGTTTTACCGACGTGGCGCGCTACATCGACGCAAACCACGCCTTCCACCTGTTCACGATCGAGGCGTCCGGCAACGCCCAGCTGATCGCGCTGTACCGGCAACTGGCTGTGCAGGACTTCATCGCGCGCGCGCTGACCGACCAGATCGAGATCGTCGGCGATATCGTCCAGCAGCACCGGGACATTGTTGCCGCCTTTGAACTGGGCGACCTGAACAAGGCGCGAGACGTGATTGCGCTGCATGCGCTCCATTCGAAGGCCACGATGAGCCGTGCGCTGGAGCGCATGGCACTGGGGAAGGCGGCACCGACGGTCGCCGTGCCCACTGTGCCCTCGATCGCTGTGCCGCAGAGCGCCTCTCAGGTTTGCCCGTTCACGGCCAAAACGCTTCCGGCCTACTCACACGAACTCGACTGGCCCGACGGACTGGAGCCGTTCAAGGTGGTCGACGACGGCTCGCAAGGCGACCCCTACGAGCACTACCGCTGGATGCGCGAGCATGCGCCGGTGCTGCGTTGCCAGTCGGCGACTTCGGACGTGTGGTTTCTCTCGCGCTATGACGACGTGTACCAGGCGATCCGCAACCCGAAGCTGTTTTCCTCCGAGGTCGTCAGCCCGCCACCACTGACCTTCCTGACGTTGTTCGACGCGCCTGACCACTCGCGGTTACGCAAGGTCGTCCAGCCGTCATTCCTGCCGCTGTCGCTCGATCCCTTTATCGGGCAGATCGAGCACAGGGCAGAGCATCTGCTCGAGGCGATGATCGCCAAAGGCGGCGGTGACGTCGTCAATGATTTCGCCATCCCGCTCAGCATTTCGACCATCTCCACGATGATCGACGTGCCGAACGAGGACGAGGAGAAGATGAAGTTCTGGTCGGACGAGACCTTTAGCTACTTCGGCCGGCTCGCCCGCAACGCGCCGGGAACCGGCACCGACGAGCAGAGCGCGAAGGCTTTCTTCGCTTACCTGAAGGAAGCAATGGAGCGGCTCGCGCTCACCGATAGCCAGTCGATCGGCGGGCATATCGCGCGCATGTGGAAGGACGGTCTGCTCTCGGAAAAGGAAGCGAAGGAGCTGTGCGCGTTCGTTTTCATCGCCGGGCATGACACGACGACGATTCTTGTCGCCAACGCTTTTCGCATGCTTGCCGAACAGCCGCATCTGCTGGGACGCATCCGCGAAAATCCCGCCGACGCGGACCGCTTCGTCGAGGAGGTAGCGCGTTATCGCGGCACCGTTCAGCGCGTGAGCCGCATCACCACCGAGGCGACTACGGTGGCGGGCGTTGATTTGCCCAAGGGCGCGGTGGTGCGGTTGCTGCTGTCGGCTGCGAACCGTGACAGCCGCAAGTTTGCCGACGGCGAGGCGTTCGACATCGACCGCGATTCCAGCGGACATCTGGGTTTCGGCAACGGCATGCACAAATGCCTGGGGGCGCCGCTTGCCAGGCTGGAGACGCTGATCGCGACGAAGGCGCTGGCCCGCAGGATCGGCGATATTGCGCTCGATCCGGCAAGGCCGATCCAGTATGTGCGGGGCAACAATCTGACCAACTCCGGGCCGGAGCATCTGTTCGTGAAGCTGGGCGGGTCGTCGGGCTAAACCGCATGGGGGGCGAGTCTGGGTCAGGCCGCTCCCTTTCTTTCACCCGGCCAGGATCGGTCGTGGGCCGCAGAGCGATATTCGGTTGGCCGCAGTCCAGTCTGCTTGCGGAAGAAACGACCGAAATAGGCCTCGTCCTGAAAGCCCAGTTCACTGGCGATCTGCTTCACGCTGAGCGTCGAATAGCCGAGCAGCCGCTTGGCTTCATGGATCGAGCGTGCATCGATGGCCTCGATTGCCGGAACCCCGAAGGCGGCACGGCAGATGCGGGAGAGCTGGCCGGTGGTCACGCCCATCTCTGTGGCGTAGGTGGCGACGGGCCGCCGCTCGCGGCAATGGCGGTCGAGCAACGCGCGGAATCGTTCGATCCGCGCCGCCAGGGTCCGCTGCTCGGAACTGGCTGAAAGCCGGGCGCTCTCGCTGAGGCGCCCGATCTTGACGAACAGGGCGATGGTCAGTGCCGCGCCTGCCGTGAATTGCCAGCGTTCGTGGCTCTCCGCCTCCTGACCGATCGACTGAAACAGTGTGTCCAGTGATATGCCCCGCTCGACCTCGCGGTCGATTGACAGCAACGTTGGTGTACGGATGAACTCCAGCAGCTCGGGCGCGGCCGCCATCGCGAGCGACTCCAGTGCTGACTGGGCGGCGGTAATGACGTGACCGTCGATGTCGCTGCGGAAGTGAAAGCCGTGGACCGAGCGAGCTGGCACGACGATCAGGCATGGCGCAACAACTGCCCAGGTTTTGCCGTCGATGAAGGTCTCGCCACCCCCTGCGGTGACGTAGAGCACCTGGATCAGCGCATCGTGGACGTGCGGCTCGATGTCGAAGTCGAAACGGCCGGCACGCAGGGGAATGCGTTCGTAATGCACCATGTCGACCCAGGATGGGTCGGCCTCCGCGCCATAGAGCGCGAAATGCTGAACGGTCCGGCGGCGCTTCTGGTCATGGGCCATGATGCACGTTATGTCCTGCTCTATGTGATCTCTGTCCATTGTTCCACAGGCGCCCCAGGCGTTCAATGGCGATATCCATTTCAGCAAGCGTAATTGCACGGAATATTTTACGGAGGATGACTACATGGGACAGGAATCTGAAAATCGCGCACCGACCTCGGCGCCATACGGGCTAGACCTGAACGGTAAGGTTTGCGTGGTCACAGGTGCGGGTAGTGGCATTGGTGCCGGCATCGCGCGCGCCTTCGCCAGCGTCGGAGCACATGTGGCGCTGGTGGACCGGAATCTTGACGGCGCGGAAGCGGTTGCCGCCGAACTTCGGAAGTCCGGTGCAGTGGCGCAGGCCATTGGCTGCGACGTGTCGGACGAAGCTTCGGTTGCCGCAGCGGCTGACAAGGTTCGCGCAGCGCTCGGGCCAGTCAGCGTGCTCGTCAACAACGCGGGACTTCTGCGCGCCGGCTCGCTCGAGACGGTCTCGATCGCGGACTGGAACCAGGCCATCGCCGTGAACCTCACCGGCTATCTTCTGTGTGCCCGCGCGTTCGGGCGCGACATGCTGGCGGCAGGCAAGGGCAGCATCGTCCACGTAGCCTCGATTGCGGCGCTCAATCCGCAGACCCATAGCGGTTCGTATAGCCCAAGCAAGGCGGGGGTGCTGCTGCTCTCGCGGCAACTGGCGGCGGAGTGGGGCCCGCGCGGTGTACGCAGCAACTGCGTGCTGCCCGGCATGATCCGCACTGCGCTGTCCGCGAAGTTCTACGAGGAGCCCGGCTTCGAGGCGCGCCGTGCCGCCGCCACCGCGAGCCGCCGCATCGGCGAGCCGGACGATCTCGCGGGCCCGGCGCTGTTCCTCGCTTCTGACCTCGCTGCCTATGTTAACGGCGCGGAGGTGCTCGTCGACGGCGGGCTCGATTGCATGCTGATGGACATGGTTCCGCGCCCCGGCTTCAACGCCACCCCCGCCGCGTGAGCGCCGTCACGCCATAACGACAAGGAGACTGAATATGACCAAGGAGATCACCTGCGACCTGGTCGTGGTCGGATCGGGCGCCGCGGGCCTCGCCACCGCGATCACGGCAAAGAAGCGCGGCCTCGATGTCATCGTGCTCGAGAAGGAGCCCGTGTTCGGCGGGACCACCGCGCTGTCGGGCGGGGTCCTGTGGATTCCGCTAAGCAAATATGGCCGGGAGCAGAATCCGGCTGACACCGTCGAGCGCGTGCGCGAATACATGATGAGCGAGACGGGCAGCAATTACGATGCTGCCGCAGTCCAGTGTTTTATCGAGAACGGGCCGAAAATGGTCGACTTCTTCGAGCGCGAGACCGAGATGAAGTTCGTGCCCACGCTCTATCCGGACTATCACCCGGACGCGCCGGGCGGCGTCGACATCGGCCGCTCGATCCTCGCCGCGCCTTATGACATTCGCGGGCTGGGCAAGGACATGCAACGGCTCAAACCGCCGCTCGAAACGATCACCTTCATGGGAATGATGTTCAATTCCTCGAACGCGGACCTCAAGCACTTCTTCCGCGCGACGAAGTCCCTTGTTTCGTTTCTTTACGTGGCCCGGCGTCTGGCTACGCACCTCAAGGAACTGGCGCTCTACCGGCGAGGAATCAACGTCACAAGCGGCAACGCGCTCGCTGCGAGGCTCGCGAAGTCGGCGCTGGCAATCGACATTCCGATCCACACTTCGACGCCCGTAAAGGAACTGCTGAGTGAGCACGGCAAGGTGGTTGGCGTGCGCGCGAAGGCAGCGGACGGCGACCTGCGCGTCACGGCGCGACACGGCGTCGTGCTGGCCTGCGGCGGTTTCCCGCACGACCTCAAGCGCATCGCGCAGGTCTATCCGCATGTGAAGCGCGGCGGCGAGCATCTCTCGCCCACGCCTGTCGGCAACACGGGCGACGGGCTGAGCATGGCCGAGAAGGTGGGCGGTGCCGTGGAACTCGGCTTCTCCGATGCGTCGGCCTGGATGCCTGTTTCGAAGGTGCCCTTTGGCAAGGGTCGCACCGGCGTATTCCCGCATCTGCTTGATCGCTACAAGCCCGGTGTAATCGGCGTGCTTCGCAGCGGTCGACGTTTCACCAATGAATCGAATTCCTACCACGATGTTGGCGCGGCACTGATTCGCGCCTGCGAGGGCGAGCGCGAGACGGCGATGTGGCTGATCTGCGATAAGGTAGCGCTCGGCAAGTATGGACTGGGCTATGCCAAGCCCGCGCCGATGCCGGTAGGGCCATTGCTACGCAAAGGCTACCTCGTCAAGGGCGAGACGATTGGCGAGCTCGCGCGCAATTGCGGGATTGTTCCTGATGCGCTTGACAAGACGGTTCACGCCTACAACCTCGATGCCGGACGTGGCGAAGATCCGGCATTCCATCGCGGCAGCACATCGTTCAATCGCTATCTCGCCGATCCGGACAACAAGCCCAATCCTTGCGTGGCGCCGATCGCGACCGGCCCCTTCTATGCCGTGAAAGTCGTGATGGGCGATCTGGGTACGTTCGACGGCCTCGGCACCAGCGTCACTGGCGAGGTGCTGCGGGCCGATGGCAGCCAGATTGATGGCCTTTACGCGGTCGGCAATGACCGGAGCAGCGTGATGGGCGGCAACTATCCGGGCGCCGGCATCACCCACGGGCCCAACATGACGTTCGGCTATGTCACGGGTAATGCCATCGCCAACAAGGCCACGACCAGCAAAGAGAAGGTGCACGCATGAGCCACCGCCCGATGTATCTGGCAAAGCCCCTCGTGGATTTCCGGATCTACACAATTGCCCTACGCAAGATGCCCGAGTTTATCGAGGTGTTCGACAGGCTCGCCATGCCAATCCTGCTCGAGACGCTGGGACATCCGCTCGGCTTCTGGACAAGTCTGGTCGGGCAGCAGAACCAGTTCACCCACCTCTGGGGGTATGATGACCTCGCAGACTACGAACGCCGGTGCCTTGCACGCGATACGCATCCAGACTTCCCGGCCTATCTCAAGGCATCGGGTCATCTGATCACCGCACAGGAGACACGGCTCATTCGTGCCGCCGCGCTGGATAGCGTCGCAGGGTAAGCCGATATTCCAATATCACGCACACGCTTTGGCGCTTGTCGTGCATTGCCCACAACAAAGCTGATTCCAACTGGGTCGAGGGCGGCTGGCTCAAGATGTGGCGGCGTCACTTTGGAACGTTCGCAAAGGCCCGGCCGAGAATGCACGCATTTGCTCAGAAGGCGCAAGGATCTTCCGACTTGCCGGTGGACCATTCTCTACTCATCGGTGGCGTGGGGGCGAACGGCGACAGCGGGCGCTTGGAGCACGCAGCGATCCGGATTGGAATGCTCTTCGTTGCCACGGTCGCATGATCGAAACAGGCCAGTTTGCCTGCTGACATGCGCTCGTTGTAGGTATGCGCCCATCAGCGACATCCCCCAATTCTGATGGCGGAGTGCGTGACACGTTGTCGGAAAGCGGATCATCAGCGGCGTCTTGTTGCGTGTCGAGGCCAAGTTTTGGCCCTCCGTGCGTACGCTGGTGCCAGCCGCGCTGCCACCAATGTTTTCAGGCCCCAACGAACCAGACTATTTGCAGAGCTACATGTATGTGGATCTATCGGCGTAAGTAAACGAAACGCGATCCGCATCGGGAGGTCTGCCGTAAGTGAAACCATCGTCGCCTGACTTGCCCCGGGGAAGCGTGAGCGCCGTTAACGTCCGAAGGGCGAAATCGTCGTTGGCGAGAATCTGAGGTGGTCTGAAGCCGATGTGACGGGAGCTGCCATATAAGCTACTGATGTACACGTTGACTGTGACGTGCGTTGCCTTGCGCCAACGAAGAGATGGGCCTAACGCATGGGTGGTCCGTCTCCCGCAGGGCCGCTTCAACGGTCCATCGACGCGGGAATGGGTATTGAAAAAATAAATTCAAAAAATGAATTTCGGAAATTGAACTGAAAAATAAAGACATTTTCGATGTCGAAATATTGAATTAGAATTTTAGTATGGATGTTGTGTTGATAAAGTGGCAATTCAGTGATATGCATTAATAGTCACGCGTCAGCCGAGCACCAGCCGCCCGACGTCAGAGCCGCCTCTTCCGACTGAAGAGCTTCGGTGGTGACCTCAGCACCGAAACAGCACTACGCGTCGATCAAGGATCCGAAAGCTGTTGGAGCACTGATGCGCGCGATCCGGGACTATGTAGGTGGCTTTGAAACGAAATGCGCATTGCTAATCGGGATTCTTACCTTTGTACGCCCGGGCGAGCTTCGAAAGGCAGAGTGGTCCGAATTCGACCTGGACCATGCTGAGTGGCGGCATCCCTGCCGCCCGGATGAAGATGGGAGAACAGCACATCGTGCCGCTCTCGACACAGTCTCTAGCAATCCTAAGGAATCTTCACTCGGTAACTGCGCATGGACGTTATCTTTGCCCCAGTGTTAGAACCGGTTCCCGGCCAATGAGCGAGAACACAGTGAATGCCGCTCTTCGTAGGCTTGGATATACGCGAGAGGAAATAACGGGTCACGGGTTCCGCAGCACTGCATCCACATTACTCAACGAGCTGGGATGGCACCCGGATGCAATAGAGCGGCAGCTATCACACGGCGAAAGAGATGAGGTCCGTGGCGCTTATAATTTCGCTGAGTATCTTCCTGTCCGAAAGAAGATGATGCAAGCGTGGGCTGACCATCTTGATCAGTTGGAGCGTGGAGCGAGATTGTTGAGGATAGGACTTTCCCGCGCAAGCTGATATCAGCTAGATGCCAAAAAGCAAATCGAAGAAACTCGCAAGCACGGCGACGTGTCGTCTGTTAGGCGACGTCCTCGCCAGCGAGAAGCAGCTAATTTTCTGTTGAATCATCGAAAGCATCGAAGGTGTCCTCGCCTTTGGCCGATACTTATTGATGTCACGAAATTGTTATCGCTTGCGGATATTGAAGAGACAATTGAATTTAATACGTTTCGTCCCGCATTTATTCATCTTTCAATTCGCCGATATTCGGGTGCCACTCAACCATTTAACGGACGTTAATGGAATACAATCGAGTGGGGATACTCGAATCATTGGCGATTCCTGTTCCTGAAATTTCGAGGGAGACCGTCGCGAAGGTCTCCGGGCGGCCAAGGATGGCTTTTCTGGAGCCTCACGCGATTGTCCTCAATCTGAACACTCGTCCGGAGATCGCGCATCCGGAAGCCCGAGCGTAGTTCACACGTGCAGATGGTCGTGACGTTCGGCCGCATCGCCATGATGGTGACGCGCGCGTTCGACCCGTACAGGTATTGTGTGCAGCTTCGCAAAACGCACGCCGCGCTGGCTGGTGATGCCATCCGCAAAATTCATCACGTCTTCGGTGCGACCGCGCAGGACCGACGCTTCAAGCAGGCTCTCATGGTCGAGATGCACGCGCATGCTTGCGACCGACAGGTCATGCCGATTATGGTGTGCGTGGGTAATTCGCCGCGCCAGGTCCCGAGTCGCGTGATCGTAGACATAGGTCAGCGTTGCAACGCAGTGCTTGCCAACCTGTTCCAGCGGCTGCCGCACCAGATGCTCGCGAACCAGATCGCGAAACGCTTCAGAACGGCTCGTGTAGCCGCGCTCGACCATCAGGTCGTCCACCGACGTCAAAAGTTCGTCGTCAATCGTGATTGTGATGCGCTGCATGGTGGTTTCCGCGTCGAAATGGGGTTCATGGTGAGTCAATGGTACGCCATAGACGATGTGAGCTATTTTTGAAAAGGTATTATCGACGCTGAAACGAGAGATGCAGGGCAGCCCATGTCACTACGCAAGGCTCTGTAATCAGAAGCGGACGGAGATGAAATGACCCACTTGATCAGGGCGCTGTTCGGCGACGAACAGGGGCAGATGAAGCAGAAAATCGGTGCGCTCTACGCGCTGCTGATCGCGTTCAACGTCGGCGCGTGGATCTGGGCCTTTGCCGCCTTTCATCACTATCCGCTGCTGATGGGAACGAGTCTGCTCGCATGGTCGTTCGGCCTGCGTCACGCGGTGGACGCGGATCACATCGCCGCTATCGACAACGTGACACGCAAGCTGATGCAAACGGGCCGGCGCCCGATTACCGTCGGATTCATGTTCTCTCTT
>NZ_CAJMZF010000089.1:0-10628 GCF_905220245.1 Paraburkholderia sp. J63 | reverse complement strand
AACGGCCGGCGTGAAGGTGTCAGACGTGAAGACGCTGGTCGAGAAGCTGAAGACCGAAGCCAAGGTGCTGTAAGGGAGCGAGACGAAAATGACGAATCTGGTGAATCTGGTAATAGCCGAACACGACAACGCAACCATCAAGGCTGCGACGCTGAGCACCGTGGCTGCCGCGCAGAAGATCGGCGGCGACGTGCACGTGCTGGTCGCGGGCCACAACGCACAAGCCGCAGCCGACGCAGCCGCGAAAATCGCCGGCGTGGCGAAGGTGCTGCTCGCCGACGCGCCGCAACTCGAAGCGGGTCTCGCCGAGAACGTCGAAGCGACGGTCCTCTCCATCGCGAAGAACTACTCGCACATCCTGGCGCCGGCAACGGCAGCGGGTAAGAACGTCACGCCGCGTATTGCTGCGAAGCTGGACGTCGCGCAGATCAGCGACATCACGGCAGTGGACTCGCCGGACACGTTCGAGCGCCCGATTTACGCAGGCAACGCGATTGCAACGGTTCAGTCGCAAGACCCTATCAAGGTCATCACGGTCCGCACCACGGGTTTCGATGCTGTTGCAGCCGTTGGCGGCAGCGCAGCAGTCGAGAAGCTCGAAGCGGCAGCAGACAGCGGCCTCACGCAGTTCGTTGGCCGTGAAGTTACGAAGCTCGATCGTCCGGAACTCACGAGCGCGAAGATCATCGTCTCGGGTGGCCGTGGTCTGGGCAGCGGCGAGAACTACACGAAGGTGCTGGAGCCGCTCGCCGACAAGCTCAACGCGGCGCTCGGCGCATCGCGCGCGGCCGTGGACGCAGGCTACGTGCCGAACGATTACCAGGTCGGCCAGACCGGCAAGATCGTCGCGCCGCCACTGTACGTCGCGGTCGGCATCTCGGGCGCGATCCAGCACCTCGCGGGCATGAAGGACTCCAAGGTGATCGTCGCCATCAACAAGGACGAAGAAGCGCCGATCTTCAGCGTGGCCGATTACGGCCTCGTCGGCGACCTGTTCACGGTAGTCCCCGAGTTGACCGCCCTCCTTTAAAAAACAGCACCGAACCTCGCAAACACAATCAGGGACATACAGAAGTGGGGCGTCGACCCATGATACCGACGACGTCGCTTCCGAGAGGTCGCCTTCAGTCCCGAACTTTCATCCGCTCACCTGACGATGAACGCCGCAAAGCGGCTCAGCGTGTTGGACTGAGAGTCTCCCACACAGGCCCGGCGTTCAGGTGATCATCGCCCGACGGAACGGCTCGACCAGTTCATTCAGCGTGTGCAGCAGGACCGCCCTGTCCCGTTTGACTTCACCGATCGGGCCACCCAAGCCCAGTGTCATCGGCTCATGTCCACGCCTGACCGGCAAGAGTACCGCCAAGGCCGCCGCCCCCGGCATGGCCGTTCCAGTCGAGAGCGCGTAGCCATCGCGTCGCGCTTGCGCGATCTCCCCCCTTGCAGCGTCCATATCCAGTCGGAGCGACGCGTCGGGCTCAAGCGCGTTGGCCTTGCGCAATAACGTCGCGATCTCCCGGTCGGTCTTCGTTGTCAGGAGCATTTTCCCTGCTGCACTGCGAAATAGTGGCCGAAGCGCGCCGATTTTGGCGGTAAACCGTCCCGCTCGGGTCGCTTGCAGGACGTGCAGATAACGCACGTATACGCCTTGCTGTGTGCCGATCATGACAGTGTGACCGCTGCGTTCAAGGACACCCTCCATCAAGCGCAACAGGCTTTGCGTACTGTACATGTCCTCCTGGATCCAGGCGGTCGCGAGCGCGAGCCGCAGATTGGGCACGTACATCCCGGTTCGCGATTCGTGGTCGAAATATCCCAGATCGGTCAGGCTCTTCAGCAGAACCGACGTACTCGATTGAGGATAGCCAAGCGACTGCGAAATTTCCTTGATAGTCGCCGGCTGGCGTGTCTCGGCAAAATATTCGAGCAGTTCGAGAACCCGCTGCGCAGACTTGACGGTGGCTGAATTTTGCACATCCATGATTCTGCATCACATATGTGATTAATTTTACTGCCTTCAGTATAGCCCGATTACTCTGGTGTCTCGCCGGATCAACCCAATGCACGCACGATGCATCCACTTCGGCGCACAAATTCGGGCGGAAACGGCGACATGCCGTCGAGCCTTATGACAAGGAGACACTGATGGGCAGAACTCTGACAAGCGAGTCGCCAACGCACGAGTGCGCGACACAACACGCCGGACTCGACGAGCCACTCGTCTTTCGAAAGGTGATCCGGCGACTCGTTCCGCTGCTTTTCATTGCCTACCTCTTTTGCCATCTGGATCGCCTGAACATCGGCTTCGCGCAGTTGCAGATGAAATCAGACCTTCGTTTCAGCGACACTGTGTATGGCCTTGGCGCGGGACTGTTCTTTGTCACCTACATGGCTTGTGAGGTGCCAAGCGGATTGATGCTGCAACGCGTCGGGATTCGCGTGACCTTGCTGCGCATCATGGTCGGCTGGGGAATTGTCTCTGCCGCGACGGCTCTCGTGCGTACGCCTACCCAATTCTACGTTGCGCGTCTCTTGCTCGGGGCCTGCGAGGCAGGCTTCTTCCCCGGCATCGTGTATTACATCAGCACGTGGCTGCCTGCCGCTTACCGCGGCCGCGTGATTGGCGTCTTCCTGTCCGGCACCGTCCTGGCAGGCGTCGTCGGTGGCCCGCTCTCGGGCTTTCTGCTGCATAACATGAACGGCACGGCCGGCATGGCTGGCTGGCAATGGCTTTTTCTGATCGAAGGCTTGCCGAGTGTGCTGCTGGGCGTCATCGCCTTCTTCTACCTCGACGACAGGCCAGCCGACGCCAAATGGCTGAGCCAGGCCGAGCGCAGTCTGATAGAAGAAGCAGTCGTCGCCGATCAGGCGGGCCGCTTGCGCGCCCATGAAGGCATGCGCGACGTCGTTCGTGATCCTAAGGTCTATTTACTCGCCTTCATTTTCTTCCTGACGACCATGTCAGTGTATGGACTGAACTTTTGGGCGCCGCAGTTGATCCGGAGCTTCGGCGTCGACAACCTGTTGCACGTCGGGCTATACGCGGCCATTCCGTCAGCGGCGGCATTCGTCAGCATGATCGCGCTTACACGCCATTCCGACGCCAGGATGGAGCGCCGATGGCATTACGCTCTCCCCGCCTTCGTCGGTGCTATCTCCTTGGCCATCACGACGATACCGGGCACTTCACTCGCGATCGCGCTGACCGCCCTGACGGTGGCGTATGCGGGACTCTTCGGGGTGATTCCCGTCTTCTGGTCAGTTCCGCCAGCACATCTTGGCGCAAAGGCAGCAGCTGGCGGAATCGCATTCATCAATACGCTGGCCGTCTTTTCCGGGCTCGTCGCCCCCTACATGTTAGGTCTTGTACGGGAGTCAACCGGCAGTCTTGCAGGCGGCCTGCTCGGACTTGCGGGTTGCTCACTTGTGGCCGGTATAGCGATGCTGGTCGGTGTCAAACGAACCCTTGTATGAATCTGGAACTGGATTGCATCAACGCATCCTGATGGAGACAGGCATGACACACGAATCAAGTCGGGATGAAGTTCGCGACGCCGGAACTCTCCCCATCCTCACGCGTTACGGAGACTGGGCGGAGTTGCGGCTTAACCGCCCCAGCGTCCACAACCGCCTTGAGCCTTCAGACATCGTTGCGCTGCGTAGCGCAATCGATGCACTGAACGCCGACACTGCGATACGCGTAGTCATGCTGACCGGTACCGGTCACCGTACATTTTGTTCCGGCTTTCATCTCGGAGCATTTGAGGCCATGAACTCGAACCCGAACGAGGCGTTCGAAGAACTGGTCGACGCCGTCGAGACAATGCGCCCACTCACGATCGCCCGGGTAAATGGCTCCATGTACGGTGGCGCGGCCGATCTTGTCCTCGCATGCGATTTTCGGATTGGAGTTGCCGGTTCGACAATGACCGTGCCCGCAGCAAGGATTGGGCTTCATTTTTATGGGCATGGCCTACGCCGCTGGGTGAGTCGAGTCGGTGTGAACGTCGCAAAGCAAGCATTCCTCGCAGCAAGAACGTTCGCCTCCGACGAACTCCTTGCCTGTGAATTCTATTCATGCTGTCTCAAACCCGAGCAGCTCGATACGGCCTGTACAGAACTGATCGACCAGCTCAGAGCAATGGCGCCGTCCGCCGTCCAGGGTATGAAGCAGATCATCAACGCGGCGGCCGTTTCGGAATACGACCACGTACGCGCTTCGAGCCAGCACCTCGCCAGTCTTGGCACCGAAGATTTTGCGGAAGGCCGCGCCGCGCTCGCAGAAAAGCGAGTGCCCGTTTTTAAAGGTAAGTAAGGATATGATCATGGATCAACAATCGGAGTCGACGGCTCACCTGCCCCTCGCAGGTGTGAAGGTACTCGAACTTGCTCAGATCATGGCGGGACCGACATGCGGTGTGATGCTCGCCGATCTCGGAGCTGACGTATTCAAGGTCGAAAAGTTTCCCGCCGGTGACGATGCACGTCACTATCGACGCCCGGGAGACAGCGGATTACCGCCTTCGTTCATGATGCTCAATCGTGGCAAGCGCTCGATCGGCATCGACATGAAAGCGCCCGAAGGCCGCGCGGCGCTTTTGCGAATGGTGAGACAGGCGGACGTATTGACGGAGAATTTTCGTTTCGGGGTCATGGAGCGGCTTGATCTCGGCTATGAGGTCCTGCGCGAAGCCAATCCCGCTTTGATTTACTGTTCGATTTCGGGCTATGGCCGGCAAGGTCCAATGGCCGAAAAAGGTGGCTTCGACCTGATACTTCAGGCGTTTAGCGGGCTGATCAGTGTGACGGGCGAACCTGATCGCCCCCCTGTCAAACCTGGAGTTTCCATCGCCGATGTGAATGCGGGCATTCTGGGTGCGTTCGGCGTGCTGGCGGCGTACATTCACCGACTCAAGACTGGTGAGGGTACGCGTGTCGACACGTCATTGTTGCAGGCTTCCTTGCAACAGATGTACTGGTATGCGGCCGCCTATTTCTCTAAGGGCATTATCGGCAAGCCGTCCGGTACAGCGCATAGTCTGATCGCACCTTACCAGGTTTTTGAGTGTGCCGACGGCGGAATCGCCATCGGCGGCGCCAACCAGACAAACTGGGAACGCATTGCGGATCTTCTGGAGCATCCCGAATGGAAGAATGATCCGCGCTTCGACTCTCCCGATGGACGGCTCAAGAATCGACGCGATCTCGAGGATATGATCAACGCGGCATTGCGTTCCACCACCGTCGCTTCATGGGTCGAGCGCTTCGAACAAGCGGGCGTACCGGCGGGCCCGGTACAAAACGTCGGTCAGGCACTCGAACATGTGCAGTCGAGCGCGATCGGCATGGTTCAGGAAGTCGACGCTCCGGGCGGCGGCACGACGCGTACACTGGGATTGCCCGTCCTGTTTAACGGACAATCGCAAATCGCGAAGACTGCCGCACCCCGTGTTGGCGAACACACAGAGAACGTGTTGAGCGAGTTCGGATTCACGCCTGAGGAGATCGATCATTTGATCGCTGTAAAAGCCGTGTTTCAGGGCTAGCCCACCCTGAAACCGGGACGCTGGCAGGTTGATGCAAGGCTGCGGTGGAGGGAGTCATGTGGAAGATGAAGTCGCTCCATCATGGCTACCATTCAGCCGCCGCCATCGTTACCGGGTTTGCACCACAATCACAATCGATTTTTTTGGCAGGCAGTGAAATTCTGTTCTGTCGTTATATAAAGTGTGCCAGAATAGCGCGCCGGATTCCGGCGTGCCACCACGTAAATCAGAAATCGAACGAGCATGATATTCAGGAGGATTTCCGACCTTCTTTCGGCACGGCCATCGGTGTATGTAGTGTCCGGCACGGCATTAGCGATCCTTATGGGATGCATAACGGCACTTTGCCTTTATCAAATGCGCGAGGATGCGCTAGTCCGTGCCCGCGATACTGCCGAGGGGCTTTCACTCTTGCTCAGTCGGGACGTCGAGCGAAATCTCGAGATCGTCGAAGTTTCGTTACGGACCGTGGCGGAGGGAACCAGGCTGCCATCGCTGGATCGTCTCTCGCCTGATTTGCGACAACGGATATTGTTTGGCGGCGCTGCGAATGCCCGCGATATAGGCGCGGTGCTGGTAATCGATGCCATGGGCAATATCACCTATGATTCCCGCCAGTTTCCCGCGAGAGAGGCGAATGTCGCGGACAGGGATTATTTCAGAATTCAGTTACCAGGCCAATTTCCTGCGGAACCATACATCAGCAAACCATTTTTGCCTCGTATTGGCGAGCGCATCCCTACAATTGGCCTGAGTGAGCCACTCAATGATGGGGCGGGTAACTTTTCCGGAATTGTCCTTGGGGCACTTCGACTGGACTATTTTCGCCGTCTGTTTGATGGAGCCGCGCTCGGTCAGCATGGCTCGATCACGTTGCTGAGAACCGATGGCATAGTGCTGATGCGCCGGCCGTTCCATCAGGGCGATATAGGCGCAAGCCTCGCAGGTGGGTCGTCCTTTCTTCCCCTGCTTCAGTCGGACACGGGCACGTATGTGGGAACCGCCGTCCTTGATCGAACCCAGCGCCTGTACAGCTTCCGACATATCGGCAAATACCCTCTTATCGTCGTCGTAGGACTGGCAACCAAAGATATATACGCGGAATGGCAGAGAAGAGCGCTAGCCATCGGCGGCGTCATGGGAACACTGGCCGCACTGCTCATCCTCACATCGTTTCTATTTTCAGCAGAGTTGAAGCGGCGCAGAGAGGCAGAGCGACGTCTGAAAATGCAAGCCGAAATCGATTGTTTGACAGGGGTAGGGACGCGCCGGGCCCTTGACGCGTCGCTGGAGGGCGAATTCCTGCACGCGGCGCAATGCAAAAGTCCGCTGGCAGTGCTGATGGTCGACGTCGACCTGTTCAAGATATTCAACGACCTCTACGGCCATCTCGCAGGCGACGAGGCGTTGCGCATCGTCGCAAGCTGCATTCAGACCAGCCTTTCGCAGAGGTCCGCATTTGCGGGACGCTTCGGCGGCGAGGAATTTTGTGTCGTGCTTCGAGATGCCAATATGGACGCGGCCCTCGAGGTCGCGCAAGCAATTCGTCGCAGGGTTTGGGACTCCAATATCCCCCATTCAGCCAGTCCGACTCGCCGGTTGACAATCTGCGTTGGTGTCGCGGTTACGGAGGCGACCGACGAAGGCGGCTTTGCTCCGAAACATGTTCTCGATCTCGCTGACCGGCAGCTCTATGCCGCCAAACTCTTCGGTCGAAACGCTGTCATGCCAGCAGCCCAGTAAAACTGCTCGATGGATGTGGGCCGCGTGGATGACACTACGAACCCGTATTGCCGGGGCAATCAGGGGCGCCAGAATGCCTGCCGCAGCGTCCGGTCGGCGCCGGCGAATCAGCCCGTCCTGGTTGCTTTCGAAAAGCACGCAAGATCTTCGCGGCCTACGCGGATGGCCCATTTGTCTGACCAGGCGGCCAAGGGACCAAGCGCCGTCATTAGATCCCACACTGCGGGTCGGGGCGTCGAGCGTTCAAAAGCTGCGCTCAAAACACTCGTCGATCCGGATCCCGGGTATGTCGCGCAGTCGAAGGCGTTGCGTTCACTGGGACTGGGCGAAGTCGGCCGGCTGATGTAGCGGCGTTTTCACAAACAGGCAGTCTGGCGTTACGTCATCGAGCGACGTGAGGCCAAGCATACCCATGTTGCGCAAGACTTCCCCGGCGAGAAGCCGGATGCCGTGTCCAACACCTGCTTCTCCTGCAATTGATGCCGCGTACCCAAACGGACGGCCCACGAAAACGAACGTCGCACCGAGCGCAATGGCCTTCAGCACGTCCGTGCCTCTGCGCACGCCGCTATCCAGCATGACAGGCGTGTCAGGCACAGCCGCAACGATACGCGGCAAGACGAGCAGCGGCGCAACGGCCCCATCGAGCTGTCTCCCCCCGTGATTGGAAACAATAATTCCATCCGCGCCCGATTCCACCGCACGACGCGCATCGTCGGGGCGAAGAATACCCTTTACCACGAGCGCACCGGGCCAGATCGAGCGGATCATCTTTAGATGCTGCCAGGTCAGGTGTCCGCGATCCGAGAAGTCGCGCAGAACACTCGGTGAAAGGATGGGTGCACCGCGTTCTGCGTAATTGTTCTCAAAGTGCGGCATGCCATGACGCACGATCGTCTTGAGAAAAGTGCCGAACAGCCACGACGGGTGCGTGATGCCATCCCACGCGAGCCGCAGTGACGGACGCAATGGCGTAGAGAAACCCGTGCGAACGTTGTTCTCGCGATTCGCGGCGACCGGCGTGTCGACGGTGATAACGAGCGTACGGAATGCGGTTGCCTTCACGCGTTCGATGAGTGCAACGATCTTCTCTGGTTCCCCCGGAAGATAGGCCTGGAACCAGGCATCTGGATTGACGGCCGCGACCTCCTCCAGACGCACCAAAGATGAGCCGCTCATGATCATCGGCACCGCGCTCGCCTTCGCGGCGCGCGCGAGCACGATATCGCCGCGATACGCAGACAGCGCGCTGATGCCCATCGGCGCGATGCCGAACGGCGCCGCATAGCGCTGTCCGAAGAGACTCGTCGATATCGAGCGCTTCGACACGTCCACCAGCGCGCGCGGAAGGAATGCGAAGCCAGAGAAGGATGCACGCGTTGCTTCGTACGACACATTGTCTTCCGAAGCCCCTGCGATATAGCCGAAGATCGGTCTCGGGAGATGACGCTTCGCTATCGCCTCGAAGTCATTCAGGCAAAGTGCACGTTCGAGCTTGCTCATCGTTTTGCGCGGAATGAGATTGTGAAATTCACCACCGCATTAATCCTCAACGTTGCGCGGTTCGGAGATAGTCAGCAGGATGACGACCGTCAGTGCCGACGCGGCCGCCATGAACGCGAACACTGAATCCCAGCCGTAACGATCAAGCAGCACGCCAGTGATGAACGGGGTCGCGGCGCCGCCGAGCTGGCCGCCCATATTGACGATCGCGGTCGCCAGAGGAAACTTTTGTTTCGAAACAAGCGGCATGGGATACGCCATATAAGCCGAGAAGCCGATGCTCAGCGTCATCCCGGTCAGGAAGATGAGCGCCGCATACAGCACGGGGTCCGACGGCGAATGAATCAGTGCGAACATCATGCCCACGGTGCCCACCGCTGAAATCAGCATCCCCGGCTTTCTGCGTTTGTCCAGCAAACGGTCGGAGATCAGGCCGCCGAGAATGTTGCCGAACACGGCGCCGACCCAGGGCGCAGCGGCGACGAAGCCCATGCTGACCACCGAGAACTTCTTCACGGTCAAAAGGTAAGTCGGAATCCACGCAAGCAGAACGCTCGAAATGCCGAGCTGGCAGCAGTAACCGAGCGCGCAGCCGTAGATGTTCCATGACGTGGTCACCTTTCGCGTGGTGTCGAGCAACGGCGCGCGTCGCGCGCGGATGAGCCGGTCCAGCCAGGTCCGCTTGTTCGCGACCGCTGCGCCCGATTCGCGACGCTCGTTTTCAGCGTTGATGAGTTCGAGCTCCGCGCTGTTCACGGCGCGGCTCTGCGACGGCTTGTCGGCGACCATCAGATACCAGACTGCCGAGAGCAGCACGCCCGGCAGTGCGAACAGGATGAAGACTTCTTTCCATCCCCACACGGCGATGACGGCCGCGCTTATGATCGGCGTGATCACGGGCCCGAACTTCACCGCCGACAGGAACAATCCTGCCGCGGTGCCCTTCTCGCGCGCGGGAAACCAGTTGTTGATGGTCGTGGTGATGCCGATAGGCAACGGGCCTTCAGCGAAGCCGAGCCCGATGCGACACATCTTCAACGCAAACAGCGAGCCGACTGTCCCCGTCAGTCCCGTCGCGAGCGACGTCAGCAGCATCGAAATCGAGAACACGCGCTTGACGCCGAACTTCGATATCAGCCAAGCGGAGGGTAATTGCGCCACCGCGTACGCGATCAGAAAGAGGCTGACCAGCGCGCCCGCCTCCGCATTGTTCATGGCGAATTGCCTGCGAAGAAAAGGCAGCGCCACACCGAGGTTCGCGCGGTCCGCTGCCGCGATCGTATAGATCACGAAGAACAACGCCGCCACGATCCACCGATAGCGTGTCGCCTTGAGCGCCGTGCTACGCGCGCCCAGCGCGGCCTGAGCAGTGAGCTTTTTCATCGTCTCCTCCGTCCTGGTCTTGTCTTTTGGTCTTAGCGGATGTTCAGGCGTTGCAAGGTTTCTTCCAGCCCGAGTAACTGTGCGGTGTTCGCACCAGCCCGGATGCCAGCGCGAAACTGCGCTTCCTTTTCCTCACGCGCGCGGCTCTTGCACACGACTTCATCGAGTTCATCAGGACGCACCACGACGACACCATCCATATCGCCGATGATCACGTCGCCCGGATGAATCACCACGTCGCCGATGCACACCGGCACGTTCAGTTTGCCTGGCTGATTCTTGCCCGTTCCCTTGATGCTCAGACCGCGGCAGAACACCGGAAAGCCCATCTCGATGATCGCCCTCGCATCGCGCACCGCGCCATTGATGACGAGACCCGCAAGCCCCTGGTGCTTCGCCTGCTCGGTGAGGACATCGCCCCACGGGCCAGCTTCGAGAAACCCCTTCGCGTCC
>NZ_CAJMZF010000088.1:0-11281 GCF_905220245.1 Paraburkholderia sp. J63 | reverse complement strand
ACCCGCGCCCCAAAAGAGGGGCACCCCACACCAACGCGTAAACCCCAATCGACATCGCCCCACACCGGGATTCTAATGATCGTTAGTTTGATGAACGTGTTTCACAGAGACATCCCATGGATCGTTCATACTCCCCCGCTGCCAGTGCCATGTCCAACCCGGGGGCCATCAAACACGGCCCGCTCGTGACGCCTTTTGCGCGCGCGCTGGCCATTCTTTCCGCGTTCACGCCCGAGGACCGCTGGCTCTGCAATAGCGATCTCTCCGAGCGCGCGGGCATTCCGGCTTCGACCGTGACGCGCCTCACGCGCACCCTGCTCGCGCTGGGCTATCTCTGCTGCGACAGCGGCAAGCGGCGCTTTCGCCTCGGTCCTTCGGCGCTGGCGCTGGGCTACCGCGCGGCCGCCGACATCGAGATCCACGAAGCCGCGCATCAGCGCATGCACCTCTTCGCCGAGCGCCATCACGTGCACGTTCATCTCTGCGCGCGCAACCGGCTCGACGTGGTCGTCATCGACAGTTGCTGCACCAGCACCATCCCCGCGTCGCTGCAGCCGGCCATCGGGACCCGGCTCGGGCTCGCCTCGTCCGCCGCGGGCTGGGCGCTGCTCGCCAGCCTGCCCGACGCCGAGCGCGACTATCTGCTGAGCAATCTGCTCAGAAATGCGGCGCCTCAGCCCGCGCGCGAGTCGAGCGATAGATGGGGCCATCTGGGGGGCCATGCGGGCCGCCGCCCCAGCGAGGCCATCGGGCAGATCGGGCAGGTGCGCGAAGAGGGATTCTGCGTCGCGCTCGGGCAATCGGGCCAGCCGATGACGATGGTGGCCGCGCCGGTCCAGTTGCCGGGCGAGGCTCCGCTGGCCGTGAGCTGCATGGGGCCGTCGATGCTGGTCGGGCGCGCGCGCAGCGAGCGTGAACTGGGGCCGGCGCTCGTGCGCATGGCGCAGGAAATCCAGCATTCGAGAGCCTTGTCATGAATTCACCCAGAGACCCTGCCGCCGCTGCATCCGACCATGCCACGCTGATGACAGTGGAGCGCGGGCTGGAAGTCCTGCGCGCGTTCCGCTCGAACCGCGCGCCGCTGAGCAATGCGGAGCTCGTGCGGCGCACCGGGCTCTCCAAAGCCACGGTCTCGCGCCTGACCTCCACGCTGATCCAGGTGGGCTTCCTGCGCCTCGTTCCCGGCAAGCGCGAGTTCGAGCTCTCCATCGGCGCGCTGGGCATAGGCCACGCCTATCTCTCGACCAACGACCTGCTGCAATCGGCGCAGCCGCTTTTGCAGGCGCTGGCCGACCGGCTCGATGTGTCGGTGGCGCTGGGCATCCAGGACGGCATCGACATGCTCTACGTCGATTACCGTGTGAGCCGCAAGGTCGCCACGCTGCGGCTCGGTGTCGGCTCGGTGCTGCCGATGGGCACCACATCGATTGGGAGAGCTTATCTTTGGGGGCTGCCCGAAGCAGAGCAGCGGTGCCTGATCGAGGAGCACAAGCGCCGCGCGGGCGCGCAAGGCGATGCACTGGAGCAGGCCATTCGCGCCTCGTTCGACGAGCTCGAAGCCACGGGCACCTGTGCGGTGCTAGGCGGTTTCCAGCGCAGCACCTTTGGCGTGTCGCTGCCGGTGCGCCTCGGCCGCGAGGGCACGCTCATGAGCATCAGTTGCGGCAGAGCGGACGTCGATTTCGATCTGGAGGCCGAGCGCGAGCGCATCGCACCAGCGCTCAAGGAAACGGCGGCGCGCCTGCAAGTGCAGTTGGCGGATTGCGGGAGCGGTCTCTAAAGAAGGCTTCAAAGAAAAAGACCGGCGGAGCCTCAATCCCCGCTCGTCCCGGCAAAGCGATGCACGCCCGCCTCCAGCGACGGCGACTGCGTGCGATAGCAATGCTGCATCCAGCGCTCGTAGCGCAGTCCATCGGAAAGCGGCAGTTCCATTGCGCGGCGTGCCATCTGCTTCATGGAAGCCAGCGCCAGGGCATCGGCCTGGGCGATTTCCCGCGCCAGTTCCAGCGTGGCCGCCTCCAGTTCCGTGGCGGGCACGGCCTGCACCGCGAGGCCCAGCTCCACCGCCTCGCGCCCCGTCATGCGCCGCCCCGTGACGAGGTAGTACAGCGCGCGCTGCAGGCCCAGCCTGCGCGGCAGCCGCTGCGAGCTGCCGCCGCTCGGCAGCAGATTGCGGCGGATGTGCTCGTCGCCTAGCTGCGCCGCTTCATCGGCGATCGTCAGATCGCAGGCCAGCGTCAGTTCGAAGCCCCCCGCCACGGCGAAGCCGTTGACGCTGGCGAGCACGATCTGCGGCGCGGATTCGACGCGCTCGTAGGTGTCCTGCATCAGGTCCTGGTGGCGCATATGGGCGGCGCGGTCGGCCAGCACGCCGCTCGCGAGCCACTTGAGGTCGTTGCCCGCGCAGAACGCGCGGCCGCTACCGCGGATCACGAGCACCTTGACCTCGCCGCCCGCCGCCGCGCAGTCGCGCACGGCGTCGTTGAGCGCCTGCAAGGTGGGCCCGTCGAGCGCGTTCATGCGCTCGGGGCGATTGAGCGTGATGCGGCGCACCTGCGGCGCGGGCTGATCGATCAGCAAGGTCATGGCGCGCCCCTCCTCGTTCGGCTGCATGGGTTGCTCAGGCTGCTGCATGGGCTGGCGCTCACGCAAAGCGCGTGAGGTCGTCCACGCCGGCACGTGTGGTGCGGAACCGGTTGACGGGGTGCTCGACCTCGGCATAGCCAAACGAGATGCCGCAGATCATGTGCTGCGTATCGGGAATGCCGAAATACTCGCGCACGAAATGCGCGTGGCGCGCCAGCGCCCCTTGCGGCGTGGTCGCCACGCCGTGGGCATAGGCCGCCAGCAGGAACGACGAGATGAAGCCGCCCGCATCGACGAGCGCATACGGCCCGAGTTCCGCCGGCACCGTGACGATCGCCACGTGCGGCGCGTCGAACATGCGGAAGTTGCGGAATGCCTGCTCCGTGCTGCGCTCGGCGTCCTTCCTGCCGATGCCCAGCGCCGAATACAGCGCAATGCCCGCACCGCGCCGGCGCTCGCCGTAAATACCCTCATAGGTCGGCGGAAACGGCAGATCGGACTCGTTTTCGCGGTGATTGCGCGCGCGCTCCATCAGCGCCTCGCGAAAACGCCCGGTGCTCTCGAGGGTTTCGGTGATAACGAGCTGCCACGGCTGCACGTTGCACCACGAGGCCGAGCGGCCCGCCATGGCGACGATACTGCGGATCAGGTCGGCATCCAGCGCCTTGTTCTGGTAGGCGCGGCAGGTGGAGCGGCCGTTCGTGAGGCGGTCGAGCGCCGCGAGATCGGGAGTGTTCGATGTCATTTGAAAGGAATCCTTACCTGTTCTTCATTGCCGGCCCAGGGATGCACATGGCCTCAGATGAAGGTGCCCCGGGCACGCCAGGCCTCGATGCGCTCGTCCGGCAGCCAGCCTTGCAGCGCGGCGATGGCGTTGTCCGTGCTCAGCGCAGCGGGCGGCTCCGGCCGCGCGGCGGGCGTGCGCGAAAAGCGCGGACCGGGCGCGGGATGCGTCACGCCGTCGAGTTCGATGAACGTGCCGCGCACGGCGAGATGCGGGTGGTCCGGCGCCTCGTCGAAATCGAGCACGGGCGCGAGGCACACGTCGAACTCGCCGAGCTCCCGCGCCCATTCGTCGCGCGTGCGCTCCCTGAATCGGGCGGCCAGCACGGCCTTGGCCTCGGGCCACTGCGCGCGGTCCATCTGCTGTTGCAGCAGCGGATGATCCTGCAACCCGAGCTTGTCGAGCAGCAGCCGGAAAAACTTGCTCTCGATGGGGCCGACGCTCACGTACTTGCCGTCGGCGCACGCGTAGACCTCGTAGAACGGCGCGCCGGTATCGAGCATATTGGTGCCGCGTTCCTTGCTCAGCATGCCGGCCGCGTGCAGGCCCAGCGTGACGGCCATGATGGAGGCCACGCCGTCGACCATGGCGGCGTCCACCACCTGGCCCCGGCCGCTGCCGCGCGCCTCCAGAATGCCCGCGAGCAGGCCGAAGGCCAGATACAGCGAGCCGCCCGCATAGTCGCCGAGCACGTTGAGCGGCGGCGTGGGCGCCTGTCCCGCGCGGCCCATCGCGTGCAGCGCGCCGGTGATGGCGATGTAGTTCAGATCGTGCCCGGCCACCTGGGCCAGCGGGCCGTCCTGCCCCCAGCCGGTCACGCGGCCATAGACGAGACGCGGATTGCGCGCGAGGCACGCATCGGGCCCGAGGCCCAGGCGCTCCATCACGCCGGGGCGAAACCCTTCGATCAGCGCATCGGCTTGGGCGATCAGCTCCATCGTCATCTCGACGGCGGCCGGATCTTTAAGGTCGACGCGGATGGATTTGCGGTTGCGCAGGCCCAGATCGTACTGCACGGGACGCGGCGCGCCGAGGCCCGAGGGCTCCTTGCGGTCCACGCGGATCACGGTGGCGCCCAGGTCGGCGAGGAACATGGCGGCCAATGGGCCAGGACCGATGCCTGCGATCTCGACGACCTTGATGCCGGCGAGCGGGCCGCGGCGCGTTGGGGATGCGTGGGATTCGGTGGACATGGTCAGATCACTCCCTCGTCGCGCAGTTGCTGCAAGCGGTCTTCGGACAGCTTGAGCAGGCTGCGGTAGATCTCGTCGTTGGAGGCGCCGAGCTCCTGCGCGGGCTGGTCGAACTGCACGGGCGTCTTCGAAAACTTGATCGGCAGGCCCATGCCCATCGCTTCAACGCCGTCCAGTCCCGGATGCTCAAGCTTCACCACGGCGCCGCGCGCCTGCAGCACCGGGTCCTTGAGCACGTCGAGCGGCGAGCGCACCGCCGCCGCCGGGATGCCGCGCTTTTCCTGCAGCTCGCGAATGACTTCTTCCGTGCTGCGCTGCCGCGTCCATTCCTCGATGATGACGTTGATCTCGGCGGCGTACTTCATGCGCGGGCCGCGCGTGGCGTAACGCGGATCGCTGGCCATCCCGGGCTGGCCCACCGCTTCCATCAGATTGCGGAACCAGTCGGGCTGGAACGCCACCATGGCCACGTAGCCATCGCGCGTGCCGTACACGCCGAACGGCACGAGCCGATCGTGGAAGTTGCCCGAGCGCTTGGGATAGCCCTGCCCGAGGAACACGTCGAAGTGCTCCTCGGCCACCATCGACGAAAGACAGTCGAGCATGGACACCTGCACCAGTTGCCCCTCTCCGGTCCTGCCGCGATGGATCAGCGCGGCGAGAATGCCGTTGACGGCGTAGAGCGGCGCGATCAGGTCGGCCATCGGCAAACCCGAGCGGGTGGGCGGGCCGTCGGCGAAACCGGTCACGTCCATGATGCCCGAGAGCGCCTGCACGATGATGTCCATGCCCTTGAGATTGGGGTACGGGCTCGGCTCGCCAAAGGCCTTGATCGACGCATAGACGATCTTCGGATTGGCGCGCCGCACGCTTTCGTAATCCACGCCAAGGCGCGCCGTGGCGCCCTCGCTGGCGTTCTCGATAACTACATCGCACTCCTTGACGAGTTCCATGAAGAGCGCGCGGCCCTGCTCCGACTTCAGATCGAGCGTGATGCTTTTCTTGTTGCGCGCGCGATTGAGGATCGTCAGCGACACCTCGTCGTCGCGCCGCACGCCGAAGTGAACGCCTTCCTTGCCCACGTAGGGCGGGTTGCTGCGCGCGATGTCGCCGCCGCCGGGCGATTCGACCCGGATGACTTCGGCGCCCAGACCGCCCAGCAGCAGCGACCCATAGGGCCCCGCGAGCGCCACGGTCAGATCGAGAACGCGAATACCCTCCAGGGGTCTTGTAGCTGACATGCCTTGTCTCCTGTCGACCCGGGCTCGCACTTTGGCGCTGTTACCCGGGTCCCATGCACATTGCGGAATCTCTTTTGCTTCAGTATGACTTCGGCAAGCCAAGCTTGCGCTCGGCGATGTTCGACAGGATCAGTTGCGGCGTGACCGGCGCGATATAGCCGATCCACGCCTCGCGCATGAAGCGCTCCACGTGATACTCCTTCGCATAGCCGAAGCCGCCGTGCGTGAGGATCGAGGTCTGACACGCGTTCATGCAGGCCTCGGATGCCAGCAGCTTGGCCGCGTTGGCCTCGGAGCCGCAGGGCAGGCCCCTGTCGTAGAGATCGGCCGCCGCGAAGATCATATGATTGGCCGCTTCGAGCTCCGCCCAGTTGCGCGCGAGTGGATGCTGAACGCCCTGATTCTGGCCGATCGGACGACCGAAAACCACACGTTCCTTCGCATATTGCGTGGCCAGCTTGAGCACGGCACGGCCGATACCGACCTGCTCGACCGCGACCAGCACCCGCTCGGCGTTCATGCCGTGGAAGATATAGCTGAGCCCCTTGCCTTCCTCGCCGATCAGCGCGTCTTTCGACACCGGCAGGTTGTCGATGAAAAGCTCGTTGGTATCGACGGCGGCGCGGCCCAGCTTGTCGATCTCGCGAATCTCGACGTAATCGCGATCGAGTTTCGTGTAGAACAGGCTCAAGCCCTCGCTGTGCTTCTTGACCTGCTCGATCGGCGTGGTGCGCGCGAGGATCAGCATGTGGTCGGCCACTTGCGCGGTCGAGATGAAGACCTTCTTTCCCGAGATCAGGTAATTGCCATCGGCCTGCTTCTTCGCCGTGACCTTGAGCTTGGTGGTGTCGAGCCCCGTGTCGGGCTCGGTGACCGCGAAGCACGCCTTGTGCTCGCCGCGCGAAAACGGCGGCAGCCACGCTTTTTTCTGCGCCTCCGAGCCGAAATGCACGACGGGCTGCAGGCCGAAGATGTTCATGTGAATGGTGGACGCCGCCGCCTGGCCGCCGCACTCGGCCACCGTGCGCATGAACAGCGCCGCCTCCGTCACGCCCAGATTCGCGCCGCCGAATTCTTCGGGCATGCAAATGCCGAGCCAGCCGCCGCTCGCGACGGCCTCGAAGAACTCGTGCGGAAACGCGTGGTTCTTGTCCTTGTTGCGCCAGTATTCGAGCGGGAAGTCCGTACAGATTTTTTCCGCGGCATCGACGATAGCAAGCTGATCGGCACTCAGTTGGTAGTCCATAATGGATTCTTCCTCCGAATCAGGCCTTGTCGGCCGGACGCAGCATCATCAGACCCGTACGTACCGCCGTGCAGACGATCTCGTCGCGCTGGTTCTTCGCAACGTGCTTGAACGTGACGATGCCCGAGTCGTTGCGGCTCTTCGAGAGGCGCGTTTCGACGATTTCGGTCTCGACGCGGATGGTGTCGCCATGGAACGTGGGCTTGGGAAACGCGATCTCGCCGAATCCCAGGTTGCCCAGCGTCGTGCCGAGCGTCGTTTCGTATACCGTAATGCCGGCTACGAGCGCCAGCAGGAACATGCTGTTCACGAGGCGCTGGCCGTAGAAGGTGTTCTTGCTGTATTCGGCGTCGATATGCAGCGGCGCGCAGTTATAGGTCATCGCCGAGAACAGCACGTTGTCGGTCTCGGTCACGGTGCGGCGGATGGCGTGCTCGATCACCATGCCGGGCTTGAATTCTTCGAAGTAAAGGCCTGCCATTTTGCTTGTCTCCTGTCCAGGGATGTTGATCAGCGGTTGAACGACTGCGCGAGCGCGATGATTTCGCGCGCCGTTTTCACGTGGGCAATGTCGATGTGCTCGCCGTCGTAGATGCACGAGGCGCGGCCTGCGGCCTGGGCCTCGTCCAATGCGTCGATCATTCCCTGGTAAAACGCCACTTCTTCTTCGGTGGGGCTATAGGTCTTGTTGACGATCTCGACGTTCGAGGGATGCAGCACCAGCTCGCCGCTCATGCCCAGTTGACGGTCGTTGGCCGACGAGACCTTGAGCCCTTCGAGGTCGTGCACCTGCTGCCAGACACCGCCGATGGGCAGCTTGCCCGCGGCGCGCGCGGCCATGACCACGCGCGACTTGAGGTACTGCGTCTCGCGGCCCTCGAGCGACCAGACCGTCTTGAGCGCGCGGGCCACGTCGGCATTCTTGGCCGTGGCGCCCACGATGGCCGGCACGCGCTCGTGCTGGGCGATTTCATAGGCCAGTTGCAGCGAACGGGCGGTCTCCAGCAGCGGAATCACTTTGGTGTGACCGACCTCGACGCCTGCGCGGTACTCGGCCTCGGCCAGCATCGACGCAACGGTATGGATATCTTCGGGGCCGCAGGGCTTGGAGATCACGATGCCTTCGACCACGGGGCTCACGATCGCGAGGATGTCGTCGAAGTCGTACAGGTGCGCGCTGCGGTTGATGCGCACCCAGATCCGCTGCTTCTGTTCGGCGAGCCAGGCCAGCTTCGACTTGACGATCTCGCGCGCCTCCACTTTCTGCGGCGGCGGCACGCTGTCCTCCAGATCCAGGATCAGCGCATCGGCCCTGGAGGCGATGGACTTCTCGATCCAGGTCGGCTTGTTTCCCGGAACAAAGAGGAAGGAGCGTATGGGTTTCATCTGCGTCGTCATGTCTATCTCGGCCTGTCGATGGGTTCTACCAATATCCGTCATTCTTTACCTAACAACTGGTAGTTAGTTTCGGCTCAGATGGCGCAGCTGTCATTCGGGGTTTACACCAACAGCGGAGCAGGCGCGAAAGTTGCAGCGCGTTGCGTAGCGCGCCGGCATTTCGATCGGCTCATGGATAACACTCATGGAACATCGCCTCCTCCCGCACCACACTACCGGCCAAACTACCAAACATTAGGTAGTTAACATCGCACGATATCCGAACCACCGTATTGGAGGAGCAATGAGCAACACCACGAACGACCTGCCGTCCAACGGCGCAGGCTCCAGCGAACACGCGCTGGCGCAGCCGTCCCCGCACCGGGTAGCCCATGACAGCGCCCAGGCCTGGTACATCCTGGCGGTGCTGACGCTCGCCTACTCGCTCGCTTACATCGACCGGCAGCTTCTCAACCTGCTGGTCGAGCCCATCAAGCAAACGCTCGCCATCTCCGACACGCAGCTGAGCCTCGTCCAGGGCATCGCGTTCATTTCCGCGTACCTGGTTGCATCGCCGCTGTTCGGCCGGCTCGTGGACGTGACCAACCGGCGCAATCTGCTCGTGGTCGGCATCTGCCTGTGGTGCGGCTTCACCGCGCTGTGCGGCCGGGCCGATACCTACGAAGGGCTTTTCATCGCGCGGCTGGGCGTGGGCGCCAGCGAAGCGTGCGTATTCCCCCTCGCGCTCTCGGTGATCGCCGACTGCTTTTCGGCGAAAAAGATGGCGCGCGCGATGAGCATCTTCATTCTCGGGCCAATGCTCGGCGGCGGCCTCTCGCTCGTGGCCGGCGGCTTCGTGATCGAGTTTGCGCGTGCGCTTCATCGGCAGTTCCCGATCCTCGCGCAATTCCAGACGTGGCAGCTTGCGTTCGTACTGATCGGACTGCCAGGGATTCTCTTTGCGCTGCTGGTGGTGCTGACCGTGCGCGAGCCCGTGCGCAGCAATGTGATCAGCGAGCGCGAGGACGACCGGCAATTCACGACCGGCGATTCGGCCTCGTATCTGTGGCAGCGCCGCGGCTTCTATGCCCGCATCCTGCTCGGCGTGGGCATGCTGGCCATCGTCGTGCTCGGCATGCCCGCGTGGATGCCCACGTATCTGATCCGCACACACGGCATGCCGGCAGCACTGGTGGGATTCCGCTTCGGCGTGCTGGTGGTCAGCTTCGGCATTGCCGGCGCGCTCACCGGCCCCTGGATTGCGCGCCGGCTCGAAAAGCGCGGCCATACCGATGCACAGTTGCGCACCGCCGCGTTCGCCATGATCCCGATGCTGCTCTGCTGCGCGAGCATTCCGTTCGCACCGGGCGCGACGGGCGCGCTGGTCGCGGCCGCTGGCACCGTCTTCTTCTTCAGCCTGCCCACGGGCTGCATGAGTGCCGCACTGCAACTCGTCGCGCCGAGCCGCATGCGCGGCACCGTGGGCGCGCTCTATTCGTTCGTCGCGCAATTGATTGGCTTCGGTGCGGGCCCGACGCTGATTGCGTTGATGACCGACCATGGTTTCGGCAATCCGAAGATGGTCGGGCACTCGATCGCCATCGTGTGCACGATTGCGTCGGCGCTCGCGGCGTGGCTGCTCTTTACCGCGCTGCCTCACTATCGGCGCTTGCTGGCCGAGGCCGCGTAAGCCATTCAGGAATGGAAAGCAGATTGGGCGCTTGGGGGAGCGCGCGCCGGGTTGACCCATGCGCCGCTCCCGCGGTGCATGGGTCCGGCGCGTCTATAGCGTCTATAGATCGAGCACCAGCCGCGCCGACTTCGAGCGCGAGCAGCACGGCAGGAACTGGTCATTGGCCGCCCGCTCGTCGGGCGTGAGGTAGGCGTCGAAATGCTCGGGCTCGCCGGTCAGCACGCGCGTGAGGCAGGTCCCGCACACGCCCTGCTCGCACGACGTCTCGATCCGGATGCCGGCCTTCGCCAGCGCCGCCACGACCGACTCGTCCTTCCCGACCACGACCACCTGCCCCGAACTCGCGACCTCGACCTCGAAGCGCTCGTCGCCGGCTGTTTCCCGCGCGTCGGCGGCGAAGAACTCGTAGTGCAGTTGCGCGTCGGCCCAGCCGGCCTCTCGGGCGGTACTCAGCACGGCATCCATGAAGCCCTTGGGTCCGCACACGTATAGATGCGTGCCCGGCTCAGGCCGCGCGAGCTGCGCCGCGAGGTCGAGTTTCTGGTCGTGATCGCCGTCGTCGAAATGGAACTGCACGCGCGGCGCATAGCGTGCATGGGCAATGCGCTCCGCGAACGCGGTGCGTGCGCGCGAACGCGTGCAGTAGTGCATGTCGAATGATGCGCCGGTTGCCGCGAGCCGCTCCGCCATGCAGAGGATCGGCGTTACGCCGATGCCGCCCGCGAGCAACAGGCTATGCCGCGCCTCATGCGCGAGCGGGAAGTGATTCTTTGGGGCACTGATCGTTAGTTCGTCGCCGGGGTGCACGCGCTCGTGCATCGCGGCTGAGCCGCCGCGCGAGTTCGGATCGCGTAGTACTGAGATCTGATAGCGGTGGCCTTCGTTTGGGGCGTTGCATAGGGAATATTGGCGTGTTGGGCCGCCTGGTATCGCGACGTCGATATGGGAGCCTGCTGAGAATGCCGGTAGTGTGCCGCCGTTTGCGTGGACCAGTTCGAAACTGCAGATGTCTGTGGCTTCGTTGTGTCTGGCTGATACTCGGACTTTTAATCCGCATAACTCACTTTTCATCGTTTATTCCTGTTTTTGGGTCTTGCTGGTTTTTTTTTGGCATTTCCTTGCTTTCGTGTCGGTTTGCTAGCGTTGCCCCTGTGCGGGGCG
>NZ_CAJMZF010000087.1:0-11363 GCF_905220245.1 Paraburkholderia sp. J63 | reverse complement strand
GTTTGAGCGGCTTTCTTTGCCTACTTTCTTTGCCGCCGCAAAGAAAGTAGGTGCCGCCCCGCACAGGGGCAACGCTAGCAGACCGCCGCGAATACAAGGAAACGCGACAACCGCCATAGCCGCGCCACTTACTGCTCAGCAGCCTGCGCCCAATCATTCACGCGCTCGCCATGCGCGGCAATCCACGTATCAGCAGCGGCCTCAGGCTTGGCACCATTCTGAATCGCAAGCATCACACTATCGATCTCACCGGGCTTCCACTGAAACTTCTTGAGAAACGCGACCACTGGCGGCGCCTTCGTTTCAAGCCCGGGGTTCACCACGCTGTCCACGTGCTCCGCCGCGCCATAAACATCCTTGGGATCCTCAAGGAAGCGCAGCTTGTATTTAGCGAACATCCAATGCGGCGTCCAGCCGGTCACGATCACCGGCTTCTTCGCATTGACGTCGCGCGCGAGTTCAGCCGTCATGGCGCTACCCGAACTCGGCATGACCGTGTAATCGAGCCCATACTGCTTGACGGCCTGGTCGGTCTTCTGCATCACGCCCGCACCCGCATCGATACCCACAATGCGCCCACCAAACGCGCTCTTTTGCGCGTTGAGATCATCGATACTTTTCGCGGTCACGTAATCAGGCACCACGAGCCCGATCTTCGCGCCAGTGAAGTTCGTACCAAGATCGACCACTTTGTCCTTGAACTGCGCCCAGTACGCGCCTTGCGTGACGGGCAGCCACGCGGAAAGCGTCGCATCGAGGTCGCCGCGCGCCACGCCCTGCCACATGATGCCCGCAGCCACCGGCACCAGTTGCACCTGGTAGCCGTAGCGCTTCTCGATGATGCGCGCCGCCACGTTCGAGGTGGCCACGCTGTCGTCCCAGCCCTCCACATAGCCAATCTTCAGCGTCGGCTTGCCGTCCGCGAATGCCGGACCACTCATCGCCACCATCGCCGACACCATGCCGGTCCACAACAGTTTTTGCAGCAGCTTCACGGTCGATCTCCTCTAATGTGGGCGGTCGCGCCCTGTCCACTCCAGATTCCCCCGCCACAATTTGTCGTTATCGTTCATTTGCGACGCGTTCTTGTCGTACTGCGACTTGCGCGTCCGCAATATGGGCGGGCGGGTTATTTATCGATGACGAGATCGGACAGCGGCTTCGAGCAGCACATCAACGCCATGCCCTGGTCGATTTCGCGCTGGCGGATGCCGCCGTTGTGCTTCATCTGCACCTGGCCCGAGACCAGCTTGACCTTGCAGGTCCCGCACATGCCCTGCGCGCACGACGAGGGCAGCCGCACACCGGCCTGGCGCGCGGCTTCCAGCACGTGCTGGTTCGTGCCGCACTGAATCTCGCGATTGCTCTTTGCAAACGTGACCTTGAAGGTGGCGGCTTCGGCGTCCGTTTGCGCTGGAGCTTCGGCCAGCGCTTCAACCTCGGTGTCCGGTGTGTCGGCGTTGAGCGTCTCGAACGAGAAGCTCTCCTCGTGGTACTGCTTGCGCGGGAAGCCGGCTTCGTCGAGCAGGTCGCGCACGGCCTTCATATAGGGCGCGGGACCGCAGGTGAAGATCTCGCGCTCCATGAAATCCGGCGCAATCAGCTTGAGCAGCGGCAGCGTGAGAAAGCCCGTCACGCCGGGCCACGCCGTGCGCGCGCCCAGCCGCTCGCAAACGAACGAGGTGCGAAAGTGCGTGTGGCTCGCCGCGATCAGTTCGAGCTCGCGCGCGAAAATGATGTCGTCGGGCGTGCGCGCGCTATGCACGAACACGATGTCGCGATCCTCGGCGAGATCGTGATGCGCGCGGCTCATCGACATCAGCGGCGTGATGCCGGAGCCCGCCGAGAGGAACAGATACTTGTTCGCCGGATGGCGCGCGCAGGTGAACTCGCCGCCCGGCCCGAGCACGCGGATCGACGCGCCCGGTTGCAGATTGTCGTGCAGCCAGTTCGACACCTTGCCGCCCGGCACGCGCTTGACCGTGATGGAAATCGTGTGCGGCCGCGCCGGCGACGACGAAATCGTATAGCAGCGATTCACGGGCTCGCCGTCGATTTCGAGTTCGAGCGTCACGAACTGCCCCGGCTCGAACGAAAACGTGCGCCCTTGCGGCGAACGAAAGAAAAAGCTCCTTACGTCGTGCGTTTCCTGCCGCACATGGCAGCACACAAGCGTCTCTTCGGCATCGCTCGTCCAGCGCTCCGGCAGCGTGCCCCAGAAGGCCGGGCGCGTCACCCGGCTGTCCGTGGGATCGAATTGGGCCGCATCTCGCATCATGTCAAACTCCGCTCTACTCTCGCACCGGCTTATGCGCCGATCTTCTCGGCAAGACGGCCCACATACCAGGCCGTGAATTTTTCGACGAGACCCTCGGTGTACGGCGAGTACGGGCCCGGCTCATAGGCGCTGCTCCCGGCGCCGCGCTGCGAATACTCGACGAGCGTGCGGTCCTGGTCGTTGGTCGCGTTCCAGACGGCCGTGAGATTCGCCACGTCGTAATCGACGCCTTCGACCGCGTCCTGATGCACGAGCCAGCGCGTGCGCACGAGCGTCTCGCCGGCCGAGAGCGGAATCACCGAAAACGAGACGATGTGATCGCTCATGAAGTGATGCCACGAGTTCGGCTGCGTCCAGAACGAGAGGCCGCCGAGATCGGCCGTGCGGAATTCGCCGAGCAGTTTCTTCGAAGCGACCTTCGCGTCGAGCGTCTGCGATTCGCCGCTGCGGTCGAGCGGCAGGCGCTGCGTGCGAAAGCCGGTGACGTCGAGCAGTTTTTCGATCTCGACCGACGGCAGATTCATCTCTTCCCACTGCTTCGAGCGCTCGACGCAGGTGCGCTCGAACGCGTCCATGCCTTCCGCGTTCGCGGGCGAGCGCTGATAGCCGAAGCCGTATTCGTAGAGCGAAATCGTCAGCTCGGGGTGGTTCGCGACGCAGTGATAGCACTCGCGATTGTTCTCCATCACGAGCTTCCAGTTGCCCTTCTCGACGATGTCGATCTGCGCGGCCACCTTGCAGTTCGGCAGGTCGTGCGGCAGCAGATACGGCTCCATCGCGGCGCGCATCATCGCGAAGTCGGCGGGCGGCTCGTCGGCGAGGCAGATAAAGATCAGGCCTGCCAGGTTTTGCACGTGAACCTGCTTCAGGCTGTGCTTGCAGCGGTCGAACTGCTCGCCCATGTGCTCGGCGAACATCAGCTCGCCGGTCAGGTTGTAGGTCCAGCTGTGATACGGGCAGACGATGTTGCCCACCGTCCCCTTCTGCTCGTTGCACAGGCGCGCGCCGCGATGGCGGCACACGTTATGAAACGCGCGCACTTCCATGTCGTCGTCGCGCACGATCAGGATCGACTCGCCGGCCAGCTCGACCGTCACGTAGTCGCCCGGTTCGGGCAACTCGGGCTCCGTGGCCACCTGGATCCAGTGTTGGCGGAAAATCGTCTCCATGTCGAGCGCGAAAATTTCCTCGCTGCGATAGAAGGGCGCTTCGAGGCTGTAGCCCGCCTGGCGCCGCTCCACCAGCGCGCGAATGTCTGCCGATACGTTCATCGTTTGCTCCGGATTTTTCATCCCTGGTTCTTGACTGGTTCTTGCCGACAGATCAGCAAATTTCAGTAATCGATGAGTTGATGCTCGCGCAAATACGCAAGAATCACTTGTGCTTTTTCGACCGAACTCCCCTCAATTACGACGCTGCCGCCACGGCTTTCTGTCGTCACCGCGGCCAGCATCCGGGAATGCCCCGAGCGCTTCTCGGGAGCCGCGAACTTGACGGGCTTGCGCTCGATGGGGCCCACCGTCCAGGCAGCGGCTTCATCGCTCGCAAAACGCGTCGCGCGCTGGGGCCGGATCGTGCCCGCGCGCAGGCGCGCATAGGCGTACTGCGGCTGCGCATTGGCGAGCGGATGCACGGCGATCAACGCCGGCAGCGCGACTTCCACGCGGCGGCGCAATCCCTTCGGCAGGAACTGGCGCACCGTCGCGCGGCCGCCTTTTATGTCGATATCGACGGCGCTGCCCACAAGCGGGCAGCCCAGCGCCGCGGCCACGCTGTACGGCAGCATGCCGCTGTCGTGCGCGCCCTCGGCGCGCGTGCCGGTCAGCACGAGGTCGTAGCCGCGCACGCGTTCGGCGAGCGCGCGCGCCGCGTCGTCGCCCGGCGCGCACGCGAGCACTTCGACTTCGCGGGCGCCGAGCGCGAGGTATTCGGCGAGCGCGGGTTCGTGGGCGTCGCCCGCGTGGATCACGTCGAGTTGCGCGCGATGCTGGTCGGCGAGCTTGCGGCCGATTTCCAGCGCCTGCGCGTCGTTGCGGCTATAGCGCGGCGCGCCGCTCACAGGATGGCGGCCCGCCGAAACGAGCACCGCGATGCGTTCTATCTGTCGTTGCGCGTTCATGCGGCCACTCCTGCGGGTTGGCGTTGTTCGGCCGCAGCCGGCGCCTGGCCGCGCGTCGCGCGCGCGGTCTGCACCTGCTGGATCAGCGCGGCGATGGTCTGCTGGGCGTCGCCCACCACGGTCAGGTTCGCGCGCTTCGCGATCGGCGCGCTGCCGTCGAGATTCACGGCAATCACGTGGCGGCAGTCCTTGATGCCCTGCAAATGCTGCACGGCCCCGGAAATGCCGAACGCGATATACACGCTCGCCTCCACGGTCTTGCCGGTCGCGCCCACCTGCTTGTCGCGCGTGAAATGGCCGTTGTCCACGGCCACGCGGCTCGCGCCGATGGCCGCGCCAAACGCGCCCGCGAGTTTCTCGAACGAGGCAATGTCACTCACGCCGTTGCCCGCCGAGACGATGAAGTCCGCCTCTTCGAGCGCCACCTGGGCCGCGTCGATTTCTTCGAGGCCCAGGTCGCGATACGGTTGCCCGCTATCGCCCGCGGGGCGAATGAAGTCGCCCGCGAGACGCTCGCCCGCGCCCACGAAGGGCAGCTTCGCATCGACGGCGTTGGGGGCGAGCAGGATCACGTCGGGCAGCGCGCGCGTGGCAAACGCGCGCTTCGCCTGCTCGTAGGCGCCCACGTGCTTCGCGTCGATTTCGACCACGTGCGTCGCCACGCTCGCGCCCGCCGAGGCCGCATAGCGGCGGCCCAGGTCGCCGTCGCCGGTCGCGTTGTCGGGCACGAACACGTGTTTCGGCGCCAGCGCAGCCGCACAAGCCTGCAAGGCGCGCAACTCGCTTTCGGGCGCGAACACGCGGCGCTCGAAGCCCTGCAGTTCGATCAGCTTGTCCACGCCAAGCGCCGCCACGTCGTCTTTCACCTCGCCAAATGCGAGCAGCGCCACTTCGGTTTGCCCATCGGCCAGCAGCGCGGCTGCGGCGATGGCCTGGCACGTGTGATCGTCAAGCGCGCCGCGTTCGGCATGCGCCACCACCAGCATGATTTGCTTCGGATCGCTAACCAGGCGCCGCGGCTTCGCGGCGGCGTGTCCATGCGCCTGACCGGCCCAGTGCGCGGCGCTTGCATCGGCGCTGCCGCTCTCGCCGAGCGTGATGCGCCGCAGTCCGTCCACGGTAATGATGAAGGGGCGGCGCGGATCGATTCGTTTGATCGCATTCATCGGTTCACTCCAGCGAAGCTGCAACGAGTTCTGCCACGTCGAGCACCTCGGGGCGCGGACCCACGACGCCTTCGAGCATCGCCGTGCAGTTCGGGCACGCCACGGCGACGACTTCGGCGCCCACGGCCTTCGCATCGGCGATGCGGATATCGGGAATGCGCTGCTTGCCGGGGATATCGGTGAGCGGCGCACCGCCGCCACCGCCGCAGCAACGCCCACGCATGCCGTTGCGCTCCATCTCCACCACCTGGATGCCGATGGTCTTGAGCAGCTTGCGCGGCGCTTCGGTCTCGCCGTTGTAGCGGCCCAGATAGCAAGGATCGTGATACGTGGTGCGCTTTTCGCGCAGGGCTTCAACGGCCTTCGGCGCAATCTTGCCGCTCGCGGCCAGCTCGGCGAGCAGGGTCGTGTGATGGAGCACGTCGTACCGCGTGCCCAGTGCGCGATATTCGTTGCGCAGGCTGTGCATCACGTGCGGGTCGGCGCTCACGATGCGCTTGAAGTTCAGCGTCGAGAGCGTGCCCATCATCTGCTTCGCCATGCGCTGGAACGTGGCCTCGTCGCCGAGACGGCGCGCCACGTCGCCCGTATCCGTTTCCTGCGCGCCCAGCACCGCGTAGCTCACGCCCGCCTTGTTGAGCACCTTCACGAGCGCCCGCAGCGTGCGTTGATAGCGCATGTCGAAAGCGCCTTCGCCCGCCACCAGCAGCACATCCACGGGCTTGCCCGGTTGCGCGATGGGCGCGTTCAGGTCGACCGACCAGTCGTAGCGCGCGGCCTTGTCGTAGCCGCCCATCGTGCCGGTCTCGCGCAGGTTCGCGAGCACTTCGGGGCCCTTGCCCGGCACCGTGCCGTGCACGAGCGTCTGGTTGCGGCGCATGTCGACGATGGCGTCCACGTGCTCGATCAGCATCGGGCACTCCTGCACGCAGGCGCGGCACGTGGTGCACGACCACAGCGTTTGCGCTTCGATCAGGCCCGAGACGATCGGGCCGGTCGGTGCGCCGCCATGCTGGCCGACCTTGATGCCGGGCGTGGGGCTGCCCGCGTAGGCGGCGTCGGTGCCGCCGGCCATGCCCACCACGAGGTCCTGAATCAGCTTCTTCGGATTGAGCGGCTGGCCCGAGGCGAACGCGGGGCACGCGGCCTCGCACTTGCCGCACTGCACGCAGGCGTCGAAGCTCAGCAACTGGTTCCAGCGAAACTCCACGGGCTTCGCCACGCCATATTCCTGATGCTCGATATCGGGCAGCTTGAGCGCCGTGGGCGGCGTGGCCGTGCCGTTGCCGGTCCAGCCTTCACGCGTGGCGGCGAAGCGCTCCTGGCGCGGGTGAAACGCGAGATGCAGCAGGCCCGCGATCGCGTGCTTCATCGGGCCGCCCTTCGCGGCGCCAAACGTCATCGCGAACGCGCCCACGCCGATCAGCACCGCGCAGAGCACCGCGAAGCCGCCCGACATCGCACCGGCGGGCACCACCGTATAGAGCACGATGCCGAGCGCGAACGAGCCGAGCAGCCAGGGCAGCGTATTCCACGGCCCGCGCGAGAGACGCGCCGGCACTTGCCGCGCGTTACGGCGGCGCCACACGAACACCACGCCGATCAGCATCGCGAGCGCCGCGAGGAAGATCAGCTTGTCGAGCCAAGGCGAGTAGATCGCCAGGCCATAGTTGATGAACACGAGCGCGAGCGCCGCAATCGCGCCGCCGGCCGTCGCCACGTGCGTCTTCGCGATATACGGATCGCGCGCGACCACATGGTGCAGATCGACGAAATAGCGCTTCGGAATGCTGAACAGCCTGGTGAAACCGAAGGCGCCGAACGATCCGGGCGCCGCTGCGCGCCCGACGCGCCAGTAAGCGGCCCGCTTCGCGACGGCGAACGCGAGGCCCGCCATCGAGAGCCACAGCAGCGCGGTAATGAGCCAGGTCGGGTTCATGGGTCAGAAGTCCTTCACGAGCCGCAGCGCGTCGTAGATCGCGCCGTGGATGTTGTGCATGGAGATGCAGTCGCCAACACGGAACAGCAGGAAGCGGCCGTTGCCGAGCTCCTCGGTGAGGCACGGCTGCGCCTCGGACGCGAACAGCTTGTTCACGTCCACCTGGCCGTTATTCACCGATTCGTTCTTGAGCTTCCAGTAGAGTTCGTCGTTGGGCCGCGTGCCGTTCTCGACCACCACCTGGTCGACCGCGCGCTCCTCGAGCTCTTCCGTGTACTCGTTGCGCAGCACCGCGATCTTCTTGCCATCTTCTTCGTAGACGCGATCGAGCCAATAGTTCGGCGTGAGCACCGCGCCTTGCGCGTAGAGCCGGCGATAGAAGATCGGGAACGTCGTGCCGCCCACGTCGTCCGCCACCTTCACATCGGGCGTCACGATCTCGACCCTCGAGCCGCGGCTCGCGATGAAGTCGGCCACGCCCGATCCCGCATGCGTGCTGATGCCGTCGTAGACCAGCACGTTCTGTCCCGGCTCGACCTTGCCCGTGAGGATGTCCCACGAGCTGACCGCGAGCCCGTCCGCCACGCCCCAGCCCGGCACTTCCTCCGTATAGCTGTGGCCGCCCGTTGCGAGCACAACGATATCCGGCTTCTCGGCCATGATCACCTTCTCGTCAGCCGCCACGCCCAGCCGGCGATCCACGCCCAGGCGCTTCGTTTCCATGTCGAACCACCGCACGATGCCGGCCATCTGCTCGCGCTGCGGCGCCTTCGCCGCGATCATGATCTGGCCGCCGACTTCGGCGTTCTTCTCGAACAGCACGACGTCGTGGCCGCGCGAGCGCGCGACGCGCGCCGCTTCCAGGCCCGCCGGGCCCGCGCCCACCACCACGACCTTGCGCTTCGGGCCGCGCGTCTTCTCGATCACGTGCGGCATGGTCTCTTCACGCGAGGTCGCCGCGTTCTGCACGCACAGCACGTCAAGACCGTTGTACTGGCGGTCGATGCAGTAGTTCGCGCCGACGCACTGCTTGATTTCGTCCTCGCGCCCGTCGCGGATCTTGATCACCATGTGCGGATCGGCAATCTGCGCGCGCGTCATGCCGACCATGTCGATCATCCCGTTCGCCAGCAGGCGCTCGGCCTGGCCCGCGTCACGAATGCTCTGCGCATGCATCACGGGCAGCTTCAGCACCGACTTGATGCCCCCGGCGAGATGCACGAACGGCTCCGGCGGCAGCGCCATCGGCGGCATGCAGTTCACGAGGGTGTTGTGCGTGTCCGCGCCCGAACCCACCACGCTGATGTAGTCGATCAGACCGGTCGCTTCCATCGCCTGCGCGATTTCCTTCGCGTGCTCGTGGTCGATGCCGTTCTCATGGAATTCGTCGCCGCACATGCGCAGGCCGACGCAGAAGTCACGGCCCACGGCTTCGCGCACCGACTTCAGCACTTCGATGCCGAAGCGCAGACGGTTCTCGAAGCTGCCGCCCCATTCGTCGGTGCGGAAGTTCGTGCGCGGGCTCCAGAACTGGTCGACCAGTTGCTGGTGCGCGGCCGAGATTTCGATGCCGTCCATGCCCGCGCTCTTCACCCGGATCGCAGCGGCCGCGAAATCCTTGATGATGCGTTTGATGTCCTCGACTTCGATGATCTTCGCGTTGCCGCGGTGCACCGGCTCGCGCACGCCCGAGGGCGTCACGAGATGCGGCCAGTGCTCGCCGTGGTAGGCATTGCGGCGCCCCATGTGGGTTGCCTGGATCATGATCTTCGCGCCGTGACGGTGCATCGCTTCGGCGAGGCGCGCGAGCGGATCGATGACCTTGTCCGTCGTCAGGTTGACCGACTTCCACCAGCCCTGCGGGCTATCCATCGACACCGGGCTCGACCCACCGCAGATCGCGAGGCCGACGCCGCCCTTGGCCTTCTCTTCGTAATAGCGGATGTAGCGCTCGCCCGGCAGGCCGCCCGGCTCGGCATAAACCTCGGCATGGGCGGTACTGACGATGCGGTTGCGTAACGTCAGCTGATTGAGCTGGAGGGGTTTGAACAGGTGGGGATAGCGCATCGCAGGCGACCTCTGGCGTTCGTATGTCTCGGTGTTACTTTGCTAATTCTTTTAATGCGGGGGCGTTCGTTTTGATCGTTGCTTCGGTCTGCACTCAGGCAGCCTTCAGGCAGAAAGCGGCGACACCTCGAACACGCAATGATCGTGGCTTTCGGCCGCGCACTGCACTTCCTTCGATTGCGCGCGCGGCGCGCCCTTGCCTTCGGCCGTGGTGTCGTTCACCCAGTCCATCGCGCCTGCGAACCAGCCCGCGAACATGTAGCAGAGCTTGCCTTCCTTGCCGGGCTGCGCGAGCACGAACGACGAATGGCGCAGCTCGATCTTGGCGTGCGCGCTCTTCGGGTCGGCCTCGATGATCGAGAAGAGGCCCCAGCCGCGTTGCGAAAGGCGCTTCAGGTAATGCTCGAATACGTCCATGCCCGCGATGCCGTGCTTCTCGGCTTCCTTCGCGCACCAGTGATACGCAGACTTGTAGCCGGCCTTGTAGAGAATCTCGGCGTAGACGTCGCGGCCCAGCGCCTCTTCGACGGCGGTGTGGTTGTTGGTGAAGAAATGGCGCGGCACGTACAGCATCGGCAGCGCGTCCGTGGTCCAGACACCGGTGTTCGCATCGACGTCGATCGGCAGTTGCGGTTGCATCTCTTTGCACTCCAGGATGAGTGGGGGCTGCATGAACGCGCCGGGGCGCGTCCACGCATCAATATTTTTCGGAATGGCTTGAAGGCTTTTTAATGGCGTCGTTTAAAGGGGCTTTAAAGACGCTTTAAACGGTTGCTTGCGGCTAAACGCTCAGGCGCCCCAGACGTCGCGGAACACGCGCACCCAGTTCTCGCCCATGATCTTGCGGATGCGCGACTCCTTCCAGCCCGCGCGCTCCATGGCCGCCGTAAGATTCGGGAATTCGCCGATCGTGCGAATGCCCTCGGGATTCACGACCTTGCCGAAATTCGTGAGGCGGCGGTAGCGGCCCTTGTCGTGCGTGAGCATGTCGAAGAACTCGGTGCTGTAGCCCTGCGTGAAGTCGGTGCCAATGCCCACCGTGTCCTCGCCGATCAGGTTCACGACATAGTCGATCGCCTCGATATAGTCCTCGACGGTCGCGTCGATACCGCGCTTGAGGAACGGCGCGAACATCGTCACGCCCACGAAGCCGCCCGCGTCCGCGATCTCCTTGAGCTGCTCGTCGCTCTTGTTGCGCGGATGCTCCTTGAGGCCCGAGGGCAGGCAGTGCGAATAGCAAACCGGCTTCTTCGAAAACGCGATGGCCTCCGAAGACGTATTGCCGCCCACGTGCGAGAGGTCGACCATGATGCCCACGCGGTTCATCTCGGTGATCACTTCGCGGCCGAAATCAGAGAGGCCGCCGTCGCGCTCATAGCAGCCCGTGCCCACGAGGTTCTGCGTGTTGTAGCAAAGCTGCACGACGCGCACGCCCATGTCGGCGAACGCCTCGATATAGCCGAGGTTGTCTTCGAACGCATGGGCGTTCTGGAAGCCGAGAATCACGCCCGTGCGCCCTTCCTTCTTGGCGCGCGCGATGTCTTCCGTGGTGCGCACCAGCGTGAGCAGCTCGCTGTTCTCGCGAATCTGCTGCTTCATCAGCGCGATGTTGTCGACGGTCTTCGTGAAGCTGTCCCAGACCGAGACGGTGCAGTTCGCGGCCGTGATGCCGCCCTTGCGCATGTCCTCGAACACCGAGCGTTCGAATTTCGAAATGTTCAGGCCGTCGATGATGATGCTGTTTTCGTGCAGATTGCTCATGGTGGACTCCGGCGTATCAGGTTCAGGGGCGGC
>NZ_CAJMZF010000086.1:0-11644 GCF_905220245.1 Paraburkholderia sp. J63 | reverse complement strand
GGTTCAGGTATAGGCGTTCAACATCGGGTGTGTCGACATCGAGCCGCCCCAACCCCGCACTTCATGCCGACGCCTTGAGACCAATTGTTTCCGGGCAAAATGAGGAAAAAAAGCGATATTTTTACATGGGACTAAATTCAAAAAAGTGATGATTCGAGCCGAAGCCCGTCGCAGCGGCTTTCGCGATTCAATGGCGGTGACGAGCGTAGCCGGACTTCAGGTTTTCGATAATCTTTCAGACGGGGTCGCCGCTCCTCTTTCGCGGTTGCAGCAAAAGTGTCCCGAAGTCGCAGCAGTCCGCCGCAAGGCGTGCGACTTCCCGGGTAAGGGAATAGGGGTGGTTCGACCGATGGACAGCGTTGTACTGTATGGGCGGAAGCGGAGGTTTCGTCTGGATGACGCCAAGCACACCCTCTGTAATCAGATGCCGGAGGCACGCAACGGGAAGGTAGCTCACCCCTAGCCCCGAAACGGTTAGACCAATCTGTGCAACCAGATTGTTACTGGTCAGCATGCGGCGTACATGTACGCCCTGGTCCTGAAGAAACCGTCCGTAAGCCATGCCAGTCCCCGACGCATTGCCTTGGGTTAGAAGCGGAAATTGCGAGATTTCGGCCAAGGGTATGGACGTCTTTCGCGGCACCATTTCAGGAACGCACATCCAGGCGTTCTCAACGGTAGCGAGAGGCGTTGAAACGAATGCTTCAGTCGCTGCAGTTCCGGGAACCACGATGATGTCGATGCTGTCTTCGGCGAGCCTCTCTCGGAGCGTCGAACTCAGCTCAACCTCAGCTTCCACAATGACCTTGGGGTACTCCCGCTTGATTGCAGTTATGAGTTGGGGGAGCCAGGTAAGGGCTGTCAATTCGGTAACACCGACCCGAAGTCGCCGTACCAGCACATCTTTGGCGCTCACTCGTTCGACAATCTCGTCGCGCCGTTCAAGCAACTCCTTCGCGTACAGGAACAGCTCTTCGCCTTTTTCCGTCAGGCGTGCGGTGCGTCGATTTCGGTCAAAGACTTCCAGGTCAAACGTGCTCTCCAGCTCCTGAATTCGCTTTGAGATTGCGGACTGGCTAGCGTTCAGCTTGTTCGCAGCAGCCTCGAACGACCCAAGCTCAACTATCCAGAAGAGTGCCTCTACCTGCTTGAATGTGAGCATGGCGTCACCTCATGAAAAAAAGCGATATTATCAGATACAAAAAAATCGCTTTTTTGCAAGCATTTGGCGGCTTATCGTTGTCTCCAGCCAGCACTTCGCTGCACCAAAAACTGGAGATGCCACATGAGCCTTCCTGGTCTGCGTATCAACCCGGCGCCCGCGCTCGCGCCGCAATCCATCATTTCGGCGCTTGATGGCGTCGTCACCCCGCATATCAGCGACAAACTTGCCCGCAGCGTCGGGATTGTCGGGCTTACCCGATTCAATAAGACCAGGAAACTCGTCGGAACCGCGCTCACCATCAAATGCAGGCCGGGGGACAACCTCATGGTCTACAAGGCTTTGACGTTGCTGCAACCCGGACATGTGCTGGTCATCGAGGGCGGCGGTGAACCGCACAACGCACTGGTTGGTGAACTCATCAAGCTCCACGCCGAGAAACACGGATGCGTTGGCTTCGTCATCGACGGTGCCATTCGCGATGTTGCGGCGTTCGAAGACTTCCCTTGTTACGCACGAAGCGTAACGCACCGCGGGCCGTACAAGGACGGCCCCGGTGAGTTGAACGTGCCCGTGTCCGTAGGCGGGCAGATTGTGAATCCAGGCGACGTTGTCGTCGGTGACGAAGATGGTGTCGTGTGTTTCGCGCAGGCAGATGCCGAACAGATTCTCTCCCTGGCAGCGAAGCACAAAGTAAAGGAAGAAGGGATTCAAAACGAAATCGCGACCGGGCGACGTGAACAGGAATGGATTAAGCAAATCCTTGTGGCCAAAGGTCTGGTCGATTAACAACACAAAGCTAGAGCACAATCATGGCCCGTACTGAATTCCTTGCTGAGCGTATCAATCGAATCAAGCCGTCGCCGAGCATGGCCGCAAAAGCGCTTGTCGACAAACTGCGTGCAGAAGGCCGCGACATCATTGACTTCACCATCGGTGAGCCCGACCTCAATACCCCCACGCACGTCGTCGAAGCGGCTATCGACGCGATGCATAGGGGAGAGACCAAATACACTGGTTCAAGTGGCACGCCCGCGTTGCGCAAGACTATTGCCGAAAAGCTTCATCGTGACAATGGCCTCGAATATGGTGCCGAGAACATCGTGGTCGGTAGTGGCGGCAAACACGTCATTTTTCACGCGCTGGCCGTCTCGCTCAACCGTGGCGATGAGGTCATCATTCACGCGCCTTACTGGGTATCGTACCCGGACATGGTCGTCGTGAACGACGGAGTACCCGTCATTGTCAGCGGGACCGAGCAGCAGGGATTCAAACTGACGCCGGAGTCACTCGAGGCAGCGATTACGCCGCGCACAAAATGGCTCATCCTCAATACGCCGAACAATCCCACGGGGGCCGTCTATACGGAGGCCGAACTCGTAGCGCTCGGCGAGGTGCTTGAGCGACACCCGCACGTGTGGGTCATGTCGGATGAGATTTACGAGCATTTCGTCTATGCAGGCGTGCGTCATGTATCTCCTGTAAAGGCCATTCCATCAATCAAGGACCGCAGCCTCGTAATTAGCGGTGCTTCGAAGGGCTACTCGATGACCGGCTTCCGACTTGGTTTCGGAGCCGGGCCGACGTCACTGGTGAATGCCATTTCCAAACTTGTCTCACAGACGACGACCTGTCCGAGCTCTATCAGTCAAGCCGCTGCAATTGCAGCATTTGGCGGAAGCCAGGATGCGCCCCGGGAGGCCGCGAAAGTCTTCGAGGCACGTGGGAAGCTCATGGCCGAGTTGCTCGAGGGCGTGCCGGGAATCTCGGTAAAGGCACCACGCGGCGCGTTCTATCTATATCCGTGCGTAGCGGGTCTCATTGGGAAGACCACACCCGATGGCCAAGCGCTGAACTCGGACCTCGATGTGGTGAAGTATTTCACGGAATACGCAGGTGTCGCAACGTTAGACGGTAGCGCATACGGGGTTGCACCGTACCTGCGTTTGTCGTTCGCAACATCCGAAGAAAGCATTCGTGAAGGCTGTAAGCGTATCGCACAGGCCTGCAACGAACTGCGGTGAATGTTCATGACCGCCGAAGTCATTCTTCGGCGGCACTGTCGTCCCATGATGGCGGCGACCCAGGAGACAAGCACATGACCCCATCAACCTCGACTTTGACTGAACCGCGGCCCGCCAACAAAAAGAAAAAAGCTGGACTTGCGCTTCAGATTGCCGTTGGCTTTTTCGTTGGCATCGTTATCGGCGTGCTTCTGAATCACTATCCCGCCATGAGAGCCGAGCTAGTAACGGACTATCTGCAACCAGCAGGAGATGTTTTCATCCGTCTTATCAAGATGATTGTTGTTCCCATCGTCTTTACCAGCATGGTTGTGGGAATTGCCGGTGTGGGTGACAGCAAGTCACTGGGACGGATTGGCTTCAAGACGTTGCTCTACTTTGAAGTCGTCACTACGATTGCAATCATCATCGGGCTCGTCTTGGGGAACCTTCTGCAACCAGGAGCAGGCACCGACATTTCTCAACTTGGTCATGTCGACGTCTCGAAGTTCCAGCATGGCGCTGAGCAAGCCGGCGCACATCACAGCGTCATGTCGATGGTTCTCGCCATTGTTCCGGACAACGTGTTCGCCTCGATGGCTCGGGGAGATTTGCTCCCTATCATTTTCTTCTCAGTCCTTTTCGGCTTGGCCCTGCAAGGCGTTCCGGAAGACCTTCGGCGCCCCGTCCTCAACATGCTGAAGGGCGTATCCGACGCAATGTTCCGCGTGACGAACATGGTGATGCGCTACGCGCCCATCGGGGTCGCCGCGCTGATTGCAGTAACCGTTGCGAACTTCGGATTTGGCTCATTGCTGCCCCTCGTCAAGCTTATCGGGGTAACCTACCTTGCCATTGTTATTTTCGCGGTTGGCGTACTTGGAGTGACGGCAAGAATCTTTGGAATCAACTTCTTCGCGCTTCTGAAGGTCATCAAGGATGAACTCGTCATCGCCTTTTCGACCTGCAGCTCGGCAACGGTCTTGCCGCAGCTGATGAAGAAGATGGAGGACTTTGGCGCTCCGAAAGCAATTACGACGTTTGTGGTGCCGACCGGCTACACCTTCAACCTAGACGGCGCATCCATCTATCTCGGAATCGCGACGCTCTTTATCACCCAGCTCTACGGGATTCATCTGGGCTGGAAAGAGCAGATTGCGCTCACACTCACGATGGTAATCACATCAAAGGGCGCGGCGGGTGTTCCGGGTTTCATGTTCGTCATTTTGCTCGCGACGCTTGCGAGCGCGGGGCTACCGCTCGAAGGGCTTGCTTTCATCGCGGGTATCGACCGGGTAATGGATATGGGACGTACCGCATTGAATGTGGTGGGTAACGCGCTCGCTCCACTGGTTATCGCGAAATGGGAAGGTCAATACGATGCCGAAAAAGCACGCGCGTACCTCGTTTCTCTCAATTCTGACTGACCGTACGAAGTGTTAGCAATGCAAACTCAAGCCCTCGTTCGAGAGCAGGCTGCGGACTGTAAGGGGAGCGGTGACTCAAGCCTTGATTGTGAGCAACCTGATGGTCGGCATGCGACACGATATGCGTTCCTTTTCTGTGAGGACGCCTATGACTGGATGGACCATGCTTTGCCCTTTGTTGCGTACGAAGGCTAGGTCTACCTCTCGGTACCTCCGACGCTGGCCGCGAGTAATTTTAAATACAGGCGAATGCCATGAATGCGAATCGCAACGAACTTTTCTCTGAAGAACTTCTCAGCGAGATTAAAACCAGGTTCCATCACGTCGACTACGATTTCAAGGGTGGACGAAGGTTGTTTCTGGACAATGCTGGTGGCTCGTTCCGGCTCAAATCGGCCATCGAACAACTGGCATTGGTAGACTCCATTCCTGACTGCAGCGAACGGATGCACGATATTGCGAAATATTTGCAGGGTATCGAGTCGCGCGGAGCCGATGACGTGCGCCTTATCTTCAATGCGAAGGGCGGAGCCGTGTTCGCGTCACACACAGCTTCCGGCGCTATGTTCGACGTCATCAGGGCCATTGCCGAGAATATCGACGGCAACAATGTTGTCACTTCCGTGCTCGAGCATCCTTCCTCGTTTGACGCGGTGTCTTACTACGCAAACAGGTCGGGCAAAGAACTGCGCGTGGCGCCCAGCAATCCCATCACCGGAGGCATCGATGTCGACGAGGTTATCAAACTCGTGGACGCGCAAACATGCTTTCTCAGCGTCATGTACGCGTCGAACATCTCTGGCGCCAAGATTGACATTGAGCAGATGGTAAGGCGTGCCCGTGAGATAAAGCCGGACCTCTATATCGTGGTCGATGCCGTCCAGCATGCGCCTCACGGCATCATTGACGTCGAAAAGACACCGGTCGATGCCATGAACATTGCTCCCTACAAGTTCTTCGGCTGCCGAGGCTCGGGAATGACTTGGATGTCTGACCGAATGGCCCGGCTTCCTCATCACAAGCTTGCGGCGAAAGCTGAAACGGTCTGGGATTTGGGAAGTCCTGCGCCTGCCCAGTTTGCTGTTGTCTCATCAATTGTCGACTACGTGTGCTGGCTTGGTAGCCAATTCATCAACAGCTCAGCGCGCCGTGAGTTGTTTGTTGAAGGTATGACCCGAATCGAGCTACATGAGCGAAGCCTGCTTGCTAGATTGCTCGATGGAACTGAAAGCGTACCGGGCTTGCGCCAGATTGAGGGCGTTACGGTTCACCTCGATTATCCCGATTTGTCAAAGCGGGACCTCATCGTAGCAATGTCGTTGGAACGATTGTCTCCGTCTGAGGCGGTCCGAGAATATGAGAGCCGTGGCGTCATCGTGTACGAACGCATACAAAGCAGCTTGTACTCGAAGCGGATGCTTGCATCTTTCGGTATTCCTGGTGCAATCCGTGTCTCGCCACTTCACTGCCATTCGGTCGACGATATCGACCGGTTCCTTCGTATAACCGCCGAACTCGTAAAACATTAACGGCGGACCGGGCTTTTGGGTTAATCGAGCAGTAGGGAGTCGAAAGGGAGGGCGTGCTCCCTGGATTCCGGTGAGTTCCGCATCGCTCGCAGTCGGAAAGGTCATCGTCGAATTGGTCACCGAACGAGGCGCTCGCGGCGATTGGGCGGAGATTTCTCTGTGCGATTCGTCGCCCGAAGAAGACTAGGCAGCGACTGGTGCGAGCCAGCGCGAAGGCCAAACGTTGTTCGCCACAGCTTCATGGATAACCTCGACCAGCAGTTGCGTGGTACATCGCACGGGCGTGGCCAGGCGTCGGATGTTTGGCAAAGCGAGCGAGATTTGCCGGACGAGTTCGGGCTCCATGAGCGGTGCGGCCTTGAGCTTTCCTTGCGCAAGTTCGTCCTGTATCGCGATGCTCGGAAGAACCGTGTAGCCGTGGCCACCAATGACCAGGCTTTTCTGCACGTCCAATGAGTTGGTTGCAGTTACCACGTCGAACTTCACTCCCGCTTCGCGACATGCACTGTCCAGCAGGCTGCGAATCGCATGTGGGGAACTGGTCACAATCATCGGCCAGCCGTCCAGCTCGCTGAAGCGTACAGGCTTGTCCAGCGTCAGTGCTGACGAGATTGGCCCGACCAGCATCAGGCTCTCTTCGAGGAGGAGCTGGGCTTGGAGCGTGGGTAGTGCGCGTGCGTCATACAGCAGTGCTGCATCAATTTCCCCAGCTTCGAGCCATTGCTGCAGGTGGCCGGCATAGCCAACCACTATGCGCAGCTCTATGGCCGGATACTGCGCCTTGACGCGCTCGACAAGCGCACCCGATAGCAGACCGGCCGTGCTCGGAAGCAGCCCGATGGTTGCGATACCCGAAACCGAGGTAGTCGACGGCTGGATTTCGGCGCGAGCCCGGTCCAACTCAAGCAACGCCCGCCGAGCGTACTCGACAAGGATGTCCCCAGCATCCGTCAGCTCCATTCCATACCGGCCTCGCTCGAACAGCACAGTGCCGACATCCTCCTCCAGCAGCTTCAATTGTCGCGAGACAGCCGGCTGGACGATATGAAGCGCTTCAGCGGCTTTCGTCACACTACCGGCTTCCGCGACCGCAAGCAGTGCGCGGAGTTGCTTGATGTCCATAGTGGATAACCCTCCTCCGTCCATGCCAATTCGTGATTCCTGAATCACAAAGTTCTATTTCATGGCCACTCGTATCTGATTCTATGATAGCTCCATCCACCTTGTTAAGGAGTGAGACATGAGTCATGCAAGCGGACAGGCGCCCGAGTGGCAAAAGTCCATTTTTTCGGTGCTGAAAGCCGGTGGCGTTCAGCAAGTCGCATATGTTCCCGACGCCGGTCATTCGTACGTGATTCGGGCAGCCAAGGAAGACACCGACATCGAGGACGTCGTTCTGACGACCGAAGAAGAGGGTGTCGCAGTCGTGAGCGGTGCCTGGCTGGGCGGCAAGCGCGCGGTCCTGCTTATGCAAAGCAGCGGCGTGGGCAACTGCGTGAACATGTTTTCTCTGCTGGAAAGCTGCCGGTTTCCGTTCTTCACGTTGGTCACGATGCGCGGCGAGTACGCCGAATTCAACCCGTGGCAAGGCCCGATGGGCCGCGCGACGCAAGGCTCGCTCGAACTGATGGGAATCACGGTCCTGCGCGCAGATACGCCGGAAGAAGTCGAGGAAATCGTGAGCGCAGGCTTCGATGCTGCGTTCGAGGCAGGCGAGCGCGTGGCCGTCCTGCTGTCGCAAAGCCTGATTGGTCGCAAGAAATGGGAGCGCAAGTAATGAGCGAGCAAAACCAGAACGCTCTGATTGAGCGTCGTCCTTTCGTTGCCAAGCTGCTGGCTGGCGTTCCCGAAGCACTCGTCGTGACTGGCCTGGGCTCGCCGTCGTATGACGTGTTCGCCGCCGGCGACCGCGACGAGAACTTCTACCTGTGGGGCGCGATGGGTGGTTCCGTCGCCCTGGGTCTGGGTCTGGCGCTCGCACAGCCGGAAAAGTCGGTGGTTGTGGTAACCGGCGACGGCGAATCGCTGATGGGCATCGGCGCGCTGGGTACGGTCGCGGTCAAACAGCCGAAGAACCTGACCATCGTGGTGCTCGACAACGGTCACTATGGCGAAACCGGCATGCAGCGCAGCCACTCGAGCCTCGGCACGCAACTGGTCGCGGTCTCGAAGGGCTTCGGCATCGCTGACTCGTTCGAGGTGCATAACGCTGGCGATGTCGGTCAGATTGTCGAACGCATCAACGCACGCAAGGGCACGGCACTCGCGCAGGTTCACATTCGCGCCGACGAGCCGCCGCGTGCGCTGCCGCCGCGCGACGGCGTGTTCGTGAAGAACCGCTTCCGTGCAAACCTCGGCTTCGGTCCTTTCTGAACGAGCTAGGAAGAGACGCTATGCAACGCTATACCCACTATATTGACGGCGCGCGAAGCGAGCCTGCAAGCCAAACCTGGCTAAGCTCGGATAACCCCTTTACCGGGGCGCCGTGGGCCGAGATTGCACGTGGCAATGCTGCCGATGTCGAAGGCGCGGTAGCTGCTGCTCACCGCGCCTTCACGACCGGTGCATGGCCGGCTTTGTCGGCCAGCGCACGGGGGCAATTGCTGGTTCGCCTGGCGGACCGCATTGCCGAGCATGCACCGCGTCTCGCCGAAATCGAAGTGCGCGACAACGGCAAGCTCTTCGCCGAAATGCACGCGCAACTGCAGTATGTGCCGCAGTGGTATCGCTATTACGGTGGCCTTGCCGACAAAATTCAGGGAGATGTTATCCCGCTGGACAAGAAAGGCTACTTCAATTTCACGCGTCGTGAGCCACTCGGCGTCGTCGCCATCATCACGCCGTGGAATTCGCCGCTGATGCTGCTGGCATGGAAGCTGGCGCCGGCCCTGGCCGCTGGTTGCACGGTGGTCATCAAGCCATCGGAGTTCACGTCCGCCTCGACGCTCGAGTTAGTGGAGTTGCTCGCCGACGTTGGATTCCCGAACGGTGTGGTCAATGTCGTGACCGGTCTGGGTGCCGAAGTCGGCAGTCCTCTCGTAGGCCATGAGCTGGTGCGCAAGGTCACGTTCACGGGCTCCGATGCGACCGGACGCCGAATCAACGAGCAGGCCGCGCGGGATTTCAAGCATGTCGCGCTCGAACTCGGTGGCAAGTCGCCGAACATCATTTTCGATGATGCCAACCTCGATGACGCAGTGAACGGCGCGGTATCGGGCATCTTCGCTGCGACCGGACAGACCTGCATCGCTGGCTCGCGGCTGCTGGTGCAAGCCGGTGTGCACGACGAGGTGGTCAAGCGCGTAGTGGAGCTGGCGAAGATGGCCCGCATGGGCAACCCGATGGATGCCGGCACGCAGGTGGGGCCAATCACGACTCGCCCTCAATTCGAGAAGGTGCTGGAATACATCAGCATCGCAAGCGGGGAAGGCGCGGAACTGGCCTTGGGTGGCCAGGCGGCGAAGCGGCCCGAATGCGGAGATGGTTGGTTCGTCGAACCAACGATTTTCACGGGGGTCGACAACGGCATGCGAATCGCGCAGGAAGAGGTGTTCGGCCCGGTGCTATCCGTGATTCGCTTCGAAACGGAGGACGAGGCTGTCGAGATTGCCAACGACGTTCGTTACGGGCTCGGCGCGGGGGTCTGGACGCGTGATATTGGGCGCGCATTCCGGATGTCCGAGCGCATTCAGGCGGGCACGGTCTGGGTCAATACCTATCGTGCCGTCAGCTATTTGTCGCCGTTCGGCGGCTACAAGGATTCTGGTCTCGGGCGCGAGAACGGCATTGACGCGATTCAAGAGTATCTGCAAACCAAGAGCGTTTGGATTAATACCGGCGCGGCGACGGGCAATCCGTTCGTCTTGAAGTAAGCGAAAAGGCGGTCGGCCTCCTTCAGAGTCCGGCCGTATATGCCCTTAAATGCGTGGCGGTAGACCGCGTCAGGGCTCCATGGCAGGAGACAAACACATGAAAACGCAGACCGTGTCTGCGGAGGTCCGTTCGACTCCGAGTCGCACTAGCAGCCAGATTCGCGCAATCGTCGGGGCGTCCTCCGGCAACCTGATTGAGTGGTTCGACTTCTTCGTCTATTCCTTCTGCTCTCTGTATTTCGCGGGCGTATTCTTTCCCTCCAGCAATCCCACGACGCAGTTGATGAACACCGCCGGCGTGTTCGCAACCGGCTTCCTGATGCGTCCCATTGGCGGTTGGCTGTTCGGGCGAATCGCTGACCGACGCGGACGGCGGACTTCGATGATTATGTCCGTCTGGCTGATGTGCGGCGGTTCGCTCGTAATTGCGCTCTTGCCCGGATATGCCCAGATTGGGACCGCGGCGCCAGTTTTGCTGCTTCTTGCTCGTTGTTTGCAAGGGCTGTCGGTTGGTGGAGAGTACGGCGCGAGTGCAACCTACATGAGCGAGATTGCTCAAGAAGGGCGGCGCGGATTTTTGGCATCGTTCCAATACGTCACCATCATCGGCGGCCAGATTGCTGCGCTGGTAGTCGTAATCATCCTCCAGCAATGCCTCACGTCGAGCGAGCTGCATTCTTGGGGATGGCGCATTCCGTTCGCGTTGGGCGGCCTCGGTGCAATCGTCGCGTGGTACCTACGGCGTTCCCTTGAGGAAACCAGTAGAGCGAGTGAACGACGCCAGGATGGAGCCGGAACGCTGCGCAGCTTGTTCACGCACAAGCGTGCGCTCCTGATTGTGATTGGCTTCACCGTGGGCGGTTCGTTGGCGTTCTACACGCTGACGACGTACATGCAGAAATATCTAATCAACACGGTAGGGTTGGGCGCCAAAACCTCCAGTCTTGTCATGACGGTTGCGCTGATTGCCTACATGTTCATGCAACCGGCATTCGGCGCTCTGTCGGACAAGATTGGTCGCCGCCAGTCGATGTTGCTGTTTGGCATCGTGAGCGCAGTCGGAACGGTTCCGTTTCTCGAGGGGCTGCGTTCGGTAACAAACCCCTATGGCGCGCTCGGCCTCATTTTGCTGGCGCTCGCCGTGCTCAGCTTGTACACGTCGATTAGCGGTCTGGTAAAGGCCGAACTTTTCCCGGCCGGTGTACGGGCACTGGGCGTCGGGCTGCCCTATGCGTTGGCGAACGCGGTGTTTGGCGGCTCTGCCGAATACGTTGCGCTGTCGCTGAAAGCGACCGGACGCGAGTCCCTATTTTTCTGGTACGTCGCGGCGATGTGTGCCATTGCGGCTATCGCATCGCTCGCGATGCCGGCAACTGACAAGGCAAGCTCCGGTCACCTCTGATTTGGCGACGCAGGGCGAATGCTATCAGCCTTCTTCCTGTGCTTGATGTCAACCCGTCTAATCTCAGGTCACGCTGGACGCATTGCTGTCGCACGCCGCCATGGGCAACTTGGAAGCTGCGTGTGCCGCTTTGTTCGATTAAGCGAGCGTTAATGGCAGAAGGCTCGATTTATCGAACATGGTAGTGGTCTAATCTCCCCGGACATCAATTTAGGCGAGAATACTCGCCATGAAGAGGTGTCTGATGAG
>NZ_CAJMZF010000085.1:0-12591 GCF_905220245.1 Paraburkholderia sp. J63 | reverse complement strand
CACGTCGAAAAATGGCAGGGTTCGTTTCGAAGCCCTCGTCATGGGGGAGAATGAACTGTCGCTTAGAGTTGCAGGTGCTTTTCACGTCGTATGTGGGTGGTCACTCAACGGGGAATAGTACGGACAACTTAGGTTTTGGCTATCTCGGAAGCGAATGCATGCGCATGTACCTCAGCGATATTAGCTTCGGTTAGGCAAGCCTTGCGCCCGGTGAAGTGCCGGCGAACTGACAACTTCCGAGCACTCCATCCTTTTGCGGAGCCATTACAGCCTACGGTACTTTATTCAACTCAATCTATGAGAGGCGCGTTGGACGCAAGGACGGATGAGCAGCGCAGCCGAAATCAGACGAGATCGTGAAATTGATGCAGTCGCGGGAGGTCGTGTTCGTTGAACGTGATCTTTTTGCCTTCATTTAGTCAACTTCGTAGATGTGACGTCGCGGATTGCGTCAACGTCAACAAGCTTCGCAAGCCAGTCGTTGCAGGACACGACGTTAGTTCGGGTTTACCTAACGTCGCAGACATTGCCTTTTGAGTCGCTGTGGATCACAATAAATATGCATAAAATGATGTTTGTGCATAAAATAAGCGGAAAATTGGATGCTCGGTAACAGATAGGAGACACCTGGTGATGAAGGAGAAGTGGAGTAGCTATGAGAATGTGTTGGTGGTGTTACTGTTCATGTCGATTGGATTCGTATTTTTTGATCGACTGGCCATCAACTTTTTATTCCCGTTCATGCGGGCGGACTTCGGCTTGTCTCACACCCAAATGGGCATGCTCAGCTCTGTTCTCGCCTTCACATGGGCCGCTACAGGATATTTTTTAGGGCAGTATTCAGAAGCAAAGAGCAAACGAAAGGTCGTACTGGTAACTTCAGTCGTGGTTTTCTCCCTTTGCTCAGTCGCATCTGGACTCGCACAATCGTTCATGATGCTGATGATAGTGCGCGCAGTAATGGGGCTGGCAGAGGGGCCAACATTGCCGATTAGTCAATCGCTCATGGCAATTGAATCTTCAGAGAAGCGCCGGGGATTCAATATGGGATTTATTCAAGCTTCCGCCGCGGGTCTATTCGGATCAGTACTTGGGCCGGCCCTGATTGTGCCGCTAGCGATGCATTTTGGGTGGCGTACGGCTTTCTATGTGGTCGGTATTCCAGGTCTTCTGCTAGCGGCACTTCTGTCCAGGTTTGTCCGGGAGCCGGCTGCGCGAACCGCTAGAATCAATCTTTCTACTGCCGAAAAGAAACCTCGGTTTAGGGAAGTATTAGGTTATCGGAATGTCTGGATTTGCATATTGATTAGCTGCGCGTTCATCACATGGTACTATGCATTTTTAGCATTTGCCCCAAGCTATCTGATCGAGCAGCGGCACTTTGCCCCATCTCAAATGGCGTGGATTATGAGCTTGATCGGTCTCGCAAATGTTATTGGTGGATTTGGCGTGCCAGCACTCTCTGACCGACTCGGCCGCAAGTCAATGATGATTATATTTTCCGTCGCATCAATCCTGACGCCACTGGTTCTGATATTTTTTCACGCTGCCTTCCCACTTTTTGCCCTGGTTTTATTTTTGACATATTTGGGGCATGGATGTTTCCCATTGTTTATGGCGACAATTCCATCGGAGACGGTCCCCGCAGCCTGCCTGACGCGCACGATCGGTCTGGTCATTGGCGTAGGAGAAATCGTTGGAGGCTTTGTCTCTCCAACTATCGCCGGTAGCGCAGCCGATCACTTTGGAGCAGCGGCGCCATTCTACATGGCCGCGGGTGCTGCAACATTGGCCGCGGTTCTATCGTTGTTTTTACAAGAGACGGCGCCCTGCAAGCGGGTTGCAGTGGGAACTGAACCTAAATCATTCAATCAGCCAATCTGACTTTGTGTAAATTTTGGTTCGTGGTGACACGATGTTCGTGCCAGGAGTGCTAAATGGAATTGATGTTGAAGGACAGCCCTTCGGGCTTGAAGAGTTTGAACCTCGCGAAAGCAGCCTTGATTGCGATCCACTTGCAGCATGACGTGCTTGATGCCGACGGGGCGTTCGGGCCTATATTTGCCGCTCAGGCAGCGAAAGACGGTCTCGTCGAACGGACGAGGCATGTCGTGGCAACTGCTCGAGAAAATGCGATTCCTGTCATTTACGTGAACGTAGCGTACACGCCGGATTATCGGGAGGTTGTAAAGAATAACGCCCTTTTTAATACCGCCGTCCGAAAGAATGCATTTGTCCGGGGCAGTCGTGGTGCTCAAGTTGTCGATCGACTGGCACCCGAGCCGGATGATTTCAAGATTGAGCATACTAGAATCAGTGCGTTCTACGGCACTGACTTGGCTGGCATATTGCGGGGTCTCGAAGTAGATACCGTGATCGTTCTCGGAATTGCAACAAACATGGCCGTCGAACATACCGTCCGGGATGCCGCTCAACTGGGATTCAGCGTAGTCCTTGTGGAGGACTGTTGCTGTTCGTCTTCACAGGAGTATCACGATGCCGCTCTATTGACTCTACGTGTGGTTTCGACGGCGGTGATTCGCGCGAATGAATTGGTTCCCTTGATTTCTGATAAACGCTCGTCCGGTAAATAGAGTGATTCCGGTGAGACGCGTTTTTAAAATATAAACGGACTGAGAATTATGGATCTAAAATTATCTGGAAAAACGGTGCTTGTGACCGGTGCATCACGTGGTATTGGATTCGCGATCGCTCAACAACTCGCCGCCGAGGGCGTCGATCTGAAACTTACGGCGCGTGATCCAGACGCCTTGGCATCGGCAGCAGAGCAACTTCGCGCGGAGTATTCCGTCCATGTCGAGATTGAAGCTTGCGACCTGAAAGATCGGGGGGCAGCAGAGCGATTGAAGAATCGATTTCCCAATGTTGATATTTTGGTCAACAATGCGGGCGACATCCCGGCCGGGTATATTGAGGATGTCGAAGAAGAGGCATGGCGCGCTGGTTGGGATGCAAAGGTCTTCGGATATATTAATTTGAGTCGGGCTTATTATCGGGATTTTAGAGAGAAAGCTGCAGGGACGATTGTTAATATACTTGGCATCGCCGGTGAAATGCGCGACGCTGGCTACATCGCTGGTAGTACCGGAAATGCAGCCCTTATAGCGTTTACTAAGGCACTCGGATCGGCCTCTCCTCAACACGGTGTTCGAGTCGTTGGCATTAGTCCGGGACCCGTAGCTACCGATCGACTCGAAAAGATCCAGAAGCGCAAAGCGATGGCGCGCACAGGTGACGAATCTCAGTGGAAAGAGGCATTCGCCGCATTTCCGTTTGGCCGGGCGGCATCGCCCGATGAGATCGCCGCAGCCGTCGCTTTCCTGGCTTCGCCACTTTCTGCGTACACGAGCGGCGCAATACTCACAATTGATGGCGGAATATCGGCGGGTCGCGCGATTCCTTGATACATCTGCCGGGCTAGCTAAAAATAAGTGAACCCGGCAGAATTTTTGTCTTGACCGGCATTTTGCAGGGAAACCAGTAACAGACAATAGATCGCCAACCGTAAGTGAAGGACGCCACGCCGTGGCGATTCCGGTCATGCGATGCCACCTGCTGACATTCCGGAGATTTTTCTTGGGTGAAGGCGTAGAGTCAAAATCAGGTCTATGACTGACAATCAATAATCCAACGTTGTTCCCATTGGAATCGGTAAGATTTTTGGTTGAGGTTGGATAGTAACCGGCGCTGGAAAAATAACATTATAAAGAGTGAGCATGATCGATCGAAAAAATCGAGCTTTGACGGCTTCTGGATATTATTAAGGATAACGTATCAATATATGGGCCGTCGATGTTGAATTGCGATTTTCAATGATGATTAGTTAGCACATAAACCGGAGGAGAGCTGGATGGGGCAAGCTAAAGTTGGGCTGGCATACGGCTGCATCGCGTTGTCGTTGTCGGGTTGGGGGGCGAGCGCTTTCGCGCAGAGTAATGTTACCCTTTATGGGGTTCTTGACACGGGAGTTGAATATATCAACCATGCAAATGCGAGCGGAGGATCGGTGGTTCGCATGCCGTCGAATACCGGTGAATTTCCCTCGCGTTGGGGCATGAAGGGAGAAGAGGGGTTGGGAGGCGGCTATAAGGCCGTGTTCCAGGTCGAGAGTGGTTTTACCGACGGAACGGGTGCGCTTGGACAGGGCGGCCGCCTGTTTGGTCGGCAGGCCTATGTCGGGATCGACGGCGCGCCCGGCGCCATAACCTTCGGGCGTCAGTATTCAATGCTGTACCGCGCTATCTTCAACGCTGATACGTTGGGTCCTGGCATTTACGGTCTCGCTTCTCTGGACACCTGGATCGGGGCCCCCCGTAGCGATAACACCGTTGCGTGGCTACGGCAGTTTGGGCCGCTCACGCTCGGCGCAAGCTACTCGTTCGGTCGGGATGCGTCTCCCGTTGGCGGCAGCAATACCCCGGGCTCGGGGACATGTGCAGGTGGGTCGGCCGGCAACAACGAAGCTTGCCGGGAATGGTCGGCAATGGCGAGTTACGACGGTGCCCTGGGTGGATTCGCTGCCGGCTATGACCGGCAAAACGGCGGGGAGGGAGCGGCGGCGAATTTCTTTAATGGCGCCATGCCTGTTGCACTTAGTGGTAGTGGAAATCGTGACTCCCGCGTTTCGGTGGACGGTTACATGAACCTGGGACCCGTCAAAGTGAGCGCGATATGGTTGAACCGGCATGTTGAATCCGCAACGCCGGCAGTTTCGACGATCACTTCGAATCAGTACGTGGTTGAAGTGGGTTATCGTGTAAACCCAGCGCTGTATATTGACGGCCTCGTGCAGCGAGCAATAAACAAACAGCAGGACACCCGCGCTTCGATGGAAGTGTTGCGTGCGACTTACGCGCTGTCCAAGCAAACCTTTGTATATTTACAGGCGGCGCTGCTACAGAATAGCGCAGAGGCCGCATATTCAGCCAGTGGCGGCGGCGCATCGACACCAGGCAAAGGTATGAATCAATTTGCCTCGATGGTCGGAGTTCGACATATGTTTTAATGTTCTGGATATCTGGGTGTATGCCCGGATTCCATGCATATATGCAAGCGGGGGGGGCTAGGTTCACCCCTCTCATTCAGTCATGAAACCTGGCAGACCTGATCACCGACGCGAGAGATTAGCCACGAATTTGCAGCGCCTTGCTTCGATCTGGTTGCGCAAGCGGCCATCGACCACGATGGCCTTGCTTGCCTAATGAAGGGCGCAAAGAGTACTGAACGAGCGGTACAGACCGGAGGTTGCACTGCCGGCATGCGGCTACCATCTCAATGACACTTCGCATGAAGTTAGGATTGTGCTTACCGGTGAGCCGATAAGCAGACATACGACATTTGCTCAATCACGACCGATAGCGAAATCGGGCATTGGATGTCCATCTGCATCGACTGATCGCCCCCTGACTTCTCCTGTCCTTTCACGCAATCTGGCGAATTGCCTTTCGGGATTTACCCGCTCGCGTGTAGCGGAACAGGTCTTTCGGATCGTTGTCGTCGTCGTGTTCGCCCCACGGCACGAGCTCGACTCCCATCCCGAGATTGAGGGCCTCGGCTTGCTCGTGTACATAGCGCAACGTCGAATAGTCTTCCAGCGCGAAACCAACGGAATCGAAGATCGTGACCTGATCTCTGCTTTCTCGACCGACCGCACTTCCGGCGAGGACGCGCCAGAGGTCGACGACCGGAAAATCTCCCGGCATCTGCTGAATGTCACCTTCGATACGGGTCTGGGGCTCGTACTCGACAAATACCCGTCCTGAACGCAGTACGTCTGCGTGCAGTTCCGTTTTCCCCGGGCAATCACCGCCTACCGCGTTGATATGCATGCCCGGCTCGATCATGTCAGGCGTCAGGATGGTGGCATACGTCTTGTCGGCAGTGACGGTCGTCACGATGTCTGCGCCGCGAACGGCCAGCGCGGTGGAATCGGCACGCGTGACTTTAAGCGACGGCCACGCTGCAAGATTGCGAATCAGCTTTTCTGTCGCCTTTGGATCGACATCGTACGCCACGATCTCTTCGATGCCGAGATGGTAGTGGAAAGCGAGCGCCTGAAAATCGCTCTGTGCGCCGTTTCCGATCAAGGCCATGCGCTTCACATCGGGGCGTGCCAGTGCACGGGCTGCCATCAGGGATGTCGCACACGTTCGAAGCGCGGTAGCGACCGTGAGTTCGGAGAGGAGAATCGGATAGCCGGTATCCACATCCGCCAGAATACCGAACGCCATGACTGTATAGAGGCCACGCTGCGTATTTTTGGGATGCCCATTGACGTATTTGAATGCGTAGCGATGCGCGTTGGAGACGGGCATGAGTTCGATCACGCCGATTTCGGAGTGGTTCGCGACGCGTGCGGATTTATCGAATTCTGGCCACTTCATGAAATCATCGCGAATGGCATCGGCCAGTTCGCCGATGAATTTGGGGACGCCGACGGTTTCTACGAGACGAGACATGGTGGGAACATCAACGAAGCGAGTCATTGGGGTTTCCTGGAGTGAGAAAAGGTAAATAAGGCAGGGGCCGACCTCAGCGATGGCGTTTCCATCGATAGGCAACCACAAGAAAGGCGAACCAAGCCGGCATCGCTACCAGCGCAAGACGGGTGTCGGGCTTGAGTGCGAGCAGGCAGAGCACGAACAGGAGGAAGGCGAGCGATATAGCCGCCATTACGGCCCCGCCGGGACATTGGAAAGACGATTGGAGGTGCAGACGCGGGGACTTGCGCGTATAGGCAATGTAAGCGGTGAGAATCATCGACCACGTGAAGATGACCAGAATAGCCGACACGGTCGAAATCAGCGTAAAGGCGGTCATCACTTCCGGGACAACGATAAGCAAAGCGAGACCGGCAAGCATGCAGGTTCCCGAGAACATCAACCCGAATACCGGCACACCGTTGGTAGAGAGCGTCCCGAACGACACAGGTGCACATTTCCTGGCTGCCAATCCGAACAGCATCCGGCTCCCGGAATAGACGCCGCTATTAGCCGAAGACGCTGCGGACGTCAACACGACAAAGTTAATGATGCCTGCGGCAGCGGGAAATCCCGCGAGCCTGAAGAGCTCGACAAACGGGCTGCGATTCGACGGGACGTGAGGCCACGATACGACGCTGATGATACAGACGAGTGCCAACACATAGAAAAGAAGAATCCTCGCAGGGATCGAGTTGATTGCTTTCGGGAGCGTCTTGTGAGGGTTCCGGGCTTCAGCGGCGGTCGTGCCGATGAGTTCGGTTCCCGCGAAGGAAAAGATTGCAATCTGGAATCCCGCAAAGAAGCCACCCGGTCCATGCGGGAACATGGCGCCTCGCTCCGTCATGTGCGAAAACGACGCGACCACGCCATCGGGTGACGTGAACGACGTGCCGATCAGGACAAAAGCGGTCACGATGAGCGCGACGATGGCGATAAGCTTCACGATGGCGAACCAGAACTCCACTTCGCCGAAGATGCGCACAGCCAGCATATTCAAAGAGAGGAGCAGCAGCATCGATACCAGCGCTGGAATCCAGGCTGGCACAGTTGGAAACCAGTACTGAAAGAAGCCGGAAACTACGATTACATCGCCCACCACCGCGACGCTCCAGCTCAGCCAATATGACCAGCTGATCACAAACCCCGCACCTGGGCCAAGATAGGCCGAGACAATATCCGGGAATGTCTTGAAGCGCGGATCGGACAGCAGAAGCTCCCCCATTGCGCGCATCACAAAGAAGAGGAAAAAGCCGATAATGGCGTAGACGAGTACGATCGAGGTGCCGGAGAGCGCGATGATTTTTCCTGATCCCATGAAGAGCCCGGTTCCGATGGCACCACCGATGGAAATCAATTGAATGTGGCGGTTGTCGAGCGAGCGCTTCAGGTGCCCGGAATCGTCCTCAATTGGCTCGGCGTCAGCCCTAAATCGCGCAATGCGGGTGTTCATGGGGTGTCTCCAAGTGATTTGTTGTATGGATTTGCGCCCGAGTCCCGGTTGGGAGATGACGCGAGGCACGAGGGATGTGTCCACGTCCGGATTCAACTCAATTTCGGCTCAGGCCGTGAACCTCAAAGCTGCACAACGTCGAGCAGAATTTTTTTTCCGCTTCTGTACGAGAAGACCGAAATCGCCCCGTGCTTGACGTCGCCGTGAGGTGTAAAGCTGATCTTGCCGACCACCCCGTTGTAATCCGTCGCCGGCATGGCAGAGAGAACATTGGCTGCCTTCGTCGAGCCGGCACGCTTCATCGCATCGACGATGATGTAGACGGCATCGTAGGAGAAAGGTGCGTAGACCTGGAGCGGTTGATGGAAGCGCGCTTCATACTTCTTCGCAAACTCTGCGCCGCCTGGCATTTTTTCCAGTGCGATGCCCGCTTCGGAACACACTACGTTGTCCGAGGCGACGCCCGCGAGCTTTGGCAGGTCAGCCGAACACACGCCATCTCCACCAAGGACTTTTGCGCGCAGTCCAAGCTGCCGGGCTTGTTTGGCAAGGGGGCCGCCGGTTGCGTCCATGCCGCCGAACATGATGGCGTCCGGATTTTCACCTTTGATTTTCGTAAGAATTGCGCGGAAATCGATCGCCTTGTCGCTTGTCGCATCATGCGACACGACTTTCAGCCCAAGAGCCTTGGCCGCCGTCTCGAACTCTGTGGCCAAACCCTGGCCATAGGCGGTGGAATCGTCGATAACAGCGACAGTCCTAATCCCGAGGTTTTTTACCGCATAGGAAGCCAGTGCGGGACCTTGTTGGGCGTCGGTCGCGACAACCCTGTATGTGGTTTTGAATCCCTGTTGCGTATAGGCAGGATTCGTTGCCGCCTGAGAGATCTGCGCAATGCCGGCGTCACTGTAGACACGCGATGCAGGTATGGACGTTCCAGAATTGAGATGTCCCACAACTCCTGCAACCTTGTCGTCGACGAGCCGTTGCGCGACTTGCGTTGCGGTGCGCGGGTCACCCGCGTCGTCTTGAGGATCGAGTTGCAACACGACTTTCTGTCCTGCGATAACCAATCCTTTCGCGTTGATTTCTTCAATAGCTAGCCGCGCACCGTTCTCGCTGTCCTTTCCAAGGTGAGCTATCGATCCGGTGAGTGGCGCCACGTGACCGATTCGAACGGTTTCATCCGCCCGCGTGGGAATTGAAAGTGAGATCGCAATGGCTGCGAGAAGCCATCCGCTGTTAGTGAAGGTCATCACTGTTCTCCAAGTGGTGTTTTGTTGTTGCGACGAAAAGGATCAACGGGACAAAATTGAGAATCAGGGCAGTACAGGGCGCGCGGTGGTGCGGGTGCTATAAGCAATTCGGCTACGCGCGGCCGTCGAATCCGAGCAGCACGTTGACGGCGTTGATACCGATCTCGTCGACCATGTATCCCCCTTCCATGACGAAGAGCGTCCGGATATTCAGGCGTTGCAGCGTTTCACCAATGCGCGAATAGTCCTGTGTGCGTAGACGGAAGTGACTGATCGGATCGTGTTCGAACGTATCGACTCCGAGGGAGACGACAAGCACATCGGGCGCGTGTTTCCTGATCGCGGAGCAGGCCTGTCCCAAAGCTTCGTCGTATGTACTCCAAAGCGTGCCCTTGGGAAGCGGAAGATTCAGATTGAATCCCGCACCGTATCCGATTCCGCGCTCGTCCGCGTAGCCGGAGAAGTACGGGTAAGAAACGGATGGCTCTCCGTGAATCGAAACGAACAGCACATCGGAGCGGTCATAGAAGATGTCCTGCGTACCGTTGCCGTGATGGAAGTCGACATCGAGTACGGCGACACGTTTCGCACCACTTCTTATAACGTGCTGAGCAGCGATGGCGGCGTTGTTAAGGTAGCAATAGCCGCCCATATATTCGCGACCGGCGTGGTGGCCGGGCGGGCGACACAGGGCGAACGCCGAACGTGCGCCGCTTGCAATCACTTCCGCACCAGTCAGCGCCGAATTGGCGCTCGAACTGACCGCGGCCCAGGTTCCCGCGTTGATCGGCGCACCTGCGTCCATTGAAAACAAACCGAGTTTCCCATCAATGAACTCAGGAAGGGACGCGTTCGAAGGCATCGAGCGCACCGGCCACACGAGCGGTAGCGCCTGGCAAGTTCGGCCGGTTGCGCTCCACTCGTCCCATGCGCCGGCAAGAAAATCGACATAGCGGCGACTATGTGCTTCGGCATAGCAGCTTCGGTCGAACGATCGTGGAGAGATGACGTCGCCAAGGCCGCTCGCCTTGACACGTGCAAGCACCGTCTCCGCGCGCTGGGGGGCTTCGAACGAGTCCGAGATGACGCCGTCCTTCAATTCGACGCCGTGGTGCAGATGGTGATCGCTGCTATAGATAGTGAGCATGATTGACTGTTGCGTTGAACGTTGACAACAGTCTATTGGGAGAATAAAGCGAAAGTTTTGCTACTTCTCCTAAGGCGTCGCTATAATTTGCACAAACTATCCAGGAAGATAGGAAAGTGAGCAAAAAAAGTTCAGCGGTGGAGTTGGACGCTGTCGACAGGGAGATGATCCGCCTGCTACAGGAGGATGGCGCACTCTCGAATGCCACACTCGGCGACAAGCTTTCTCTGAGCGTGACGCCATGTTGGCGGCGCCGCAAGCGTCTCGAGGATGAGGGCGTAATCACCGGATATCAGGCGAATGTCGATCGGCGGTCGGTTGGTATCGATGTGTTTGCGTTCGTGCTTGTGACATTCAATATGCATTCGGACAAATCTGCAGACAATTTCGAGGCAGTCATGCGGAATTGCTCAGAAGTCCTGGCGTGCCACAAAATCACCGGAAGCGCCGACTATGTGCTGCAGGTAGTTGCAACCGACCTCGATTCGTATGCTGAGTTCATTGAGCGTGTTCTACGCCGACAGACAGGGATCTCTTCGATCCAGTCGAGTCTCGCGTTGCGCGAGGTAAAGTTTTCCTCACGAGTACCGGTGCCCGATAATTGACGGGCGTTTCGAGGAGACTCAGAGTTGGAGTCGCGTGATCGAGGTGTATTGAGGCGCAGCGGCGCTTGAATTTCCCGGTGAGAATCGCAAGGCTCGGCTTTCGCCGGCGCAGGCGCCACTAGCCTCTTATGCCTGGGCCGACGGAAATGTTTGCGACGCCCTCTTCAGGCGCATCAATCTCTTTAGGACTTCGGTACATCCTGCGAAGAGTCAAGAGCCCCGTCGAATCTGCCGCCTCGGCAAAGCTTCTTTGCTGTACCACGGCATAAAGGATCCGCGGATTATCGACGTAAGCCATCACAAAAGTCATTCTTCTGTCGAAGGGATCCCATTCGGAATCCTTTGACAAATTCCGCTGTCAACACCGCCGAATCGAAGTTGCGCGAACGTGGAAGCCACTTAAGGCAATGACCATTCAATACCCTACGATGCAGTTCGATGAACCCGCATCGTGAGTATGCTGTGTCGAGCGTTGACCGTAACTTCCGATTCACAGGGATCCGGCGAGTTCGGGTACTACGGCAAACAGGTCGCCGACGAGTCCGTAATCGGCCACGCTGAAGATCGGCGCTTCTTCGTCCTTGTTGATCGCGACGATGACCTTCGAGTCCTTCATGCCGGCCAGATGCTGGATCGCGCCTGAGATGCCCACTGCCACATATAGTTGCGGCGCGACGATCTTGCCGGTTTGACCGACCTGATAGTCGTTCGGCGCGTAGCCCGCATCGACTGCTGCGCGCGAAGCGCCGAGTGCAGCGTTGAGCTTGTCGGCCAGCGGCTCCAGCACCTGCGTATAGTTCTTGCCGCTGCCCAGACCACGGCCACCCGAGACGATGATCTTCGCGCTCGTGAGTTCCGGACGGTCGAGCTTCGTGACGTCACGGCCGACGAACTGCGTGAGACCGCTGTCTGCCGCGGCGTCGAGCTTCTCGATCACGGCGTTGCCGCCTTCTGTCGCAACTGCATCGAATGCCGTCGTGCGAACGGTAATGACCTTGACCGGATCGACCGATTGCACCGTCGCGATGACATTGCCCGCGTAGATCGGGCGCTCGAACGTGTCGGGCGAATCCACGGCGGTGATGTCGCTGATCTGCGCGACGTCGAGCTTTGCGGCGATACGCGGCGTGACGTTCTTGCCCGCAGCCGTTGCAGGCGCGAGGATGTGGGAGTAGTGCTTCGCGATCGCGAGGACGGTCGCTTCGACGTTTTCAGCAAGACCCTGTTCGAGTTGCGGCGCGTCGGCGAGCAGCACCTTCGCCACGCCGGCGATTTTCGCAGCTGCGTCCGCTGCCGCCTGGGCGTTGTGGCCCGCGACCAGCACGTGCACGTCACCACCAATTTTCTGTGCTGCGGCGACCGTGTTCAGCGTCGCAGCCTTGATGGTTGCGTTGTCGTGTTCAGCTATTACCAGATTCACCAGATTTGTCATTTTCGTCTCGCTCCTTACAGCACCTTGGCTTCCGTCTTCAGCTTCTCGACCAGCGTCTTCACGTCCGGCACCTTCACGCCTGCGCTACGCTTGGGCGGCTCGGCAACCTTCAGCGTCTTCAGACGCGGTGTCACGTCAACGCCGAGGTCATCCGGCTTCACGGTTTCCAGCGGCTTCTTCTTCGCCTTCATGATGTTG
>NZ_CAJMZF010000084.1:0-12722 GCF_905220245.1 Paraburkholderia sp. J63 | reverse complement strand
TCCGCCGCTCATGTTCAGCATGGGCATCGAACTATCGCCGGAGCCAGTCTGGTTCGGGAACGGCATCGAGCTGCTGTAATAGCCGCCCTGATTCCAGAACGCCGTCGAGTTATTGAGGCTGCCGCCCTGATTCGGAGACGTCATTGAGCTGTTGAAGTAGCTTCCCTGGTTCCAGGAACCCATCGACAGATTGGCGTTGCCGCCTTGATTCGGAAAGGTCGGCGAGCGATCGCCGGGGCTCCTCCAGCCGATATCGCGGGAGCCGTTCTGGATCGACGAGGGAAACCAGGGCATCAGATTTTGCCGTGCGAAAGACGACGAAGACGACTGAAACGCGCTACTCCGGAGCGGAGTGATCGGCTGGTCATTGATCTGAAAATTCTGACTGCTGTTAAACGATACTGACATGGCTATTTTCCTTTCAGGGACTGCCGGTTGGTCATGGACATCGCACACGAGAAGCGATGGCCCGCGCGTGGGGCCATGCTGTCTGGCGTGCAGCACTAATCTAGCCAGTGGTCGCGTGCTCCATGTCCTATTTATTCAAGATTTCATACGGAATCTTTGTGCTCAACAAAGCTCCGGAGCTATGGCGGAATTGCAACATGTGTGCTGTTGCGGCGGCGCATCCGGCGTTGTCGAAAAACGCCGAATGGCACTCTCTGCTGGCTTATGAAGCTGTCTTCGTCGCCGAGGTCAATATCCGGCAAAACCTTTTCTGGCATGGATGACAAGACGCTCGATAATTAAAAAGGAATCCTGTTTTTGTCATTGAATATGAGGGGATGGGTATTTGCGCTTTAAAATGGCGGTACATATTTATATATTGATCGAGATTAGTGTTTCCAAATTTCCCCGTTTGCCGCGCCATATTCAATGAATAGGATGTGCCGCAGATTTGCTGATGCCTGATTCGAATCATTGGATTCGGACTGCAAAGCGAATGCCTGTAACGTCAACAAACGGGAAAGCGTATGAACAGGACATATCGATCTGTATGGAACGAGTCGGCCGGGGCGTGGATGGCCGTGCAGGAGAACGCGCGCGGCCGCGGCAAGGGCAAGGCCAGGGCCGGCGTCGTGCAAGCGATGAAGGCGGCTGCGCTGCTGGGCCTGGGGGCGCTGGCGTTGTCCGCGCAGGCGGCGGAAACGCCCGTGGAGGAAAGCGGGGTGCCGGCAGGCAGCACCGTCACCGATCCGGTTGCGGATGCACGCGACGCGGCCCTGCGCACGCTCCTCTCGGCTGCCGTCCTGGGCGTGCCGGAATCGGCATTCGGTACTTCGCCCGCCGTGTCGCGCGCGGGCCTGCTGGCGGCCTCGGATTCGACGGCCGGTTCGGGTGTCGATACTTCGGGTCTGACGCGCACATACGACACGGCGGCCTATTACTCGCAGGTCGGCGGGTATGCCAACAACGTCGCATTGACGCCGCCCACGGACCGCGCGATGGTCGGTCCGGGCGCCGTGGCCATCGGCTCGAATACGATAGCGCGCGCCGCGGCGAGCACGGCGGTCGGCGTGCAGGCCTACGCCTCGGCCAACGACGCCGTCGCGCTGGGCTCGGGCTCGGTCGCGAATCAGGCCAACACGGTTTCCGTGGGCAACGACGGCACGACCTCGCGAACCGCCATGGACGCGAACGGCCAGCCGTACACGCTCGCGAACCCCGCAAACACGCGCCGCATCGTGAACATGGCCGCGGGGCAGGCCGACACCGACGCGGTGAACGCAGGCCAGCTCCGGGCCGTCGCGAGCGCGCTGGGTGGCGGCGCCGGCGTGAACGATGACGGCACGATCATACGCCCGGGCTACGCGCTGAGAGCGGGGACGTTCGCCGACGTCGGTGCGGCGCTGCAGGCGGTCGATCACGCGGCCGCCGCCGATTTCGCGGACAGCGTGAAATACGACACGTCCGCGCATATGCGCGTGACGCTCGACGGCGGCGCGAACGGCACGGTGCTCTCGAACGTGGCCAACGGGGTAGCCGACCGCGACGCGGTGAATCTCGCGCAGTTGAAGGCAGCGGGCCTGAACGTGGACACGGGCGGCAACGTGATGAACGCGTTCGTCGCCTACGACGACGCAACGAAGTCCACCGTCACGCTCGGCGGCGCGAACGGCACGCGCATCACGAATCTGGCCGCCGGCGCAGTGACGGCATCGAGCGCGGACGCCGTCAACGGCGCCCAGCTATACCGGGGGCTGAGCGGCGCCGCGTTCGCACTGGGCGGCGGCGCGGCGGTCGATACGGACGGGTCGCTGAAGGGGCCGTCCTATGTGATTGGCGGCTCGACGTATGGCGATGTGGGCAGTGCGTTGAAAGCGATGGATAACACGGCGACAACGGGTCTCGCGGATAGCGTGAAATACGACACGTCCGCGCATGCGCGCGTGACGCTCGACGGCGGCGCGAACGGCACGGTGCTCTCGAACGTGGCCAACGGCGCGGCCGACCGCGACGCGGTGAACCTCGCGCAGTTGAAGGCGGCGGGCCTGAACGTGGACACGGGCGGCAACGTCACGAACGCGTTCGTCGCCTACGACGACGCAACCAGGTCCATCGTCACGCTCGGCGGCGCGAACGGCACGAAGATCACGAACCTCGCCGCCGGCACCGCAAACAGCGACGCCGTGAACGCCGGGCAATTGAGCGCGCTTGCCGCCACGCTTGGCGGCGGCGCCGGCATCGCGGCGGACGGCACCATCGCGGCGCCCGCCTATCACATGCAGGGCGGCACGCAGCGCACGGTCGGCGGCGCGCTCGACACGCTCGATTCGGGCCTCACGTCGCTCCAGCAGCAGATCGCCGGCTCGGGCCTCGACCTCGTGGCGCAGGACCCGGTCAGCCGCGCGATCAGCGTCGGCGCGAACACCAACGGCACCGTCGTCAGCTTCGCTGGCACCGCGGGCAACCGCACCCTGACCGGCGTGGCGGCGGGCGCGGTGAACGCCGCGAGCGCGGAGGCGATCAACGGCGCCCAACTCTACGCCAGCACCGCAAGCACGGCGGCCGCGCTGGGTGGCGGGGCGAGCGTGCGCGCCGATGGCACGCTGGCCGCGCCCACGTACACGATCGGCGGCGCGACGCTCAATAACGTGGGCGCGGCGCTCACGAATCTGGACGGCCGCGTCACGCAGAACACCACGCAGATCACGAACCTGCAGCAGACGATCACGAATATCGCGGGGTCGTTGGCGAACGCGGTGCAGTACGACTCGTCGGCGCACGACAAGGTCACGCTCGGCGGCACCGATGCAGCCGGCGCGGTCAGGCTCTCCAATCTCGCCGACGCCCTGCTGGGCGCGACCAGCACCGACGCCGTCACGGGCGCGCAGCTCTACGCCACCAACGTCCAGGTCGCCAGCATCGAGCAGGCGATACAGAACGTCTCCACGAGCCAGACGCCGTACGTCGCCGTCAGTTCGCCGAACGGGCCCGCCACGGCCACGGGCGCGAATACGCTGGCGGTCGGCGGCGGCGCGCTCGCCAGCGGTACGTCGTCCACGGCGCTCGGCGACCGCGCGCAGGCGAGCGCCACGAACGCGGTGGCGCTGGGCGCGAACTCGGTTGCCGACCGCAACGACTCGGTATCCGTGGGCAGCGCCGGCCACGAGCGGCAGATCACCAACGTCGCGGCCGGCACGGCGCCCACCGATGCCGTGAACCTCGGCCAGCTCAACAGCGCGATGGGCGGCGTGAACAATCGCATCGACGACGTCGATCACAGCGCGCGGCGCGGGATTGCGGCGGCATCGGCGCTCAACATCGTCACGCCGTATCTGCCCGGACGCACCACGCTGAACGCCGGCGTCGCGACCTATCGCGGCCAGGCGGCGCTCGGCATCGGCGTGTCGCGCTGGAACGCGAAGGGCAGCGTCAACTACAACCTGGGCGTGTCATCGGCGGGCGGCAACAGCACGATCGTGCGCGCCGGCATCGGCATCGTGTTCGGCAGCTGACGCAGTAGGGGCAGCCTTCGCGGCGCGGCCGGCGCGAGGTCCGGCCGCGCCCGCAGGCGCGCCCCGCATTCAATCTCCGCACGGACGAGCCGTGCGGCCCCTTCCATGGGCAATCAACATGAAATACACAGTCATGGCGATCGCGCTGACGCTCGCCATTGCCGGCTGCGCGTCGCAAGCGACGCTCGACGCATTGCAGGTGCAAGACCCCACCGCACTCGAAAACGGTCCGGGCGCGTCGCAGAGCGCTCAGGCCGGTGCAGTCACTGAAACCTGGGTGGTCGCCTATCCCGGCAGCGTGAGCGGCGCGCGCCTCGATAACGCGCAGCGACGCCTGCAGGCGCTCGGCGCGCAACAGCACGGTTATTTCGGCGCGAAGGCGCAGTGCTGGCTGTACGCGGCGCGCGAGGAGCAGGCGCAGTACAACCAGTGGGGCTTTGTCGACGAGGCCACGCAGCAGGCCGAGCAACTGATCGGCGCGCTCGAAGGCCAGCGGCAGCCGGGTGCCGACAACCCGAAGCTGCGCACGGTGTCGACGGTGCGTCCCGATCTGTGGCGCAAGCTGCTGGCGGCGAAGGCGTCGGCGGGATTCGCGGCGTGCCCGCAGGCGCACGCGCTGGTCGCGTGCTCCGAAGTCGCGCTGATGCATGCCGGCCACGAGGCGTGGACGCGCTTGTTCGACGCGAGCGCACTGCGCGCGGCCGAGGTCGAGCAGCAAATGGCAGCGCTGCCCGCCATGCTGAACGCGTGCCAGCCGCCGAAGGCCGTGCCCTACGTGCCGCCGAAAATCACGCTGCCCACCGACATGCTGTTCCAGTTCGACCGTGGCGATCTGGCCGGCATGCTGGCGCAAGGGCGCGAGAGCCTCGCGACGCTCGCGCGCGAGATCGTCGCGGTCGGCGACGTCGCGGCAATCCGTGTGGAAGGCTAGACCGACCGGCTCGGCGGCGATCGCTACAACGAGCGGCTATCGCAACAGCGTGCGGACACCGTGGCCGGGTATCTGCGCGGGCAGGGCGTCGCCGGCGTGGCGATGAGCGCGTATGGGCGCGGCAAGTCGAATCCACTCGTTCAGTGCAGCGAGCGCGACCGCGAGGCGCTGATCGCCTGTCTCGAACCTGACCGGCGCGTCGAGTTGTCGATCTCGCGCAGCGATCGCGCTCAACCGCGGGTGCAGCCGCAACGCGTTCCGCCAGGCCGATAGCCTGGCCGCCGCCGTGTTAGCGGGAGGCAGGCAGCGGGCGCACGCCCAGGCGTTCGTCCGGTGGCTCACTTCATCGGCAGCACGGCCGGCGTGCGCATCCGCATCCGGTACAACGACACCGCCTGGATCGCGAGCGCGCAGAAAATCGCGCCGCCGTAAGCGATCACGAGATTCGTGCGCGTCAACGCGAGGCTCAGCACGTAGAAAAACGTGGCGAATCCCAGCAGCCCCGCCACCATGCCGCGCATCAGTTGCTGCGGGGCTGCATGGCCCACCATGCGGTGCGCGAACACCGCGAGGATGATCGCCATGAACGGGAACGATGCGAGCACGCCGCTCGCCTCGGGCCCGACGTAAGGCGCGATCAGCGTCACGCCGACCACGAGCGCGGCAATGAGCACCATGCGCGCGGGCAAATCCCACCACGGCGGATCGAGCCTCGCGCTGCGGGCAGCCTTGTTGGGGATGAGAGCGAGCGCGAACGCGACGGCCACCACGGCGAGGATGAACAACGCGGTTTGCTGCAGCCCGCTCCATTGCAGCAGGACCGCGACGACGGTAAACGTCGCGCAGGCGCCGGCGAGCGCCACGCGCCATCCGAGTGCTGCCAGTCTGCAATAGACGAAGCAAAAAGCCACTTGAGCGACCGTCGCGACGAGCGAGCCCGCTGTCGCCTGCGCGGCGAACGCCGGCCCGTGCTCGAGCGAAAGAAACACCGAGATCGGCCCCGACGTGAGCGGCAGCCCGACCATGAAACCGCCGATCACCTGGCCCCAGCGGCGAACGGCGAGACTGGCGGCCAGCAACAAGAGCGGCGTGACGACGAGCTTGAAAACGAGGAGATCCATGATGAGCGATACGAAGCGGAGATGGCCGTGTGTTCGTTGAACAAACGCTTGATCGTCATATGATACGTGAGTAAAACTCGCGTCCGCAGGGGGCCGCTATATTCGACCGGCTTGCGCTTTCACCGCTAGAACAGACTCGCCTGCCCCGAAATCAGCGTTTCGAATTCCTCGCGCAGGAACGGCAGAATCGCATCGGCCACCGGTTGCAACTGGCGGCTCAAATAGAACCCGTAATCGAGCGGCGAACTCAGCGTTTCCAGCGGCTCGGGGCCCATCGTCGTCATCACGTAGCTGATCCAGCCGCCGTTTTGATACTGCAGCGGGCGGCCCCTGGAGCGATTGAATTCGTCGGCGACGCGCGCGGCGCGCACGTGCGGCGGCACGTTACGCTGATATTCGCTCAGTGGCCGGCGCAGCCGCTTTCTGAATACGAGCTGCTCGTTGAACTCGCCGCGCAAGGTGCGCTGCACATAATCGCGCACGTAGTCCGCATACGGCTCGCGCTTGAAGACACGCCGATACAGCTCGCGCTGGAATTGCTGGGCGAGCGGCGTCCAGTCGGTGCGCACGGTTTCGAGCCCCTTGAACACGACTTCGTCGCCGCCGTCTTTCGTGCGCGCGAGACCCGCATAGCGCTTCTTGCTGCCTTCTTCCGCGCCGCGCACGGTCGGCATGAGAAAGCGCGAATAATGGCGTTCGAATTGCAGCTCCAGCGCGCTTTCGAGACCGAAGCGCTCGCGCAGCTCGGCCTGCCACCACCGGTTGACGTGCTCGACCAGCGCGCGGCCCGTGCGCGTGGCGTCGTCTTCCGTATGCGCGCGCTTGAGCCAGACGAAGGTCGAGTCGGTGTCGCCGTAGATGACGTCGTAGCCTTGCGACTCGATGAGCTCGCGCGTCTTGCGCATGATCTCGTGGCCGCGCATGGTGATCGACGACGCGAGACGCGGATCGAAGAAGCGGCAGCCCGTCGAGCCGAGCACGCCGTAAAACGCGTTCATGATGATTTTGAGCGCCTGCGAGAGCGGCGCGTTCTTCTGGCGCTTGGCGTGCTCGCGGCCTTCCCAGACCTGGCGCACGATCTCGGGCAGGCAGTGCATCGTGCGCGAGAAGCGTGCGCCGAGAAAGCCGGGCACGGATTGATCGTCGGTGGACCCGCGCAGCCCTTCGATCAGCCCCACGGGATCGATCAGAAACGTGCGGATGATCGAGGGATAAAGGCTCTTGTAGTCGAGCACGAGCACCGAGTCGTAGAGGCCAGGCCGCGAGTCCATGACGAAGCCGCCCGGACTGTTTTCGCCCACCACGTCGCCGAGATTGGGCGCCACGTAGCCGAGTCGGTGCATGCGCGGCAGATAGAGATGCGTGAACGCCGCAACGGAGCCGCCGCTGCGGTCGGCCGGCAGCCCCGTGACCGAGGCGCGTTCGAGCAGGAAGGCCATGAGTTCGGTCTTCTCGAAGATCCGCGTGACCAGTTCGCAGTCCTTGAGGTTGTAGCGGGCGAGTGCGGGTTTGTCTTCGTCGAAGCGGCGCTGGATTTCGTCCATGCGCTGATACGGATTGTCGATGGACTTGCCCTCGCCGAGCAGCGTTTGCGCGACCGATTCGAGGCTGAATGACGCGAAGCTCCAGGTGGCCGAGCGCAGCGCCTCGATGCCGTCGATGATGAGCCGGCCCGCCGCGCCCGCGAAGAAATGGTTCTGGTTGACGCTGTGCTCGCGCCATTCCATCACGGCGCCGCCGCGTCCGAGGCGCAGCGGCACGCCATATTGCTGCGAATGCGCGTGCAGCACGCGCAAATCGAACTGCACGAGATTCCAGCCGATGATGGCGTCGGGATCGTGCTGCGCGAGCCATTCGTTCAGGCGCGTGAGCATCTGCGCGCGGCTCTCGCAGTACTCGAAGTCGAAATCGAGCCCGCTTGCGTCGCCGTTTGCGGGCGCGAGCATGAAGACCTGGCGCTGGCCGCAACCCTCTAGCGCGATCGAATAGAGTTCGCCCTGCGCACTCGTTTCGATGTCGAGCGAGACGAGCCTGAGCGTCGGGCGATAGTTCGCGGCGGGCTTGAGCTCGGCGTCGAGCAGCACGCCGGAAGCGTCGGGCGTGCCGCGAAACAGCACGGGCGCCGTGATGAAGCGCTCCATCATGTAGCGTTCGGGCGGCTGGATATCGGCTTCGTAGACGTCGACGCCCGCTTTCGCCAGGCGCTTCGCCGTGCCCGCAAGCTGGCGGTATTGCGGCGCATAGAGGCCGAGCACGGGCCGCTGCCGGAAGTCCTTGAGATCGAGCGGCCGCAGCTCGGCGCCCTTGTTGCGCTCGAGCGCGCCGAGCGCCGCCTCGCGATGCGCGGCGGCCACGAAAGCGACCGACGTTTGCGCTCGCAGACGCAGTTGCCGCGGACCATCGGGCGTCGCCAGCCAGAAGTCGACTTCGGTATGGTGGGGCGTGTCGCGCCAATGTCGCGTCAGAATGAAGCCCGGCTCGAAGCCGGGTTGATGCTCGGTCACTGTGCGTACCCGCAGGCCTGTGTGTCTGCCGAAATTGTAACGCCCCGCGCCGGCGCGATCGTGCGGGGTTGGCCATCGTGGACGCGCGAATTTCGCCGCTTGAGCGAAAATAGCGTCGGGACACGAGCACGACGACAAGAAAGATCATCGGAGACGCAATGAATTTCACAAGACTCGCACGAGCGACACGAGGCGCCACGGCACTGGCGATGACGATTGCGCTGGCGGCGCTGGGCGCATCGAGTGCGTATGCACAGCCAACACCGTCCGCGCCGCTGGGCCGGACCATCGCCATGCAAGGCACCGCCAACGGCGTGCCGGCGTGCATCAGCTGTCACGGCGCCAATGGCGAGGGCAATGCAGCGGCGGGCTTTCCGCGGCTGGCGGGCCTGGGCGCGGACTACTTCGAGGCGCAGCTTGCCGCGTTCGCCGACGGCAGCCGCGAAAACAGCGTGATGCAACCGTTCGCGAAGAACCTCTCGGCCAACGAGCGCAAGGCCGTGGCGCAATACTTCAGCAGCCTGAGCGCGCCGCAGGGCATACGCACGCAAGATCTCGCCGATGCCGCGCCCGCCGATAGCGGCGCCTGGCTCGCCACGCGCGGACGCTGGCAGCAGGATCTGCCCGCCTGCGTGCAATGCCATGGGCCGGGCGGTAGCGGTGTGGGCACCGCGTTCCCGCCGTTGGCCGGGCAGCCCGCGGCCTATATCGAGGCGCAGCTCCATGCCTGGAAGAACGGCAAGCGGCCGCCCGGCTCGCTGGCGCTGATGCCGGCTGTCGCGAGCAAGCTGAACGACGCCGATATTCATGCTGTCGCGCTGTACTACGCGCAGCAGCCGCAGGCCGAAGCGAGCGCGGCGGCCGCCGCATCGCCAGCCCAACCGCAAACGCAGCCGCAACCGAATGCGGGAGAGCAGGGCGCGTCATTCCAGCCGCCTCCCGAAAGTGCCATGCCGGCCGGCGATTTCGGCAAATCGGTGAAACTCGGCGAGCAGATTTTCCTGCACACGGGCCAGTACGCCGGGAAGTTCGTGGGCAATTCGCTCAGCTGCGCGAATTGCCACCTGGATGCGGGGCGCAAGGCCAATTCGAGCCCGCTATGGGCCGCGTTTGTTTCGTATCCCGCGTATCGCAGCAAGAACGGGCACGTGAACACGTTCGCGGAGCGGCTGCAAGGCTGCTTCAACTACAGCATGAACGGCAAGGCGCCGCCGCTGGGCGATCCGGTGCTGGTCGCGCTGGAAAGCTATTCGTACTGGCTGGCCACGGGTGCGCCCGTCGGCGGCAAGTTGGCCGGCAAGGGCTATCCGAAGCTGCCCGCGCCCGCGCAGAAAGCCGATTACGCACGCGGCGCCGCCGTTTATACGCAGCATTGCGCGTTGTGTCACGGGGCGGACGGTCAGGGTAAAAGCAGCAACGGCCAGACGGTCTTCCCGCCGCTATGGGGCGCGCGATCGTTCAACTGGGGCGCGGGCATGCACGAGATCCAGAACGCCGCCGGCTTCATCAAGGCGAATATGCCGCTGGGTCTCGGCGGCACGTTGACGGATCAGGAAGCATGGGACGTCGCCACGTTCATGGACAGCCACGAGCGACCGCAGGACCCGCGCTTCACGGGCTCGGTCGCGCAGACGCGCGCGAAGTATCACGATTCTCCGCACTCGTTGTATGGCACGGAGGTGAATGGCCATCTGCTTGGTAGTCCTTGACATCATTCCTCGATAGCCGTTCTTGATGCTATCGAGCGGCGGGCCGGTTTCGGCCCGCCGCGGTTCACAAACTGAATTGCCGGAAATCGAGCGGCGACATCTCATAGGCGCGCCGGAATGCACGATTGAAATCCGACGCGCTGTTAAAGCCCAGGCCATAGGCGATTTCGATCACGGCTTTATGAGGGTAGCGGCGCAACTCCTCTGCGGCCTGACTGAGCCGGCGATTGCGAATATAGGCCGCGAGACCGCCTTCGTTTTCGAAGAGACGATAGAGCGTGGGGCGCGATAGCGGCGACGTGCGCAACACGCTTTCGGGCGAGAGGTCCGACTCGTGAAGATTCTCGTCGATATAGCGCCGCGCCTGAGCAAACGCAGCCGCCCGCACCGCCGCGCGCGCGTTGCCGGTGAGCCCCGCCTCCTTGCCGAACGCCGCGCCGATCAATAGCGCGCACGCGCGCATGGCCTCCGAGGATTCGCTCGTGCTCATGTGCGGAATGTTGCGCGCGAGTTCGGCGAGTTGCGCGGGAATCAGGCGCGCAATGGGCGAGCGATATTCGATCACGCTGCCATGAATCGATTCGGGTTCCGGCAGCACGGACGCAAGCAGCGTGCGCGGCAGAAAGAGCGCCTGCAAGCGGCAGCCGCTGCGCGTCATCTGCATCGGCTGCCCCATGTCCAGCGCGACTATGCCCGGCGCCGACTGCATGGCGACACGTTTCGGATGCGTGCCCGTGCGTGTTTCGATTGCGCCGTCGACGAGAATGTGAAAAGCATACTGGCGCACGGTGTCGGTGGAAATGCGCGCGGCGGAGCGCGATTGCGATACCGGATCGGTGCGGCAATCCATGAACGTCAGATCGCCGCCGCGCCAGGCGTCGATGGTGCCGTGAAAGCCGCGCGCCTGATCGGCACGCGAGATCGGCACGTCGAGAAAATACCCGATGCGCTGACGCCACGCGAGCAGTTGCTGGTGAGGCGCCTCATGTTCGGTGCTGAAGCGATCGCGCAGATTGCCGGGCGATTCCGCGTCCTTTAAGAGTTCAGTTTTCACGATTCGAACGAGCCGGGTTAATTTCGATGCCACGAGCCACGAGCCACGAGCCACGAGCCACGAGCCACGAGCCATGATCCGTGCACGCGACGCACTCACCGGTATATCGGCAGGCTGCTCAAAAGCATTAATTTTCATATCTTTAAAATTAATGCTTTATGCCATTTTATGCATTGCTTATTTAAAAAATCAGCATTCGAAGAATGCGTACACTCGTACGCAATTGTGTTGTGCGAATAGTCCCTATTCCGCTAAACGGTATTGCCTTCGGGCCGAATGAGATACGGTATCGCCTGTGCCGATTCACGGCCTATGCCGCGTTGAACCCATGCCACACGGGCGATTTGCGGATTGGGGTCGATGCCGTCTGGGGGCAAGCATCGCCGGGCGGGGCGCACGTATTCCGCTTAGCAAAGCAAGAAATGAATCAGGGTGCATGGAAATAAGGGTTTATACCTACCCCTTCTTCCACAAAATTGTTAAATTCTCCGCTTAGAATGAACCTTCTAATTTCGCCAGCGCAGTGACGTACGCATTTCGACTCGCGCTGCGCGTCGTGTTTTTAGGGTCGTGTTGAGCGGCGGCCCACAATTCAATCTACTTCGCATCACTAACCATGAGGCATAGCCGATGACCGAGCCCGTGACTTTTTCAGCCCCCGATCGTCTCCGCGCCCACTATGAATCCAGTGTCGCGGTATTTTTTGCGCTGGCCAAGCCGGCGTTCGAGAGCTTCGAAGCCACCATCGCGCTCAACATGCAAACGGCCCGCGCGGCCATCGTCGACAACGAAGCCACGCTGAAGAGCGCGCTTCAAAGCAGCAATCCGGTTGAGCTTTTCACGCAGCAGTTGAACGCCTCGCAGCGGGCGGCTTCGAATGCAATGTCGTATGGGCGCAAGCTCTTCGATATCGCGGTCAATACCCAATCGGAATGGACCCAGGTCGCGCAGGCGCAAACCGAGCGCCAGGAACAATGCGTGAAGGCGTTTGCCGAACGCTTCTCGCAAGGCGCGCCCGTTGGCGCCGAGCCGTTCGTCGCCGCCATGAATTCGACGTTCGCGGCTTTTGGCAATGCGGCCGATTCCATGCGCACGATGACCCGTCAAGCGATCGAGGCCGCGCAAGGCCGGTTCGATACGGTGGCTGCCGCAACGCCGCGTGCCGCACAAACGAGGCACGCGGCGAACTGATCGCCGGGGGCTGCCTCAGCGAACGGCGCGGGTGCAAATGCAGACTGACTGCACCGCGCCGTCCGCCCCCTTCCTCGCTTTCAATTCATACCAATTCGACGCGCTTATTTAATGCGCGCATTCTCTGATTTGTCATCTTCGTGTGACAGGACACAGCTACGCTCTTCGGAAAGTGGCTGTGGCGCCCCCCGGTTCCCGTATCGCGCGGGCATCGTGAGCATTTTTAACGCAGGAGTGGAAATTGACTGACATT
>NZ_CAJMZF010000083.1:0-13173 GCF_905220245.1 Paraburkholderia sp. J63 | reverse complement strand
CGCCGTGCCGTTGGTCACGACGCCGACCAGGTTGCCGCGCGAAGTGTACTTCTGCGCGTCGAGCGGCTCGGCGTGAATCGCCTCGCAGGCTGCGGCCACGCCCGGCGAGTACGCGAGCGAAAGGTCGAGCTGGTTGGAGAGCGGCTTGGTTGGCGTGACCGAAATCTTGCCGGGCTTCGGGTTCTGGTGATAAGCGAGCGCGCTTTGCTTCAGTTGTTCATCCATTTTCGGGCCTGCCAGGACGTGAGAGACGAGAGAAGAAGTTTTATGTTCGTTGGCCCGCCGGTTCGCGCAACGCTCGCATCTGGCCAGCGGGAGGTCCTGCGCCCATGCAGCAAAAGCGGCATCGGCGGGGACCCGAACCATAGGCGAAACGGTGCGGGCGAAATGGCGGGGGATTAGTGTACACCCCGCTATGAGCACGGCGAGTCGGGGCAAAGACTGATACCGGGAATTTGTGGTGCGCGCGAATGGGTGCGGGACCTGGTCCTGTGGCGTCTCATTCGGCCCCTATATGACGCCTTATAAGACGCCTTATGAGATGCCCGATGCGCGGCCTTGCATGACGTTCCATGCCAGATGAGATGCGGCGTTGCGCCGCATCCCGGGATACCGATCCCGCGCGCTTCGGGCCGTTATTTCAGGGCTTATTCGAGCGCGGCGCCGCGCCGTTCAGGAATCAGAAACAGTGTGGCGAGTATGTCGAGCACGTAGATCGCCGCCAGCATGCCGAGCGCCGCCGTGAACGAGTAGCGCGCCGCCATCGCGCCGACCGCGAGCGGCCCGAAGCCACCCACCGCGCGGCCGATATTGAACAGGACGTTCTGTGCCGTGGCGCGCGCGGCGGTCGGATAGAGCTCCGAAATAAGCGCGCCATAGCCGCCGATCATGCCGTTCACGAACACGCCCATGGCCGCTCCGCCGATCAGCAGTGCGAACGGCGTGCTCAGGTGCGCATAGACGAACACCATCACGACCGCACCCACCTGATAGAACAGGAACGTGGGCCGGCGACCGAAGCGGTCGGCCGCCACGCCGAAGAGCCAGATGCCGAGCGCCATGCCGGCGACAGTCGCGGCGGTCCAGAGGCCGGACTTCGTGAGCGAATAACCAAAGGATTTCGACAGATACGCGGGCAGCCAGATCATCAGCCCGTAGTAGCCGAAGTTCTGCACCGAGCACAGCACCGCCACGCCGAGGCTCGCGCGCGCAGTGCGGGCGTCGGCGACCAGCAGGCCGAGCGCGCGCAGCCATGCGCCGCGCTCGTGGGCTTGCGTCCGCGCTTGTGTCTCCATCATGCGCGCCCGATGCGCGACGAAGATCTCCGGCTCCTCCACGCCGCGCCGCACGACGAACGACACCACGGCAGGCAGCAAGCCGATCGCGAACATGCCGCGCCAGCCGATCACGGGCAGGAGCCACGGCGTGAGCAGCGCCGCGGCGAGCACGCCCACCTGCCAGCCCAGCCCGACATACGACGACGCCCGCGCGCGCAGCCGGTCGGGCCATGCCTCGGCGACCAGCGCCATGCCGATGCCGAACTCGCCGCCGAGCCCGATGCCGGCGATCGTCCGGTAGACGAGCAGGTCGGCATAGCCGCGCGAGAGTGCGCATAGTCCGGTGAAGACGGCGAACACGAGGATCGTCCACGTGAGCACGCGCACGCGCCCGTAGCGGTCCGAGAGCAGCCCGAACACGATGCCGCCCGCGACCGCGCCGACGAGCGTCCACGTAACGAGCGAGCCGGCCTGCGCGCCCGACAGATGCAGATCCGCGCTGATGGCGGGCAGCATGAAGCCGAGCATCAGCAAGTCGAAGCCGTCCATGGCGTAGCCGAGCACCGAGGCGATGAGCGCACGCACGGCGTGGCCGTCCGGCGCCGCCGCGTGCGCGTTCCCGCTCGTGTGCGGGACAGCTGCGGGCGCGATGGCGGTGTCGGCGGCCGTGAGTCCGGACAACCCGGAAGACGGCTCGGGGCGGGGTTCGGGACGTGATTCAGGACGAGAAGCGGCGGTCATGCGGACGATCCTTTGCTGGGCGCGGGCCCGACGAAAACCGGCGTGAGTTTACTGGCGTGCCTGCGTAGTCACAACCGAAACACATTGAAGGGAGTCGGGAAGTAAAGCTGACTCGCAGACCGCCGCGCGCCCGATCACAGAGGCCGTCCACGCAGCCCGGCCGCCCGCGATCGCGCCCCACAAAGCATACGGACTCCGACAGAGCGACTCGTCGGTGAACGTCAAGTCGGGTAAAATACCCGGTTACGCGCGCAAGAGAAGCCGTCCGGAGCGAGCGGGCCGCCTGAAGCCAAACCTCAGACGATCGACGCCATCCGGACCGCGCATCGCGAGTTCCGTGGCATGCGATCCGGATTCGCCGTGCCAGCGCCATCGGGCCCACGCGAGCCCCCTCCTCCCGCATTCCACTCATATCCAAGGATTCGCCCATGACAGGCTACGATCGCCAGACGATCTCGGACGCAACCGCGAAAATGCTGCTCGAAGTGAAGGCCGTGCACTTCAATGCCGAAAAGCCCTTTATCTTCACTTCCGGCTGGGCGAGCCCGGTCTATATCGACTGCCGCAAGCTGATCTCGTATCCGCGCGTGCGCCGCGGCCTCATGGAAATGGCTGAAGCCACCATCCTGCGCGACGTCGGCTACGAGCAGATCGACGCCGTGGCCGGCGGCGAAACCGCGGGCATTCCGTTCGCGGCCTGGCTCTCGGACCGCCTGATGGTGCCGATGCAGTACGTGCGCAAGAAGCCGAAGGGCTTTGGCCGCAACGCGCAGATCGAAGGTCTGCTCACCGAAGGCCAGCGCGTGCTGCTGGTCGAGGACCTGACCACGGACAGCCGCAGCAAGATCAACTTCATCAACGCGCTGCGCACCGCCGGCGCGCAGGTGAACCACTGCTTCGTGCTGTTCCACTACAACATCTTTAAGGAAAGCGTCTCGGTCCTGAAGGACATCGACGTCGACCTGCACGCGCTCGCCACGTGGTGGGACGTGCTGCGCGTCGCCAAGGAATCGGGCTACTTCGAGACGAAGACGCTCGACGAAGTCGAGAAATTCCTGCACGCACCGGCCGAATGGTCGGCGGCGCACGGCGGCGCGACCTCGGCACCGCAATAAGCCTGCGAGCGGGGTACGCGCGGCTGACCCGCCTGCGCGCCTTGCTCAAGCAAGAAGGCCATCTGCCCGAAAGGGAGATGGCCTTTTTTCATGCTCCGCGCAAAACCGCGCGCTCAGGACGTCGCTTCGCCTCCCACGCCTTCGTCGGGCGCATGCGAGGAGAGATTGAGCAGGCCGTTGCTCTGCGCGTACTGAAACAGCTCGGAGTCGCGGTCGAGGCCGAGCTTGCGCATGGCCGTATTCTTCTGCGTGCTAATCGTCTTGATGCTGCGATTGAGCTTTTCGGAGATTTCCTTGATCGTCATGCCGGATACGAAGAGCCGCACCACTTCGAGCTCGCGCTTCGAGAGGATCACTTCGTCGTTCTTGCCGCCGCTGTTGATGCGCAATGACTCGAGCGCGACCTTCACTTGCGGGCTCATATATTCGAGATTGCGGCTCACGTGCTGCACGGCGAGGCCGATATGGCTCAGGTCGTCGGACTTGTGGACCACGGCGATCACGCCGAGCTCGCCCAGCCGCTTCAGCAGCGCGGCGTTTTCGAGCATCGTGAGGACGACGATGGGAATGTCGGGGAAGTTGCGGCGCAGATAGCCGATGAGCGGCAGGCCGTCGCCGTACTGGCCGCCCGGCATGGCGAGATCGGTGACGAGCACGTCGCACGGCGTGGTTTGCAGCGCCTTGATCAGTTCGGTGGACTGACGGGCACGGCCGACGACCTGAATGCCCGGAAACTTGAGCAGCGCATGCTCGGCGCCGAACAAGATCACCGGGTGATCGTCCGCGACTACGACCCTGATTGGCTGCTGCATCACCCCTCCGTGTAGACCGTCCTGCTTGTCTTTCTTTGTGATCGGCTATCTGCCCGAGAAACCCCGCCCCGTTACATCGTTTCCTGCGCAAGCAGGAAAGCACGCGACTATAGCCGATTTCCCCGTGCGCACAGCCGTCAGGCGGCCAAAATGCGCGCGCTTAATGCCGTTATATTGAACGAAGTTCAATCTTGAACACAATTCGAAACCAGCCGTCGGCTGTGTGTCATGCATCTTTGACAAACATACAGGAGAACCGGCCTATGCGCGCCTCACACGATCTCGTCCGCCGGGCTGCACGTTCCCGATTCCCGAAGATAAAGGGCTCGGGCGCCATCCCTGCTCGAACGATTGGCCGCCTCGGTGCGAGTCTCGCTGTCATCGTCATGACGGGCTCTGTTGCATCCGCGCAAAGTCCGTTTGTACTCAGCAGCACGAACTTTCGAGACGGTGCTTCGGTTTCGGCGCCACAGGTGTTCAACGAGAACGGCTGCACGGGTGCGAATCGGTCACCGCAATTGACGTGGCGCAACCCGCCGACGGGAACGCGTAGCTACGCAGTCACGATTTTCGATCCCGATGCGTCGGGCCCCGGCTGGTGGCATTGGGCCGTCGCCAACATTCCCGCGCGCGTGAACGCGCTCCCCGAAAACGCCAGCGCCTCGGGCGCGCTGAAGCCGATCGGCGCGCTGGAGGCGCGCAACGACTTCGGCGGCGCGGGCTACGGCGGCCCGTGCCCGCCGCCGGGCAAGCCGCATCGCTACGTCGTGACCGTCTATGCGCTGGGTGTCGACAAGCTCGCGCTCCCGCCCGGCGCGCCCGCGACGACGTTCGATCACGCAATCCACGGCGCCGCGCTCGGCAGCGCGCAGATCACGGTCACGTACGGCCGTTGACCGGCAGCGCATGCCGCACGGCGTGAAACGCCGGCTGCCCTGACGCTCTGCCATTACGCTGTCATACCGCGCTGTCATACAAAGAGACGAGCCGCGCTATCTGGCCGATGCAGGCAAAGGCAGACCGATAAGCGAGGCCATCGCACCCCAAAGGACGGGGCAAACGCCGGCCTTACGGGTTACTCCCGATTTTTTTCCAACGCTGGCCGCACGCCGGGCGAACATCGGTCTTAAAATACCGTTCCGGCGCCGCATGGGTGAATGCCACGCGGCGGCATTCACCGACATGGCGGCCAGCGCCCGCAATCCCCGAGTTTCAGAGAGACCGAGATGAGCACGAAAGTTTTTGTCGACGGACAGGAAGGCACGACCGGCCTGAAGATTTTCGAATACCTGTCGCAGCGCGCCGACGTCGAGATCCTGCGGATCGACGACGCGAAGCGTAAAGACGTCGAGGAACGCCGCCGTCTCATCAACACGTCCGACGTGACCTTCCTGTGTCTGCCCGACGTCGCATCGCGCGAGTCGGCTTCGCTCGTCGAAAACGACCATACGGTGCTGATCGACGCGAGCACGGCTTTCCGCACCGACGACAACTGGGCTTACGGCCTGCCCGAGCTGACCCGTGCGCAGCGCGAACGCGTGCGCCAGGCGAAGCGCATCGCCGTGCCGGGCTGCCACGCTTCGGCGTTCGTGCTGGCCATGCGTCCGCTCGTCGAGGCGGGGCTCGTAGCGCCCGATTTTGCGGCTCACGCGTACTCGCTCACGGGCTACAGCGGCGGCGGCAAGAAGATGATTGCGGAGTACGAAGCTGGCGACAACGCGAAGCTCATGAGCCCGCGTCCCTACGCACTGGGCCTCACGCACAAGCATCTGCCGGAAATGGCGTTCCATGGCGCCCTGAAGAGCGCGCCGGTGTTCACGCCGATCGTCGGCCCGTTCTACAAGGGTCTCGCGGTCACGACCTATTATTCACCGCAGCAGCTCGCGCGCCGCGCCAAGCCCGAAGACGTGCTGGCGCTCTACGCCGAGTACTACGACGGGGAAAAATTCGTGCGCGTGATGCCGTTCAACGCCGAAGCCAATCTCGATGCGGGCGGTTTCGACGTCCAGGCGAACAACGACACCAATCGCGTCGACCTGTTCGTGTTCGGCAACGACGAGCAGTTCGTGACCGTCGCGCGTCTGGACAATCTGGGCAAGGGCGCCTCGGGCGCGGCCATCCAGTGCATGAATCTCGCGATCGGCGCGGCAGAGGATACCGGCCTGAAGGCCTGATATCTCTGCAAGCTGCCGGCAGGTCTGCGGCGGCTAAAGCGAAGGACCTACGAAAAACCCCGGCACTGCAAAGTGCCGGGGTTTTTCGCTTGTGAGCGGCGCCGGCGGATGTAGCCGACGCTATGGCACTCGCCGGATTGCCGCCACGCAAATCGCGCAGGCAAAAAAAAGCCCGCCATGTTTGGCGGGCTGAATCCATATCAGAGGAGACATGGAGGAGACAAGAACCAGTATAGCGAACTACTTGGTGCGACGCAACATGTAAAGTAGTGTGGACCCTGAACGTTGCCAATAAGCAACAGAAACGGTCATCAGGATTTCCCGGATGACGTTTCGCGAATCGGGGAATTGCTGGAAGGAAGGCTGTGGGAGCACTGATGTGCCCGAAAAGTCTACTGCGCGATCATCGAGAGAATGAACGTGAGCTGGTCGAGCCCCACTGGCCGCACGAGATGCACGTCGAAACCGGCGGCAAGCGCTTCGTCGCGATGACGCGATTCGCCCCAGCCGCTCAGCGCGATCAAAAGCGGCGTGCGCGCGCCGCAGGCTTCGCGCAGACGCCGCACGAGGGCGACAGGCTCGTCGTCGGGCGCCAGCGACAGCGCCACGATCACCACGTCCGGCGCGAAGCGCGTAGCGGCTTCGGCTGCGTCGTCGAGTGTTTTCGCCATGGCGGTCGCGTAGTGGAGGTCGGCCAGCAACGTGCCGAGCCCCGCCAGCGACTGCTCGTCATGATCGGCGATCAGGATGCGCGTCTCCATCCGCCGTCTCCGTTCCTGCTGGTTCCCACTGGTTGCATCGTCCCCGTCCGCTCGCATGGCGCGGCGCCTCGCCATCCGGCGCCCTGGTTGTCCACATTATCCATCGCGGCCCCGCGGGGCTTTGTGCGTCAGCGAGCGCTGGTCTGAGGATTCCGGCGCGCGCGCCGGGCGCCTTGCTCCCTCGTTTGCCCCGATTCGAGCCTTCCCCGCGACTTCGGGCGCCACGGCGTTCGCGCCCCGCTCAGCCGCGCCCCGCGCGCCGCGCCGCAACCTTGCCGAGCACCGCGAAGTCGCGTTCGCCGTCGCCATGCGCCACGGCTTCGAGCAGGCTGTCGCGCAGCACGCTCGCGACGGGCAGCGGGGTCGCCACGGCGTCGGCGGCAGCCAGCGCGAGCCGGACGTCCTTCAGGCCGAGGCGCGCCTTAAAGAGCGCCGGCTCGTAGCGGCCTTCCGCGATCATGCCGCCGTAGCCCGCATACACGGGGCCCGGAAACGGGCCGCTCGTGATGACGTCGAGGAAATCGCGCATCGCCACGCCGTGGCCGCCGAGCAATGCCGCCGCCTCGCCGAGCGACTCCACCGCCGCCGCCAGCATGAAGTTCGCGGCGAGCTTCATGACGTTCGCCTGCTGCGGCAGCGCGCCGATGCGCCAGGTCTTCTGGCCGATCGCGTCGAAGAGCGGCTGCACGCGGTCGATGGCCTCGGCGGCGCCCGCCGCGATGATCGTGAGCTTCGCAGCCGCGGCGGCGTCGGGCCGTCCGAGCACCGGCGCCGCGACGTAGTGCAGGCCGAGCTCGGCGTGCTCGCGCGCGAGCGTCCCGGCCAGCTCGACGGAAATGGTCGCCATGTTCACGTGCACGACGCCGCGCGGCGCGTTCGCGAGCAGCGTGGCGTCGATGACTTCGCGCAGCGCCGCGTCGTCGGCGAGCATCGAGATTACGGCGTCGCCTGCAAATGCCTCGGCCGGGGACGCGACCACGCGCGCGCCCGCGTCGGCCAGCGCCTGCGCCTTCGTCGGCGTGCGATTCCAGACGCGCACTGCGTGCCCTGCCTTCAATAAGTTGGCGACCATCGCGGCCCCCATTTCGCCAAGACCGATAAAACCGATATCCATCGCCTGCTCCTTAGGGGTTGACTCGGGGTGACTCCTCACCGCGACAAGCGGCAGTAAAGCACAGCGCGCCAGCCGCCGCAGGGAACGCGCGTGGCGCGCGCCTCCGGATCGCCGCGCGCGGCACGTCAGGAACGCCGCGGCGGTGCGATACTGGCGCATGGTTACCGCCACTTTCCGCTTCTACGAGGAGCTGAACGACTTTCTCGCGCGGCCGCTGCGGCGGCGCGCGTTCAGTTGCCCATGTGCGCGCAACGCCACGGCAAAGCACATGATCGAGGCGCTCGGCGTGCCGCACACCGAGGTGGAGCTGATCCTCGTGAACGGCGAGTCGGTGGGATTCGAGCATCCGCTCGCGGACGGCGACCGCGTGGCCGTCTATCCGAAGTTTGAAGCGCTCGACATCCGTCCCTTGCTGCGCGTGCGCGCGAGCCCGCTGCGGGAACTGCGCTTCATCGCAGACGCCCATCTGGGCGGCCTCGCGCAACTGCTGCGGCTCGTGGGATTCGACACGCTCTACGACAACCATTTCGCCGATGACGCCATCGAGTCGCTCGCCGTGACCGAGCACCGCGTCGTCCTCACGCGCGACCGCGAGTTGCTCAAGCGGCGCAGCATCACGCACGGCTGCTACGTGCGCGCGCTCAAGCCGCGCGCGCAGCTTTACGAGCTCTTCGACCGGCTCGATCTTGCCGCGAGCGTGCGGCCGTTCCGGCTCTGCCTCACCTGCAACGCGCCGCTGCGGCGCATCGCGCGTGGCGAGGTGCGCTCACGCGTGCCCGACGGCGTATTCGAGCGGCAGACGCGCTTTGTCACCTGCGATATCTGCAAGCGGGTGTTCTGGGAAGGCTCGCACTGGCGACGCATGCGCGCACTGATCGACGACGTGGCCGGCACGCACAACAACACTCATAACGATATCGATAACGAAAGGCGGGACGGCACGTCCGCAGACGCACCGCCGAGCGAGCCAACCGTCCGGCAAGACGAGCGGAGCGATCCAGACGGCGACGACGACGCCGCGCCCTGAGCTGTGCCTCGACATGTGTTCAGATGCCCCGATGCGCATCGCCGCGATGGACGCACGCACGCGTTTGCGTACAATGCGCGCCACTGCCCAACCTCGGAGCTGAACCCATGGCCATGAAGAAATTCGACCTTGAGAAAAACAAGGCGCTAAAACTGATGCAATCGACGAACAAGGCCGGCCCCGACCGCTTCGGCAAGGGGTCCGCGCCTGCGGCGCTTGACCGCCGCGAGCAACGCAAGCTCGATCAGGCCGCGGGCCTCGTACCGTTCGCGTGCAAGCTCAACGCCGAGCTGGTGGCGAAGCTGAAGGCGCGCGCGGAAGATCATCCGGAAGGGATGACCGGTTTGTTGACCGAACTGCTCGAAGCCGGGCTCGGGAGCGACGCTTCCTGAGCGCCACATGCGACGCAAATAGGGACAAAAAAGCCAGAGCATCTGCTCTGGCTTTTTCTTTCCGCTGCCCGGCTGCGGCCTGGTTGCCGCACGGGCTGGAACGGGCCGGCCCGCAGGCCAATCTTAGTTTGCCGTGCCCTTGTCGGTCGTGCCGGCGGCCGAAGCGGCTTCCTGCACGTGAGCGCGCTTGCCGTGGTGCTTGAGCTTCTTGTGCTGCTTCTTGGCCTTGGCCGGTGCGCTGGCAGCAGCCGGAGCGGCAGCCTCGGCACCCGATGCTTCCTGAGCAAGCGCTTGAACCGAAATCAGTGCGACCGATGCTGCGATGAGCGAGGCGAGAATCTTTTTCATCTGTTGTTCCCCAAACCTGACAAGTATGACCGGCACGTTGTGAATTGAGCTTTGCGATACGGCGAAACGCCCCGCTGGCCGATCTGGACGGGCATTGCGCGCGAAGCAGTATTACGCAGCGTAGGCGGTTTGTCATCCGGAATGGACCGGTGTGTCTTGTCCTGGAGACAATTGGCTTTCAGTTCGGATACGATCGAGGTTTCGCACGGCTGTTCGCCTTGCGTACCTGCCGCCCGCGGCAGGATCACGTCAGAATCGGGAATTCCGCTTGAAATCCGCCAACCACCACCTGCGCGCCAATCTGCTGATGCTGGCCGCCGCCATGATCTGGGGCTCCGCGTTCGTCGCGCAACGCCTGAGTCTCGACGCCATCGGCCCGTTCCTGTTCACCGGCCTGCGCTTCCTGCTGGGTGCAGGCGTCGTATCGGCATTCGTCTTCGCGATGACGCGCATGCAGCAGATGCGCCAGGGGCGCGACAAGGCGGTCCCCGCACGCCGCCTCGACGCGGCGCTGCTGCGCTCGGGCGTGGTGCTCGGGCTCGTGCTCGCCGTGGCCATTTCGCTGCAGCAAATCGGCCTGCGCTACACGAAGATCGCCAACGCGGGTTTCATCAGCTCGCTCTACGTCGTCATCGTGCCCATGCTGGGCATTCTGCTGCGTCACCGCACCGGCCCCGGCACGTGGATCGGTGCGGCCCTCGCGACGGCCGGCCTCTATCTGCTGAGCATCAACGAGCATTTCTCGATCATGTACGGCGATTGGTATCAGCTCGGCTGCGCATTCGTCATCTCCATTCAGGTGATGCTCGTGGGTCATTACGCGCCGCGTCACGATCCGCTCGTGCTCTCGATCGTGCAGTTCGTCGCGTGCGGGCTCGTGTGCCTCGTCATCGGCGTCGTGGTCGAGCCCGTGCATCTCGCCGACATCGCTCGCGCGGCGCCCGCGATCCTCTATGGCGGCGCGCTCTCCGTGGGCGTGGCCTATACGATCCAGGTGGTCGCGCAACGCGATGCGGCGCCCGCGCATGCCGCCGTGATCTTCAGCATGGAAGGCGTGTTCGCGGCACTCGCGGGCTGGATCGCACTCGGCGAGACGCTCAGCGCCCGCGCGCTCGTGGGTTGCGCGCTGATGCTCGCGGGCCTGCTCGCCTGCCAGTTGCTGCCGGCTGCGCGCGGCCGCGTCGAAGCGCACGAGACGCAAGCCGCCGAATCGGTCTGAGCACTCGAATACGCAGCAGGTCAATTGCGAAAAAGCGTCGCCCGCGGGCGGCGTTTTTTTTCGCCTCTTTTTCCACGATCTTTTGCTGTTTTTAGCGGCTCCGATTTACCTGTCGAGCGCGACTCGCACGCCCCGACTGTGAACATCGTGCCTCCGGGCAAGTTATCCACGCGAAGCTCTGGACAACCTGGGGACGACCTGGCGAATGATCTGTGGATCGTTTCTTGATAACTCTGCTCCGTCTGTCGAAGCGTAAAAAGTTATCCGCCATGTTCGAAATGCATACAGCGATTGTTCGCATGGCTGTCCGAATTGCATCGAATTGAAGCAAATAGGAAATACCGCGTTATCCACAGGAAATGCCAGGGCTTGTTAACTATTACTATGTATACGTATACCTATTTATAAATCTCAGTAGATAACTCGCGTCGCCCGATGCCATTTCAGAACGCGGGGTTCTCGCGCGCGAGAATTGAATCGACGAAGCGCGGTAGTCCCGGCAACGCACGTCGCGCAACAGAGCGCCGAATCTGCTCGCGACGCCCCGACAAAAGCACGGTCTCGCTCGCCGAAACCACGGCGCCGCGATCCATGCACGCCCACGCAAAGCAGTGCGAGACCGGCGCTTTGTCCTCGTGCTCCGCCGCAAGCCAGCCGATGCTCGCGAGCGCAACGTTCGCACGCCCCTCGCGCTGCACGAGCAGCGCTTCGGCCAACGCACGGGCAAGCACCTCGTTCGCCTGCGCATCGCCTTCCACGGCTTGCACATGCTTGCCCGACAAACCCGTCAACGCCGCGCTCGTATGCGCAACGATGCCGATATCGAGGCATCCGGCAGCGCCGCTCACATCGGCAAGCATGGCCGCCATCGCACCGGCCGTGCAGGTCTCGATGCTCGCGAGCACGAGCTCGCGCGATTGCAGGTATCCGATGATCTGCTTCGAGATGTTCATGGTTCGTGGCGCCCCCTCTTGATCGGCTTGATCGCGTCTTGATCGCCGCAGCCGATGACGTCGTATTTCCGATGCGCCGAGTTTCGCACGCGGCCCCGGCCCCGCCGTCCGCGCACTTCACAGAGCCGGCAGGCAACAAAAAGGGCGTGCGGCAGCAACGCCAGCACGCCCTTCGTGAGCCATCCACCACGCGGCAGCGCTAGCTGCCTTCCATCATCCGCTCGATGGCCGGTTCGAGGTTGCGCAGGCCCGTGGTTGCCGGCTCGTGCTCGACCACGCCGAAGAACTCCGTGCAGCGCGGGGCGGGATCGACGAGCATGTTGCGCGCGTAGCGGCCGTAACGCGTCGGCGGCAGCAGCCGCTCGGGCGGAATCACTTCGAACGCCGTACCGACGGCAATGAACAGATCGTCGTCGGTCATGGCCTGCTGGATGCGCCAGAGCGTCTGGTATTCGGGCGCCGCTTCGTTGAAGAACACGACGCCCGGCTTCACGCTCTCCACCTGACCGCACGACGGACAGGCCGCGCCGGGATCGAGCCCCGCGCCGCTGCTCGGGAAGCGATAGTCGCAGTCGGTGCAGAGCAGCGAGATCATGTCGCCGTGCAGATGCGTGACCTGGCGCGCGCCGGCCTGCTCGAGCATGTCGTCGATGTTTTGCGTGACGAGATGCACGCGCTCCGTGCCCCACGTGTTCTGCCACTGCGCGAGCAGGCGGTGGGCATCGTTGGGGCGCGCGTCCGAGCATTCGGCGATGCGCTGGTTGTAGAAGCGGAACACCGCGGGCCGGTTGCGGCGCCACGTGTGGTAGTTGCAGACCTCGTCGATGCTCGTGTGCGTCCAGATGCCGTCGCCCGTGCGAAACGTCGAGATACCGCTTTCCGCCGAGAGCCCCGCGCCCGAAAACACGTACAGTCGGGGCAAGCGGCCCTGGTCTCGAGGCGGCTGCCCGGATGGCTGTCGAGGTTGCTCCAAATCGGCCACTTTCATCTCCTGGATTCGATCGGCGCCATTATGACGCCGCGCCCCGGCTTTCGGCAGTGGGCGAGTGGCCGGCTTTTTACAGACGGTTCACGACGATGACGATGGGCAGTGAGGCGGGATAGTTGGAGCGGGTTAGCGCCGCGCCCCGAAATGCGGATGTCTGGAAGGATGCTTGAGGGGTGCTGAAGGGATGCGAGAGCGGTGAATCCGGCGAAGGCGCAGCGGCTCTGCCGCGCCCTCGCCGCTCACTCCACCCGC
>NZ_CAJMZF010000082.1:0-13191 GCF_905220245.1 Paraburkholderia sp. J63 | reverse complement strand
CACCTCGAATAGGCGCGTCCTTGATTTCACGTTTACGCTTTTTCCAATTTTTATCCCATATTGTGAGCGGACCAGGTACACGTAGCCACCCGTTGGGCTGGAAATAGGCCTTACCTCTAAAGACTTGTTTGCGGGCGCCCGGGTTGCATCGAAGATGACAGCATCCGGAAATTTCTCCACAAATTCGGCCGCCAGCATGTAGCGCTTGGCCACGTCAGCCGCGAATCCGAAAAACGGTTTTTGCTGCACCCAGTAGCGCCGACCCGTCGGATTGGGCCGATAAGTGGCATCCGTCGTCGCCCATCGTACCTTCACGCCTGTGGAACCTAGCCCAACCACGATGCCCAGGCGGCTCGCGCAGCCAAGCTGCATCGCAGGGTTCCAGCTGGCAACGACAATACCGACCTTGGGTTTCAGTTGCGCCAAAAAATCCGGCGGTCCGACTACGACCGACTCAGAGCCCACTGCATCCCGCTCAATGAGAGAGTCGGGCCGGATTCTGACAAACGTCGTAACAGGCAGTCCAGCCATATACACCCCCTTGCGTAAGCAGCAGTGGACAAAGTGTAAGGCAAGCCGCGGCCGACAAAAGCGCGCTGCCAGACATAGCTCTGCAGACGTCCACGCGTCGCCGCTATTGATGAACAGCCTAGGCGCGCGGGGTAGCCCATAACCAAACTGCGGATGTACAGAACACCTATCTAAGTTTGTCGCAACGCGCTCAGCTCGCGATGCCAACGACGAGAGCATAGAATCACCCCGCCTGTGGCTATTTCCTGGCGCATGTAACGTTCGATTCACTAAGCATGCCTATCCAGGTCAGTGTCGATGGTTCTTGCGCCTGCCAGTGCTGTGTGCGCAATCGAACGGCAGGTCACGATGGTGTAGATAGTGGAGCCAATCGTCCAGCGGCTGGCCGCGGCTCGAAGTCTATCGAGGAGCGCGCTCCACGACAGGCCCTGACAGCGTGTTCAAGAACGCGACCACGTCCTGCATTTCCGCCTCCGTCAAGCGGATGGGTCTGCGGCCGGTAGGCTCCGAGTCACTCTGAGCCAGCTCGGAATGTCCGACTACCGCCGCGGGCGAACGCACATAGTGCTGCACTACCGCGTCAAGGCTCGCGAGCTGGCCCGCATGCATGTACGGAGCCCGCAGCGCCACGTTACGCAAGCTTGGAGTCTTGAAGGCGCCTTCCATGCTGGGGTCGTCGGTCGCCATGAAGCTCAGCTCCTGGCAGCCTTGTGGCAGCGCATCGCTGTAGAGGCCCAGGCAGTTGAATTCGTCCGACCGAACGCTGGTTGCGGCAGGCGCGCGACCAAGGTCCGGGTGCGCTGGGTCTCTGGGCGGAACCCCCGTGTTGTGGAAGGCCTGGTCGGTCAGGAGCGGCCCATTGTGGCACGTCGCGCATTGAGCCTTGCCGATGAAAAGGTGGAGCCCCTTGACCTCTTGAGTTGATAGCGTTTGCTGTTCCGTGCGGTCATCCGCGAGAACCGCCTCGACATACCGGTCGAACCGGGATTCGCCGTAGGTTATTGTCCGCTCGTAGGCCGCAATGGCCTTCCCGAGGTTGGCGAAGACCCGGTTGACGGCGTCGCGTTGTTCGCTCGTCATCCGGGCCCACGCCTGTTTCTCGCCGGTGCTGCCAAGCGGGCTGGCGTTGGTCGGCAAGCCCTGCAGATTCGGGAGGGCGCCGAACAGCGACTCGTATTCACGCTGGTAGTGCGTTCGCACGACTTGGGCGAATTGAACGCGGTTGCCTCCGTGCTCGACAGCATCCTCCATCGGACCCAGCGCCTGGGACCACTGACTGTCCTTGCGCCCGTCCCAGAAGAAGAACGGGCTGTACGCCGACGCGGCGACGGGCATGGTGCGGCGCTTTCCAGGGCCGAGGCCCTTTCCGACCGGGAATCCGTCCTGAAACTGGTGGTCAGGCGCATGGCAGCTGGCGCACGACACCGCACCGTTGCGAGACAGGCGCGCATCCGCGAACAGCCGCTTGCCGAGCGCTGCAGCTTCCGGCTTGTCTGCAACCGCGTTCGACGGGTCGGGCGGCGGCGCAGGGAGCCTTCGCAGGCTCATCGAAGCGAGAACGGCGCGTTCCTCCTTCGACCAGACAAGGCTGTCGGTAGCGCCGTCAGCGCGCCCAAACGCGACGAGAAGCAAGGTTAGCGATGTCAGGACCACAGACACCACGGCAAATGCACCCGGAAACCTTCTGCTCACGCTTGAGCGCGACGTCGGATGCGGGCCCGATTTGCGTTTCGGGCTCATGAAGCAGAACCTTTGCCTTGGGCCGCCACGCGCCGAATCCCGGAATCATCGACGATGACGTTGAACTCCGCTTCGTCCGCGGCGTCACCAGCCTGAATCGCAAGACGCATGTCCCACCAGCCTGTCATGCTGAACTTCATGCCTTCGAGGGCATAGACGCCAGGTGCTATCTCGCGCGTGATACGAGGCTTGGTCGGGAATCCGTGGCCATGCTGCGGCATGCCACCGCCGAAGCCAATCGTGGCTTCCGACACAGGTTTTCCATCGGGTGTCTCCACGCGCACCTGCCAGGCGTGCATCTGGTTGATAGCGGGCCCCGACGCCGGCGGGTCCATGCGGACCAGAAACTTGCCGTGGGAGCTGGGATGCTGGAGCGAAAGGTCGAGGTTCGCCGGCGGTGTGCCGCAGGCGGCAGTGAGAAGCGAAACGGCGACCGCCGCGAGTGCAGCCGGTGCTGAAAACTTGAACATGATTGGGTCCTTTACAATGAGCTGTCGGAAGTCCAGTATTTTTGGGGACCCGCGCGGAATGAACTTGAACGAAACGGCTGACTTGAGGAGGCGGCGTCGTGAAAGAACTGCGGTGTGATTCCTTGCAGCCGGCCATGACGCGCGGGTCGGGTCGCGTCTACTTCTGGCAAGGCGGCAGCCTCTGGATAGGAGAAGGCCAGGGCAGAACGCAGTGGCACGAGCACCATGCCCATCAGCTCGCCATCGCCCTGAACGGCAGCTTCCGATTTCGCACGGAGGCCGAAGGGGTCTGGACTCAATACGAAGGCGCCATCGTCCCCAGCAAATGCGCGCACCAGTTCGAAATTGATGGCGCGGCCACCCTCGCCCACCTCTTCGTGGAACCCGAGACCCGCGCTGGGCGCTCACTAACCGCGCGATTTGGCTCGAATGTCGTTACCGAGCTTCCGGCCGCAGATGCCCGAGCCGCAGCCAGGTCGCTATTCGAAGCGTTACAGTCAGGCCAGTCGGCCAAAGACATGGTTGCGTCCGCAACGTTGGTTGTCGCAGTACTATGTGAGACTGCGACCACACCGGCCGAGGAACTGGACCCACGCCTTCACCGAGCGCTGGAATATATCCGCTCAAACATCCGGAATTCACTATCACTGGGTGAAGTGGCCTCAGCTGTCTCTCTCTCAGAGAGTCATTTTCGACATCTGTTCGTCGCCGGGACCGGCAGCTCGTTCAGAGCGTACCTCCTCTGGTTGCGCATCAACCTGGCCATCGAGGCTGCCATGTCCGGCGCGTCGTGGACAGACGCCGCGCATGAAGCAGGATTTGCCGACTCGGCTCATCTGACTCGCACCCACAAGCGCATGTTCGGCTTCGAGCCGACAGCCGTGCGCCTTCAACCGACAGCGTGAGCTCCCTACGGTAGCCGCCGAGTGCGGCGCCACAGGTAGGCCAAGGGCTCTTCAAGCCGCGTTTCCAAGCTCCCTGGAAATCCACGAAATTGTCTACAACTCGCATGCAGAAGAACCCATTTCTCGGCGGGGCTCGCCACCTGCCACGCCCAGACGAAGTACGCCACGAGCACGTACCGCTGTTCGGCGTAGTCGGGTCTTTCCTAATGACGACTGCCGTGCACCGGGGGGAGACCACATCCTATAGTCGCCCCGCCTAGCCCGAGGAATGAGCACTTGGTACGACGCCAACCGTCGCAATCGGTATTCGTGGCGCATCGGGAAACCGCTGGAGGTCAGCCGCTGCGGCAGGTCGTTGGCCATTAAGTGTGCCCCTCCAGAGCCCCAGATGCGCTCGTGTTTGCCTCCAACAACGGATACAGGCGGCAGCTCGCTCCATCAAGTAAATGACTATTTCCTCGAAAACATCATTTTTCTTGACAGACATGCCATCCTTCTTGATACTCCAGCCATGAGAATGATTTTTTCCAGGAAATCATCACAAGTGACAAAAAAACTGACCAAGCAAGAGCTGTTCGACGATTACTTCCACGTTGCAAACGAAGCGTTTATGACGCTCGAAAACGTGTTCGCCCTTCAGGGCGTGTGGAAGCAGGTCTTCGGTGTTGCTGACGAGCCCATTTCGTTTTTTCAACGCCCCGAACTCGAACAAGCAGCAAAAGAGCGGGTCCGCGCGAGCAGCCCATGGCAGAGGCTCGAAGCGGTGTACGAGTACGCGGAAAATGGGATTGATGGTGGAAGACACCCTATTGATATAGTCCTGGGTGGCCAGGAAGTCCTGACGCTCGTGCGCACCGAAGAACACTGCCCATGCGACGAGTGGTACGAGATTGTGGCCCGGGGTGACGGTCGTTATTCATTGGACGATGGCCAATACATCGAACTGACTAAGGTTGCACTGTTGGCCAACGTTGACATCCGCACGGTACGCAATGCGGTCAGTTCGGGAGAACTCACCTCTCGCAAGACGGATAGCGTTGTTTTTGTCGAAAACGCTTCCGCTCGGGCATGGCTTCTCAAGCGTCGCGGATTCAAACCCACCATCGTTACTGATGAGACGTTCGAGCTCGCGACGGTTAGCTCCGCCACCCAGTTCGGCGCTGCTTTGTCTGCTCGAAGAAAGGCCATTGGTCTTGATGACCCGACCTGCGCCGAATTCGCAAAGTCCCTTAACCGCGGCACTCAAACCATCACAGAGCTCGAACGCGGCGTATTCACGCTGCCTATCGACGCTGCGTTCCCCCTCGCTGACCTTTACCGGGTGGACCGCAAGGTAATGCTGCAGTGTGTGATGCGTATCTTCTTCCCCGAACAGCTATTGATGCTTCAAGACGACCCGCAATCCGACTGAGGACTACATCGTGGAACGACACGACCTTGGCGGTTCTCTTAGCTTGTTTCAATCAAGCACAATTTCCGCAGTGCGCAGCTGCTAGAGCGCCCTCCTCGATAACGACCCACCAAATATATTTGAAGGTAAAAAGCGATGGCCCGCAATCTTCCCTATCCGGCGCACCAAGCGCTTTCCGTCATTCGTGGTGCTCTCACTCACGAACTGCCAATGCGCGCTCTTGACGAGCCAGACAGAAGCAAGGTGCAATTGTTTGAGATGGATGCACCACGCGCGAAGCAGTTCGCGGTCGTACTTGGCGACGTCAATGCGCAGACGGGGCACCACAAGGCGCAAACAACGCGGATATTGCTGGAACGCTGCGTCCTTCCGCCTATCGTTGGCGTCGAGCCGGACGACAAACCGTATGCGGGACAACGCATTGTTCAACAGAAGGACTCAAAGCTGGCCGCGCCAAACCAGGTCTCTTGCCGGGTCGCCGACGAGACCGCGCTGAAGGCGCTCATCAGGTGGTACGCTAGCCAAGCGTAAACATTTTGGTTCATCTGCCCCGGCACGACTCCAGAAAGCTGTGCCCTATCGACCGTGGCCGCATTTTGAATTGCCCAGCGCATACGCTCGATGCCCCCTATGGGCAGGCGCCTGCCACCAGTGGACTCTGACGACTCCAAAGCGTGAAGCAGTATGCATCACGGGAGGTGGCTCGCTTGGGCTTGGTTAGTAGCACGCGGCGTCCGGGTTCGTTTTCTTCAAGCGAGATAGAGCAACGTTCGAGTAGCCTCACCTTTCCGCTGACCAGGGGAACACTAACGCATCGCTCTGAATCGACGCACCGTGCCCGAAATCACCGCGCCCGCCAACTCCTTTCCTGGTAAGCGAGCCGCGCAGCGGCCCAACACGGAAATGAAACCCTAGTCAAATGCCGGTTATTCCAATGAAATCTCTTTGCAAGAGCAACAAAAAAAGGGAATAACCTGAGCATTCATGCTCATGAATATCAAAACCAACCCTCAAAAAAGATATTCTTTCTTTAGGGTTGCTAGTTTGAAACTCAAAATGTATGCATCGGGTCCCCAAGGCTAGCGCCTGGAAACCTTCCGCCAATACGGCTCCGCCAGACTATTTCGGGTCTCGCGCCTCTAGCTTCGCCAGCGCGTTCGTTATCTCAGGACCCATCCCCGTGGTACGAATCTCCCTAGCGTGCCACCGGTCACTCCTCGTCCACGCTAGCGGTCACTGGCCGATGCTCTTCAATGGAAAAGGCAGCGCGAAACGTCGGTCGGCATTGTGCTCGGCGACGCGTGACAGAGGATTTATATCATCTCGCCCAGTGTGCCGTCCATAGCAAAATCTGAAAAATCATCCAAGAAATCAATTAGATGAAAAAAACACAGTTTAACTAGCGAAGTATTTTTTTGTAAATTTCGGGCCGTTCGGCAACCAAGGGGATGGTTGCTATGGGACCAGCGCACGAAAGTCGCTGGAGCACTTTGCAATCAGCGGGACGCCGGAACCTGAATCAGGAAAGCGTGCAAGCGTAGATTGGGGCAATGACCCTTCGCCGGCAGCAGACTGGCGACCATCAAAACCGAACGCCTCGGAGCTGCCTGAGATTTGCCTCATGCCCTGTTCCGCGCCCGTTGGATGCATCGTCAATGCAGGGTGCGCTCGTCGTCTTCGTCGCGATAGCAATCGATGATGCCCATACTGTACGCCACCCCGATGCGTGCCGCCGCTGCATGAGGAAACGGACCGCCCGGGACTCGCATGACCTCCGCAGTAAGTGGCGCAAGACGTGGTTCAGATGGGTCGACGATGCGGCAAGAGATGTCAGCTTCTCCAGACGAAACGAATAAAACCTGCACATGAATCTCAAGCCCTAGATAAGCGTCTGTGAACGTCTCCATACAGGTCTCCGCGTGCCCCGTGCGAATTATCCTAGCATCCTAAACGCAGTTTTTTTGCATCCTCGATGGATTCAGCAGTCTCGAGTGTGATGCTGTGTCCGGGATTACAGGGTCAACTCCGCGCAGCGGGCTATGAACGCTTCGTCAGTTACGGGTCCACTGCTCATACCACCTGCTAGCGCCCTCTCGCGTTATTATCAGCTGTATTCAACAGATGCGAGACGATACATTTGATTGTTTGCGGCCACCATGCCCACACACTTGAAGCGCACTAACCATGGACTCCACCTTCGCCGCCGACGTCAGCCTTTCCGCGGATGGAAAGCTTGTCCTTTTCGTCATATCTGCCCGTAACCAGTCGGTGCAATGTTCAATCAGCCGCGAGGCTCTCGAGCAATATTTCTGGTTGCCGTCCGGCGCGAATGACGTGCGCACATTGAAAGCATTCGCCGACGGACAACAGCGCATTACTGCCGCAGCTGAACGGCGGATGCTCAAGTCATCTGGCGCACCGATAGCATTGACCGCAGCAGAATTCGCGAGGTAATCACGTAACCGTCGCCGAACACGACCCGCAAGATTGACTACTGACTGAATTCAGCGCAGGTTTGCAGTGTGTTTGTTCGCAGGAGCGCAGATGAAGGAAAAGAAGGCCTCGGCGGAAGCATCCGCCCTCGAACGTGTAGTGAGTGCCGCGCGCGAGGTACATGCGGCGTCCCAGCGGTTGGAAGCTCACTACGGGCAGGCCCCCAATGAACAACCATCGACACTCGAGCTGGCGCGGTTTGCAGCTGCCATGCAGGAACTAAAGGAGGCGCGGGAAGCTTTCGATGCCTTGGTCGAGCAGAGAGACCCGCCATCGCGCTAAGCGAAGCCCCCCGTCTGCGATGGGCATCGCGCAAGGCCTTTCGGCGAAGGCATCCATCGCATACGTAGCTTCCTGGACATAGGGCGGAGGCGATGAACTGCCTCCTGTTCGGCAAATACCCTGGCAGTACCAATCATATGTCCTTAAATATGCCCGCCCTCGTCAATGCTCCTCCACGTCGCGAGTAGCCCATGGGCCAGTTCCCATCAACGAACTGGATTCACTGCAACGACACCGTGGTCTCACGAAAATGCCCGGCGTGTCATGATAAAGCTTTGCTTACCGCGACCAACCCAGATGGGTGCTGAAGCAGCCGTTGCTTAACCGCCTGGATGCAAACGATTTCCAGTCCTTGTGTCTCGCGAACTTCTGACTAGCTGAGTCAGCTTTCTTCTTGAGCTGAAGCTAACGCTCGGCATGCGGGAGATTCGCGGGAAGTCGGCGCGTACCGCGTGGAAGTTCGTAATGTCAATCAACCAGGCCTAGGGTTCAGATGCGATATGCTTCCTGCTCGCGACGCGCCAGCGCGTTGGCCATCGATTCAATCTGGTGGACCGTAATCGTGCTTTTCGTCCCGCTCGGTCCACCAACGGATGAAATCCTCAAGGCGCCAGAGTCCTTCGCTTCCACCATCGTTTTGTGGCTGGCAATCGGCCAATGTATTCCCATCCTCATAACCGGCCTGCTGTGGGCCACATGGGGCACTTCACCCGGGAAACGCGCACTGCATCTTCGGATAGTCGATGCCGATACCGGACGGCCAATGACAGCGCAGCAAGCCGGTTTGCGCACACTAGGGTACCTGCTGACCTTCGCGACGTGCGGTGCCGGATTCTTGTGGGTTCTGTTCAACCGACAAAAGCAGGCGCTGCACGACCGGATAGCCAATACGGCTGTGATTGATGACGGCCGTCGACGGCGCTCATCGAAAGTGAGGTCGACCGATGACAGGCTGCAGTCACTGCCCGGACGAAACTGGGCGTGCGGATGCCTCGAATGCAGAACAGCGGTCCGCTGCAGCGGCACCGAGATAGAGACGCTCGTGGGTGGCCCGCACCGGTTTACTATGTCAACAATCGGACCACCAGCTTCGGTACACTGGCGCGCAAACGAAGCTATCCTAGAAGACGGCCCTCCAAAGGAAAGGCAATGCTGTATATGCTAGAGGCATCAGTGGTCGTTCTGGTAGACCTGCAAACGAGACTTATGCCTGCAATACATGAAGGAGCGGTGGTCGTAGCTCAGGTTGCCAGGCTGGGCAGAATCGCGCAGTTGCTCAACGTGCCCATCGTCGGCACCGAACAGAGTCCGCAGCGGCTTGGAGAGAATCTGGAGAATATCAAGAGCCTGTGTTCGAACACCGTCGTTAAGGACCATTTCGACGCAACCGCCGAAGGCCTTGTCGGCGCGTTACCTCGAGGGCGAACGAGGATAATTGTTGCTGGCTGCGAGGCGCACGTCTGTGTACTGCAAACTGTGATTGGCTTGTTGAGTCACGGCTTGCAGGTCACGCTCGTCAAAGACGCAATCGGTTCGCGTAAAACTTCAGACCGTGATGCGGCGATAGACCGGCTCGCCAGAGCGGGCGCCGAAGTGTCGACCGTGGAAATGGTCGCGTTCGAGTGGTTACGCTCCAGTCAGCATCCCCAGTTCCGCGACGTGTTGCAACTTATCAAATAGCAGGCGACGCTTGCCGAACGCTGGTATCGGCATCAAGTTCGACACGATGACGACCGCAGTCATTGGTGGCACCAGCCTCTCGGGCGGCATCGGAGCGTCAATTGGAATGCTCGCAGGCGCATTCATCATTGGTTGCATATGCAACGCGTCTGACTGTTGTGACCTAGTACCCACGTGGCGAAGGGTGGGAGGCTCGCACTGCCACAAATGAACTTGCACAGCGCGTGCCCGCGTGACAGCCACAAGTACACCCGAGAAGCATTCGAAATGCGGGGCTATTTTCTTTGCTTGGGTGACAGCCCACAACGACCTATCCTGTAAGTCCCGCCTGCCAACAGGAGACTCGCCATGCAACCCTATGCAATCGACGTCGCCTTCGATGGTCCGATGATGTATATCGACCTGTCTGACGGCCGCGCTATCCAATTGCCCCTGCGCCTGTTCCCTATTCTCGACGAGGCATCCAGTGAACAGCGCGAGCACCTCGCAATCTCTCTGGACGGCCAGCAACTATTCTGGCCTGAGCTCGACGAGGACATGAGCGTCACCACCCTGCTCAACGCTCTCGCGCGCAAGACCATGCATTGAATTCTTTATGAACTTTCGCACCGGCGTATTTATGCGCTCTTTCTGACACTCCGAGTAACCACGAACAGGGCTAACTCTTAGAAGTACATTTGCTCAAGGGAGAGCGTTATTCCGAACGCCGAGGCTTGCTGCGGGCCATACGCGTCATAGAATTCCAGTTCTCCGTGCTGACCGACAACGATGACCTCGTGGGCACCGCCCTCAAGGTAAGCCCTAACCCGCTGGGCGATGTCGTCTGGAAACTCCCGGTCGAGGAGCACCTCGACACACAAGTCTGGCACAAACGGGATTGGACCTTCTCGGTCAAACCCTTCCCACTTTTCGGGCGGCATCCAGACGACGTCAGCTATGCGGATGCCGAATGCCGGCGTCGTCACGGCGACCGACATTGCCGCCACGTGACCAATCTGCTCGGCGATTTGGCAGTAGACGTCGGTCAGAACAATCTGGCGCCTTGCTGAAGGTTGAGGAAGCGGCACAGTTTCACCTCGGCCATCCAGCTCGCAGCACCCCCACGACCCGGAATCAGAATTCGGGTGAATCCGACGCCAGGTTGCAACGAGTCCGTCCAGCTCGAGAAGAGTAGACACAACGACAAGCCTCCAATGGGGGAACCCACTAAGGGTAATCCCTTTACCAGCACGTGAAAAGCGCTAAATAATTGTGCGTTGCACAATCGACTCATGCGACGTGCATGAGGTGTGCTATTTTGCCGTTATCTGCCTGATGATTAGGCCCAACGCTCCTCGCAACAAGATGGCTCGAGGTCAAGGTCTGGGTTTTGCCCCTATTTATGCTGCATGGCAGCAAAAAGGGCAGCAGAGGGGCGTGACGTCGAATTCTCGCTGCTGACGAAGGCAGATTCGCATTGGTGCCGTGCTACCGTATTCGATTGAACACGAGAAGTGAAATGAAACTCGATGAGGAGACATTCCGGCGACTGCGCCGGCTCGCCCCGGTACTAGACGACATCCTCAACGCTGGAGAACTCGAACATGTGGACCAAGCGGTGAATCTCGCTGCGCTCGCGCGAATATGTTCGACCCTGTCCGACACCTACTACTCCATGCATCCTGATGAGTCGGCGCAAGCAAGCGTCGACGGGGACGAGCCGCAAAAATAGCATCGTGCTCTCCACGCTCACCAGTGTCCTCAGCTTTTTCGTTGTCGCGCCACGCCAGCGCCCCTCGCTGCGCCGCGGCCAATGGTAGCGTCGTCATAGGTCCATCCACGCGAAATCAGGCCATTGACGCGTGTTCAGCCCGCTAACTAGCGCGTAGACAGACTAGAACGCATGGCGCCACGCGTTTAAAGCATGGGTGTTGGCCTTTTGCGGAGTCGATGCGGCGAAGTGTTCGTCTGAATCCAACATCGCGTCGCTCTTTAGCCCGAGACACGCCTGGATGCCGATTGCGCCGGAAGCCCGGCATACATGGGCGCCCGGATGAGGCTGCGCCCATCAGCACAGTCTTTGCGTGACAACGCCTGCTCGATTCTCTCTCGCCGCCCATCCAACGGAGGCCAACGTGCTGGCAACGAAAGCGTTTACCGAAACCTGCGTCATTGACGGCATTGCCGTCACACTCACGTTCTTTCCTGACACCGGCGTATTGCGAATCACCGACGCCTTTGGTCGCCGAATTAGGGAGACGCGATGGTCTTCGTCTTGGGGAAACCTCGTCACGACGCTCCGCGAGGTCACCGCCCTTCCGGCAAAGTGCTAACGATATGGGGTACGCTCGAAGCATGGTGTCCGCAGCGCATAGCGTCGGTCTTGATACGTATCAAGACCCGCCTCACAGCACCGGGAGACTTGGAATTCCTATGGATAGTCCAAGGGCCGCCACGCGTCGTGATACAAAAGGTAGCTTCGATGGTGTTTATAGGTCTCCACCGATAGAACTCAACGAGAATTCAATATAAAGGCTGCTGATGTGTAACGGACGAACGCTAGACGTTCGACACCGAAATCGTTAGTCTGGAAGCACTTCATGAACAGTCTGAGCACCGTCAAGGAGCTAGCACATGGAAGTGAGCATCGAATCGCTTGTTGACCTGCTGCGCGAAATCGAAGCAGAGGACCCAATTGACTATGCGGACCTGCCCTTTGGTGAGCAGGAGCTAAGGCGCCTTGTCATGAGCTCGCTTGTGGAGCGACACCACGTGGTCGAAACTGTGATGTCGGAGTCGGACCTCCATGCGATGTACCTACTGAGCACCGCAAAGCTCGTTCTTGAGAACACGGTGCTTCACGCTCGCCTGCTTTTGCTTCTGGGGCAGAAGGTCGACGTTCAATCGCTCCTGGCCACATTCACCCTCAAAGGCAAGAAATAGCTAGGGTGGACTGAACGCCGACAAGGTAGCGCACGCGGCCACACCGTAACGACCGTCATAAATTGCCGAGACACGGATTCAATATGCTTCTCTGCTCCGATAAGCACAGTTGTGGCGAGCTACCTCCGCACCCAGCCCCGGAAAGCTCCGATAGGCATCAGTGATAGGCAGGTAGTAGTAGTCGCTGACTTTTTCACATCGGTAAGCCGCAATGAGACGGCGCGAGACTATGCGAAGAAAAATGCTCCGAACTCCCCTACCATATGCAACCATCCGAACTGCACGACTGTCCTTCTGGCTTGTGCGCACCGATGTCCGCCATACTCTGACGCAACGCCCGTTCGAAGACCTGCGTGGGTTGTGCACCCGATATATACGCTCGTGAATTGAAGACGAACAGAGGCACACCACTTGCGATGGCGTTTGCCTCCATCTCGTCCTCCTTGATTTCAGCCCGCTGCGGCTCACCTTCAAAGTCGACCCCGTTGGGATTTATTCCAGCATCGGCACCAAGCTGTGAAAGCACTGCACGGTCAAAGATGTTTTTACCGTCTGCGGTACCCGCCTGAAAAAGCATCTCAGTGATGCGCGCTTTTGCCTCTCTGGAAGGCGCTGACTTTACGAGTGCATGTGCGTCCACCGTATCTCCGAACAGCATTGACTCAAATCGATACCTGAGGCCCACCAACTCAGCCTGGTCTGAAACCGCACGCATCATTTCGGCAGCCTGTCTGACCGAGCCAAATTTTCGCGCAAG